>JBCLDE010000092.1:0-7298 GCA_038915165.1 Candidatus Limnocylindrales bacterium
TCATCAGGACACACTGCCGCACGAACAGCATGGGAGCCGTGCTCAGGACGGGCGAGTCAGCGCGTGGAAGTTCGGTTTAAAATTGTGCGCGTTCGTGTCTCAAACTCGTTGACGGGCTCCGGGCTCCGGGCTCCGGCAAGTATGATCGTCGAACTCGAGCAGAGGAGCAGATGGCATGACGAATGCGCGGGAGAGTCGTGAGGCGGAAGGGTTGGCCTGGCAGATCGATGTGTGGGACAGGATGATGCCCGTCTACGCCCAAGAGGTTGACGTGCGATTCATCCCGGTCGTCGATCACGTCCTGTTGCGGTCGGGCTTGTCGCCGAAGATGCGGGTGTTGGACGTAGGTACCGGCACCGGCGCTGTCGCACTGCGCGCTGCCACCCTCGTCCACCCAGGCGGTGACGTCGTGGGAGTTGATGTCAGTCCGCTCATGCTCGGTATCGCAAGGCAGCGCTCGCTGGCAGCTCGGGTGACCAACGTGACCTTCATCGAGGGGAGAGCGGAAGCGCTACCGGTCGAAGACAGCTCGATGGATCGCGTGCTCGCCTCGCTGAGCCTGATGTACAGCCTCGACCGCGACGCGGCTGCTCGCGAGTTCGCACGCGTCCTGCGCTCCCGAGGGAAGCTGGTCGCCGCGTTCTGGGCCGGACCGGATCGCTCCGACATCGTCAAGTTCCAGGCGATGGCAGGAAGCTTCGCACCAAAACCACCGGTGGACGGTGTGGGTCCCGGAGCGATGGCCGATGCCACCCCGTTTCTTCGCGCGCTGAACGAAGCGGGGATCGAGGCGAAGCTCGAGACGGAGACACTCGGGTTCACCTTCGATTCCTTCGAAGCAGCGTGGGATGTCCTCGCCGGGGTAACGACCGCGCGACTCCCTGCAGACCGTCGCGATGAGGCAAAGGCGGCGGTGTACGAGGCGATGTGGCCCAAGGGGGGCGGGCCCCGCTACTTCCAGAACGTCACACAGTTCGTCATCGGCGAGAAAGCCTGAGCCAAGAACATGGTAGTCACGCGTTCCCGGACGTTCGATCATTCCTTTGGGCTCTGCCCGTGCTCTTTGCGGCGTCGTGCAAGTCCGACCAGGGACAAGGTAACCGTTCAGGGATCGGAAAAGCTGGATCATGCTTATCCCCTTGAATCAGGTCACCACCAGATGTAGTGTCCGGCGGGATGGGCGCTCACAACCCCGGCGACTACCCGCGTACCCTCGCCGAGTTCTACCGGCGCTTCCCTGACGACGAGGCGTGCCTGCGCTACCTCGTCGAGACCCGCTGGCCGGACGGCTTCCGCTGCCCCCGGTGCGGCTCTGACCGCGCCTACTTCCTCGCCGACCGCCGGCTGTGGGAGTGTGGGGCGTGCAGGCATCAAACCTCGCCGAGCGCGCGCTCAAGCAGGTCGTCGAGGATGCGGTCGAGCGAGGCCACCGCAAGCGAGAGGTGGCCATGGTTCGGCAGGAGTCGCGGCCGGACGCCCGGGATGTGGGCAGCCAGCCAGCGGCCGTGGGCGAGGGGCACCATCCGATCGTGCTCACCCTGCCAGACCGTCACCGGCACGTGAATGGACTCGAGGTCGAAGCCCCAGTCCTAGACGAAGGTCAGGTCGTCGTCGTACCAGCCCCAGATCCCCGCTGACAGGGCGCGCCGGATACCTCTCGGCCATGAACTCCGCGAATTCCCCGGTCAGGGCATCGCCGTCCTCCTCCGATATGAGGTCCCCGAGTTCCGCCGCGACCTGCTCGGCCGTAACCGAGCCAATGCTCGGCGCCCACGCCTCGAGGAAGGCCCGCAGCACCTCCGGGCCGGCGATCGCCGCCCCGAACTCCTGGACGTTCTCGGCGCCCATGCCGGCGACCCAATCGAGGCCTTCGGCGCCATATGGGGCGACACTGGCGATCGTTCCAGCCGCTGCCACCCGACCCGGGAGCAGCGCGGCGCAACAGAGCGCATGGGGTCCGCCGCCCGACCAGCCCAGGGTCAGGCAACGCTCCACTCCGAGTCGGTCAAGGATGGCTGCGACGTCTTCGGCAGCGTCGGCGACCCTCCGGTTCGGTCGGCGCTCGGAGCCGGCATAGCCAGGGCGGGCGTACTGGACCACCCGTATCCCTCGCGCGGCGGCGGCGGCCTCGAGCGGCGCGAACGAGACCGGTGCGATCGGGGTGCCCCCGTGGAAGAGGAGCGTCCATCCGATGGCGGGGGGTGTCGCGAGTATCTCGATCGTCCTGCCGTCCAGGGTGCGGATGTGCTGCCGCGCGCCGTCGTCCATCGTGGTTCATCCCTCCGCTCGGTTGATCATGTCGAGGCCGCCCGCCTTCCCGTCGCCGCCCGTCGCCACATGCGTCACGATCCCACGCTCGTGCTCGGCGACGGGCCGACCCCGCCTCATCTAAGGTAGGCGCCATTGAGCTGAGCGGAGGTCCATGGCCGATGCGCATGACAGACCTGAAGGCTGGTTGGGCGATCGTCGGGAACGACGGGCGCCCGTTCGGTACGGTGCAAGAGGTGGGCCAGAACTACGTGCTAGCGTCGAGAGGGGTTCTCGCCGCCCCCCTATTTGTTCCCGCGTCTGCGATCGCCAACGTCGAGCACGAGGTGGTGCACCTCAACCTCGCCAAGAACGAGGCGGAACATATGGGCTGGGGGCAGCCACCAAGAGAGTCTGACGCGCCAGACGCGCCGGGGGACCCGGACCTGTTGCATCGGCACGTCTGACGGAGCTGCGCAGGACAAGCGCAGAGCAGCGATCGAGCGAGCGCCGGTCAACCGCCACCATCTTGCCATGGTGTGGGTTGTGGACAGCACGAACGAGAAGAAAGCCCGGAGCCACCGGCTCCCAGCACCGGGACGACCGCAGACTGGAGCCTCGTCCTCCCCGAGAGGTCCTGGGTCCGGCGCGAGGACTTGGTTCCGGATCTCGCCACCGACAGTACCGGCAGGAGGTGAGGCTGGCCGACTGTGGATAAGCCCGTAGACACGGGGCCTACAGCGGAGTACAACTGAGCGAGACACCGATGGGAGGCACTGACGAGCGGTCCTCACCCCGCCCGCGGTGTGCCACTGGCGAGCCCGGCCCGCCGAACTTTCAACAGGAGGTGGAGCATGGCGGATGCCGCCCTTTTCGTCGGCTATGGGCCGACCATTCCGGGCCGCGAGCAGCGAGGGCTGGCCCTCTTCAACGAGGTGCTCGGGTACTTCGGCCGGCTCCAGGAGCAGGGCGAGATCGAGAGCTTCGAGGCGGTCCAGCTCGAGCCGCACGGGGGCGACCTGGATGGCTTCGTGCTCCTCCGCGGCGAGGCCGAGAAGCTCGATCGCGTGCGCCGCAGCGACGAGTTCCTGGGCTACAACGCCCAGGCGGGCCTCGTCGTTCTCAACTTTGGTGTCGTGGGCGCATACATCGGCGCGGGCCTCGAGCGCCAGTTCGCACTCTTCGGCAAGCTGGTGTCGGATCTGACCGCGTAGCCGTACCGGTCGCCTGCCCGCGGGGCCGGGTGGCCCGGGCGGGAGCCGGGTGACCGCCAAGTGGTGCCATCGGTTGGGGACGCCAGAAGCACCCGGCCTCGCTGTGGGCGTGTGAAACGGGCCCTCCCATACGATGTTGCCATAGTGTTGATGGCCTGCGGTCGTCCCTCTCAGGGCCGGCGCGATCGACGCGGCGACAGGCGGGGTCGAGGACCTGACGTATCCGCGCACACCTCCATGCGACCTCGCGGCGAGGGCGGGCACCCGGAAACGGGGATGTCGGTGCTACGATGCCGGTCGAATGACGGTCGAGTCCCTGCCACTGTCCTGCCCGCGCTGCGAGGCTCCGGTCCCCGGCGACGCTCGATTCTGCGCGAGCTGCGGACTGGCGCTCGGCGAGCCGACCGAGACGGACGAGGCGCGCCAGGCTCGCCTGTCCGCCGCAGCACCGTCGCCGCTCATCGAGAAGATGCGCGCGGCTAAACTGACCGGCGAGCGCAAGCCGGTGACCGCGCTCTTCGCCGACGTCGTCGGTTCCACGGCACTCGCGGAGCGGATGGATCCCGAGGACTGGACCGCGATGATGAATGAAGCCTTCGACCACATGTCGAAGGCCGTCTTCCGCTATGAGGGCACGATCGCCCAGCTCCAGGGCGACGCGATGCTCGCCTTTTTCGGTGCCCCGATCGCCCATGAGGACGACCCGGACCGGGCCGTGCATGCGGCGCTCGAGATGATCGTCGCGATCGAGGAGTTCTCACGGCAGCTGCGGGCCACGCATGGTCTCGATTTCCGGATCCGGGCCGGGATCAACAGCGGCCCGGTCGTTGTCGGCAACGTCGGATCGGACCTCCGCTACGAGTACACCGCCCTCGGTGACGCCATGAACGTCGCGGCGCGGATGCAGGCAGCCGCGGAGCCGGGGACCGTCCTGATCACGGCCAGCACCCATCGCCTCGTGGCCGACGCGTTCGACGTCGAGGATCTCGGCGAGATCGTGGTGAAAGGCAAGACCGAGCCCGTCCACGCCTACCGGGTGCTGGCGCCGAAGGCCGTCCCGGATCGCCGGCGGGGTCTCGAGCGGGCCGGCCTGGCGAGCCCGATGGTCGGGCGTGACAGCCAGCTGGAGACGCTGCGATCGCTCTACGGTGTGGTCGCGGCGGGTCGCGGCCGGGTCGCCTTCCTGGTGGGCGAGCCGGGCATCGGGAAGAGCCGACTCCTGGCCGAATTCCAGCGGTTTGCGACGGGCCGTGGGGCAGCCGATGGGCCCGCCGCGGCCTCTGACGGCGATGCCCACCCGACGTGGATCGAGGGTCGCTGCGTCTCATACGGCCGGAACCTGCCCTATCACCTCCTCCTCGACCTCGTTCGGTTCACCCTCCGACTCCCCTTCGCGGCCTCCGAATCCGAGGCGCGCGCCACGCTCGACCGCCAGCTCTCGGCACTCCTCGGGGACGAAGCCACCGATACGGCGCCCTTCCTCGCGCATCTTCTGGGCTTGCCACTCCATCCCGAGGAAGCCGCCCAGGCCATGATCGACCCCGAGACGATGCAGGGCCGCTACGTCGCGTCGATCAACCGCCTGCTTCGGGCCCTGTCCGCGCGGGGGCCGGTGGTCCTGGTCTGCGAGGACGTGCACTGGGCCGACGCCTCGTCGGTCGAACTCATGCGCCAGGTGCTGCCGCTGGCCGCCCAGCTCCCTGTCTTCCTCATCGCCTCCCTCCGCGCCGAGACGGACTCGGCCGGCTGGAAGCTCATGGCCGCGGCGCGCGAGCTGTTCGGCCCCGCCCTGACGGAGATCCGCCTGCAGCCCCTGTCGGCGACCGAGAGTCGGGATCTCGTGGCCAATCTGCTCGAGATCGAGTCCCTGCCAGATCGGGTCCGCGACCTGATCCTCGCCCGCGCCGAGGGGAACCCGTTCTTCGTGGAGGAGGTCATCCGGATGCTCATCGAGCATGGCGTGATCGAGCGCCGCGCGGATCGCTGGATCGCCACCGCCGAAGTGGAGTCGGTCGAGATCCCCGAGACGCTGCACGGGCTCCTCCTCGCACGGATCGACCAGCTGCCCGATGCGGCCAAGAGGAGCCTGCGGGTCGCCTCGGTGATCGGCCGCCAGTTCCCCGTCCGTGTCCTCGAACGTGTCCTGGCCGAGACGAGCGCATAGGGTCGGTGATGGCCAGCGCAGCGCAGCTCGACACGCTCGAGGCGAAGGGGCTCATCGAGCTTGCCGCCTCCCGGCCCGAGCTCGAGTACCTCTTCCGCCACTGGCTCGTGCAGGACGCCGCCTACCAGTCGCTCCTCAAGCAGGAACGCCGGCAGCTCCATCGCCTGGTCGGCGAAGCCCTCGAAGTCCTTTACCCGGAGCGGCGGAGCGAGCTGGCCGGCGTCCTGGCGATGCACTTCGAGCAGGTCGGCGACACCGAGAAAGCGCTCGAGTACCTTGCGGCGGCGGGCCGCTTCGCCCTGGAGCGCAATGCCATCACCGAGGCGTACTCGGCGTTCGATCGAGCGGCAAAGCTCCTCCCGCCGCCCGACGATGCCGAGGAGAAGCGCCTCCTGCGCCGGCGGATCGAGATCGAGCTCGGCCGGCACAAAGCCGGCGTGGCCTTCCGCTCGTCTGATGACCTCATCAGCGACCTCGAGGCCATCCTGCCCGCTGCCGAGCGCCTTGGCGATCTCGACCTGATCGCCCCGCTGCATCTTGGCCTGGCTCTGGCACGGTTGGCGCGCGGCGAGTCGTCCTCGGATCACGTGGTGACGCGCTCGTTGGACCGTGTCGCCGAGATCGGGGAGACCCTGCACGATCCCTCGCTGCGGGCTCTGCCGCTCGCCCTCATCGGGCTCACCCAGGTCTTCGCCGGCCCCATCCGTGACGGCGTCATGGCCCTCGAGCAGGCGGTCCCGCTCCTGGAACAGCGCCAGGACTTCATCGGGGCCGCGTTCGCGCGGGGTGCCCTCGCCATCGGCTACGCCAACCTTGGCGAGTTCGACAAGGCCGAGGTGGCATCTCGCAACGCGACCGAGCTGGCGGCGAGCGGCGACGTGATCGCCCAGCTCGACGCCCAGCTCGCCCAGTCCTGGCTTCGCGCAGCGCGCGGACAGCTCGATGAGGCCATCCCCCTTGCCCAGGCCTGCGTGGCCCGCGCCGAGGAGACGGGCGCCATGGCCTGCGTCGTCTTTAGCTCCTGGCTGCTGGGCGATGTCTACCATCGGCAGGGTCGCTTCGATGAGGCCAGCCGAGCGCTTCATCGGGGCCAGGAGATCGCACTCGTCGTCGATCGAATGGTCTGGCGCCCGACCCTCCAGGCCTGGCTCGGCTCTACGTCGGCCGCACTGGGCGAGGTCGCAGCGTCCGCAGGCGACTGGGACGACTCGCTCGCCACCGCCCGATCCATCGGTAATCGCTACGGTGAGGCGGGCATCCTCCGGAAGCGCGCCGAAGCCACGGCCTGGCGTGGCGAAGCGGCAGCCGCGCTCCCGGACTTTGCGGCCAGTTCAGCCATCCTCGAGGAGCTCGGGGCGCGGCCCGACCTTGCCCGCGTCCTGCGTGGCTGGGGTGAAGCGCTGCGCGCCGCTGGGCGCACGGCCGAGGGCGACGAGGCGCTGCGTCGGGCGCTCGCGCTGTTCGAGGCGATGGGCATCGACCCCGAGGCGGAGGCGATCCGGGCAGCCCTCTAGGTCGGCCGCGAGCCCGTGACGTCCGCCGGCTGGCCACCGACCTCGATCAGTCCCGCCAGCTCGGCGGCGAAGTCGGCAGCGCGTCGGCCGATGGGGCGCGTCGAGTCCGTAGAGAACATCGGGACCGCCTTATGTGGGACCGCCGCACTATCAGGTCAT
>JBCLDE010000093.1:0-6935 GCA_038915165.1 Candidatus Limnocylindrales bacterium
TCACCGATCGACAAATGGTCGGTGAGGTGCCCGTCCAGGACCCGTGTCTCGTTGACCTGCACCGGAGCCGTGTCCTTCCCACACCCGTTATCGACGACGGGCGCTGCTGCCGCGCCTCTCCCAGATCGTCGCGCACAGACTGGTAGCAAGGAGCTCGGGCCCGCGGTGCGGGTCATGGCGGCAGATCCACGCTCAGCGCGGGGCTGCAGGCGGCCGTGAAAGCCTGAATTCGGGCGTGCGGGCCCGGATTCGGTCCCTACTAATCTGTCGGAGACTGGATGGGAGGTCCGGCGACGTGGCGTCCCAACGAATAGGCGCCCGATCTATAGCCGGGACCCCACGCCGCCTCAGGGAGCCAGACTGTTGCGATCCGGAGCACAGATGTTGCGATCCGGAGCACAGATGTTGCGATCCGGAGCACAGATCCGGAGCCACATGTTGCGATCCGGAGCCAGATGTGCGGTCCGCCGGCCGAGCGCCTGCCGGGCGCCGGCCGGGCGCCTGCCGGGCACCCCGCGGCGTTCAGCTGGGCTGGTTGTCGATCTGGGCGCGCTGGAGACGGCCGCTGAAGTCGACGTAGATGGACTTCCACTCGGTGTAGGTGTCGAGCGCCACGTGGCCGGCCTCGCGGTGGCCGTTGCCGGTCTCCTTCCAGCCACCGAACGGCAGGTGCGTCTCCGCCCCCGTCGTGCCGGCATTGACGTACACGATGCCGGTCTCGAAGTCGCGCATCGCCCGGAACGCGGTGTTCACGTCACGGGTGAAGATGCTCGACGACAGCCCATAGCGGGTCTGGTTGAGGGCCAGCATCGCCGACCCGTAGTCGTCGACCGGGATGACCGACAGGACCGGGCCGAAGATCTCCTCCTGGCCGATCCGATCCATCGACCCCACCCCGGCGAAGATGGTGGGCTCGAAGAAATGGCCGTGGGCGAGCTCGCCGCTGTTCGCGACCGAGCCGCCGACCACGAGGTCGCCCTCCGTCCGTCCGATGTCGACGTACGAGGCGACCTTGTCGCGCGCGCCGGCGTTGATGAGCGGACCGACATCGACCGTCGGGTCGAGCCCGGAGCCCAGACGAAGTTCGCGCGTCCGCCGCTCCAGCCGCTCCAGCAACGGATCCACGACCGCACGCTCCACGATGACCCGCGAGCAGGCCGTGCAGCGCTGTCCGGTCGTCCCGAAGGCGGACCACAGGATCCCGTCGGCCGCGAGGTCCAGGTCAGCATCGGCCAGGACGACCACGCCGTTCTTGCCGCCCAGCTCCAGTGATACACGCTTGAGCCGGCGGCCGGCCCGCTCCGCGATGCGCTTGCCGGTGGTCGAACTTCCGGTGAACGAGATGACCGCCACATCTGGGCTGTCGACGATCGCGTCACCGACCACTCCGCCGGCTCCGGTCACGAGGTTGACGACGCCGGGCGGGAAGCCCGCCTCGGCCATCAGCTCGACGAGCAGCGTCGCGCAATGCGGCGTGTCGGATGACGGCTTGAAGACCACGGTGTTGCCGGTGACGAGTGCCGGCATGGTCTTCCAGCACGGGATGGCCATCGGGAAGTTCCAGGGCGTGATGATGCCGGCCACGCCGATCGGCTGACGGATGCTCATCGCCCACTTGTCGGGCAGCTCCGAGGGGACCGTCTCGCCGGCCATCCGGCGGCCCTCACCAGCCATCAGGTAGGCGATGTCGATGCCTTCCTGGACGTCGCCGCGGGCCTCGGTCAGGACCTTGCCCATCTCGCGGGTCATCGCCCTCGCGAGCCGTTCCTTGTGCTGGGCCATGAGCGCCCCGAACGCGTACAGGATCTCGCCACGCTTGGGCGCCGGGGTGCGTCGCCACATCGGGAACGCGGCCTCCGCCGCCTTGACGGCCATGGCGACATCCGCCACGGACCCCTGCTGGAACCGGCCGATGACGTCGCGCGTGTCGGCCGGGTTGCGGCTCTCGAACGTGGCGCCGGATGTCGAGTCGGTCCACTCCCCGGCGATGAAGTGGCGGAAGGTCGGCGTGTCGACGTTGGTCGTGGTCTGCGTCTCGGTCATGGGTCAAGGATAAGCCTATGCGAGACGGCGCTCCTCCCGGGCGCGTCAATCCCTACACTCGCCGGCCACGCCCCGACGCGTGCGGCGGTCGATGTGCTCGTCGAGGAACGCAGCTGACGGTCAGCCAGACCGGGCTCAGACGCGGTCGCCGGCACCGGGTCACACGCGCTCGACGGCCATGGCCACAGACCCGCCGCCGCCCAGGCACAGCGTCGCGAGGCCGTAGCGTCCCTGTCGGCGGACGAGCTCGTGCAGGAGCGTGGCCACGATGCGCGCCCCGCTCGCCCCGATCGGGTGGCCAAGGGCGATCGCGCCGCCATTGACGTTGACCTTGTCCCAATCGAAGCCAAGCTCGCGGCCGTCGGCCAGGGTCTGGGCGGCGAACGCCTCGTTGATCTCGATGAGGTCGAAGGCTTCGATGGGCAGATCGATCCGGCCGAGCAGCCGGCGGACGCCTTCCACCGGCGCCAGGAAGAGCCACTTGGGCGCCACCTCGGCCTGGGCATAGCCGACGATCCGGGCCAGCGGCGTCAAACCCAGCCGCTCGACGGCCCGTTCGGAGGCGACGACGGTGGCGGCCGCACCATCGGTGATACCCGGCGCGTTCCCGGCGGTGACCGTGCCGACGGTGGCATCGGCGCGGTCCTCGCCTTCGGGCAGGTCGAAGGCCGGCTTCAGTCGGGCCAGGGCTTCCAGGCTCGAGTCGCGGCGAGGGCCTTCGTCGGTGGTGACGATCGTCTCGCGGCCCTTCGCGTCGCGGACCGTGACCGGCGCGATCTCGGCGTCGAAGCGGCCGGCGTCGATGGCGGCGATCGCCTTCTCATGGCTGGCCAGGGCGAACGCATCCTGGTCCTCGCGGCTCACCCGATCCTTGATGGCGACGCGTTCGGCGTGGGTACCCATGTGGCATCCCTCGATCGCGCACCACAGCCCATCGTTGACGGTCGAATCGACCACGATCGCGTTCCCGAGCCGGTAGCCGAAGCGGGCGCCCGGCAGGAGATAGGGCGCTCCGTTCATCGATTCCATGCCACCGGCGATGACAAGCTCAGCATCGCCGGCCCGGATCTCCGCCGCCGCCAGCATGATCGCCTTGAGGCCGGACCCGCACACGCGGTTGATCGTCGTCGCCGACGTCGTGTCGGGCAGGCCAGCCTTGAGGACTGCTTGGCGGGCGGGGGCCTGGCCGGCGCCCGCCTGGAGGACTTGGCCCATGAGGACATCGTCGACCTGCACAGTCGCCGGGTCGAGGCCGGCTCGTTCCACGGCGGCACGGATGGCGACGCCCCCGAGCTCGGTCGCCGGCACAGATGCGAGGGCACCACCGAACTTGCCGATGGGCGTCCGGGCGGCACTGACAAGGTAGACGTGGCCGTTCGGGCCGGGGAAGGGCTGGGTCATGGTCCAAATCTACACCTCGGCCGAATAACCGCCAGGTGAGCGCCGATCGCCAGACTCCGGCCCATGGACGATCAAGGGATCGGATGGACGCTCCGGAACATCCGGGCCAGCAAGCGCTGGCGACAGAGCGACCTCGCTGATCGAGCCGGCGTGTCGCGCTGGACCGTCATGCGGATCGAGCGAGGCCGTCTGACGACGATCCCACTCGGCAAGATCCGGGCCGTCGCGCGAGCGCTCGACGCTCGCCTGGACACCATCGTGCGCTGGCAGGGCGGAGACCTTGCGCGACTCGTCAACGTCCGTCACGCCGCGATGCACGAATCCATGGCGCGTTTCTTCAACGGTCTCGATGGCTGGAACGCTGAACCGGAGGTCTCCTTCTCGATCTATGGCGAACGCGGGATCATCGATGTCCTCGCGTGGCATCCGGGGCGGCGGATCCTGCTCGTGATCGAGCTCAAAACCGAGGTCGTGGACATCAACGAGCTCATCGGCACCCTTGACAAGAAGCACCGACTTGCTGCCAAGATCGCTCGAGACCGCGGCTGGGACCCTGTGGCGATCGGAAGTTGGGTGGTGATCGCTGATAGCCGAAGCAATCGGCGGGCCGTCGCGGCGTTTGTGACCGTGTTGCGGTCGAAGTTGCCCGTCGACGGACGTGGGATGCGAGCTTGGCTGCGCCGACCGACGGGAAGCGTTCACGCGTTGAGCTTCATGCCATCGGTGCAAGGGGTGCACCTTGGCGCGGGTTTATCGCCCATTCGGCGCGTCGTACGCCCCCGAACTGCCCAGGGCGGGCAACGATCGAGCACAGAACGTGCGTAGCCACCGAAGCCATCACGCGTTCGCGGCGCGGACAGCACGCCGAAGGTGCACGCCCTGCACATAGGGCCGGATGGGAAAACCGGACGGCTTGCGGCCCCCGGGATCAGGCGCGCATCGGGCAGCCCGCTCGGGCCTCCGCTGAGCCGCATCGGGCTCCGGCTGAGCCGCATCGGGCAGCCCGCTCGGGCCTCCGCTGAGCCGCATCGGGCTCCGGCTCCGGCTCAGCTCGACCCGGCTGAGAGGCCTCGCAGGAGCTCGTCGGCCACGATCAGACGGTGGATCTGATTCGTGCCCTCGTAGATCTGGGCGCCCTTGGCGTCGCGCATGAGCCGCTCCACGCCGGTTTCCCGAGAGTAGCCGCTGGCACCAAACAGCTGGACCGCGTCCGTGGCCACGCGCATCGCGGCGTCCGACGCGGTCCACTTCGCGATCGATGACAGTTCGCCGATCGGCTCGCCACGATCCTTGGCGGCCGCTGCGACGCGCGTCACGGCCCGCGCGACGGCGACCTCCCGCGCCATCTCGGCGAGCATGAACCGGACGCCCTGCTGATCGGCCAGCGGACCGCCGAACGCCTTCCGATCACTGACGTGGCGCGTGGCCGCCTCGAGACCCGCCCGCGCGATGCCGACGCACGCGGCCGCGATAGAGATCCGACCCTCACCAAGCGCCGACAATGCAATGCGATGCCCATCGCCTTCCGCGCCCAGACGGTTGGCGGCCGGGACCTCGGCGCCATCGAACACGAGTTCCGCGGCCGGACACGAGCGGATCCCCATCTTCTTCTCGTGGGCGCCGAAGCGGAAGCCGGGCGTCCCCTTTTGGACCAGGAACGCGCAGATCGCCTTCGAGCCACCGGCCGGATCCAGGGTCGCGAAGACCAGGTAGTGGTCCGCCTCTGGCGCGTTCGAGATCCAGATCTTCGTGCCCGTCAAGCGGTAGGCCGTCGGCGCATCGGCGGGCCCGATCCGTTCGGCACGTGTCCGGATCGCCGACGCATCGCTGCCGGCCTGTGGCTCGGTCAGCGCGAATGCACCCAGCCGCTCACCGGCCAGCATCGGCGGCAGCCAGCGGGCCTGTTGCTCCGCCGTGCCCCATGTGACCACCGGGTACTGCGACAGGATGTGGACCGACAGTGTCACGGCAGTCGCCATGTCCGCCGCGCCCAGCTCCTCCATGACGAGCGTCCAGCCCAGGTAGCTGAAGCCGGCCCCACCGACTGCCTCGGGGATCGGCGCGGCCGTCAGGCCAAGCGCCCCCATCCGCTCGAAGATCGACCGGTCGAATCGTTCGGTTTCGTCGCGTTCGATGGCGGTCGGCGCGACCTCGCGCTGCGCGAACTCGCGCGCCGTCGCCTGGAGGAGTCGCTCCTCGTCGGTCAGCGGCCAGCTCATCGCGGTGGTCGCGGGTAGGTGTAGAACCCCTGGCGGGTCTTCTGGCCGAGGTGACCGGCAGTGACCAGCTCCTGGAGCACACGCGGCGGGTGGAAGTGCTCCAGGCCCAGACCGTCCTCCAGCACCCGCATGATCTGGAGACAGACGTCGAGACCGATGAAGTCGGCCAGCTCCAGCGGGCCCATCGGGTGGTTGAGACCGACCCGCGCCCCGGCATCGATGTCCTCGGCCGACCCAACGCCCTGCTCCAGGGCGTGCATGGCCTCTGCCAGTAACGGCATGAGAATCCGGTTCACGATGAATCCGGGTCGATCGGCGGACACGATGACCTGCTTGCCGAGCGCAGTCGACAGCGCCCGGATCACTTCGACAGTCTCGTCGGCGGTGGCCTGGCTGCGGATCAGTTCGATGAGCGGCATGACCGGCACCGGGCTGAAGAAGTGCATCCCCAGGAACCGCGGCCGGCGCTCAGCCGAGACCGCCTCGGCCAGCCGATGGATCGCGATGGATGACGTGTTCGAGGCAAAGATCGCCGCCTCCTCGGCGTGCTGATCCAGCTCGCGCCAGAGGTCCTGCTTGACCGCGAGGTCCTCGAAGACGGCTTCGATGACGAGGTGGGACGACCCGGCGCGGGCCAGATCGTCCGTCGCCTGGACCCGGGCAAGCGTGGCGTCGCGCTGGTCGGCGGAAAGGCGGCCCTTGTCCACGGCCCGGCCCAGATTGCCGGCGATCCGGTCGCGGCCGGCCTCGGCGCGGACCAGGTCCGGTTCGTACAACACGACGTCCAGCCCGATCGCCGCGTGGACTTGGGCGATGCCGTGGCCCATCAGTCCCGCACCCGCCACGAAGACCCGCTCGACTGTCACCACGAGAGCGTACCCGGGGCCGCCACGCCGGGTCGGCATGGTCGGCCGCGTCGGCCCGTGGAGCCGGGTCGGCATGGTCGGCATGGTCGGCATGGTCGGCCGATCATCTCGATGGCTCCGGGCGCGGCTCGATCAGCCCCGCCAACAGCCGGTCCGCGGCCGAATACGGGTCCAGGCTGTGCTCGGCGACCGCTGCCAACTCGGCCTCTGTCGCCTCTCGCCGGTCAGGCGCCAGGAGCAAGGCCCGCAGGCGCTCGCCCAGGATCGCCCAGACCTGTGCCTCGGCCCGTGCGAGCCGGGCGGAGGGCGCAGCGGCCCCATCGCGACCGACTGCTCGATGGCGATCCAGGGCGGCCAGCAGTTCCGGCACGCCCGCCCCCGTCGCGGCCGTCGTGATCAGGACCTC
>JBCLDE010000094.1:0-6862 GCA_038915165.1 Candidatus Limnocylindrales bacterium
TCCGGACGCCAGATCGACTGCGGATGCCCCCGACCCACGCTCAGGCCGACCTGCCAGGCCATCTCAAACCCCGCAAACCGAGGCTGAAGTCGGCTTACCAGTCCTCCGGCGACTATCCGGCCAGGGCGACGCTGACAGGCCGATCATGCCGGCGTCGGCCGCGATATCGGCGGGGTGCCCGACGCGCGGCAGACCGACGCAGTGAACGCCTCACGGCCGTCCGCGTCGAGATCGGGGCCGGTGAACCGGCCAGATGCTGCATCATCGCTCCTCAGCGAGATCCGTCTGGCCGGCTGGCGCGGGGCATCGGCCGCCATAGCGGGGCATCGGCCGCCATCATGGCAACGATCGTCGACCGCCACCAGCCCGGGAGATTTGCTGTGCCGTACGAACCGACCGACTGGGGCCAGATTGGAACGGTCCCGCTCGGCGTCACCCGCCCAGGGTTCGGGGTCGCGGGGATCGGCGGCCCGCACAGCGCCGTCTCCGACGAAGCCCCCGAATCGATCGCCCGGCACGAGGGGCTCATCCGCGCCGAGACGCCCATCCGCGACCTCGCCCCGACCCCGGGCTGAGCGACCTGTGCCCATCCTGCCCGATCCACCCGATGGCGTCGCCCTCCGGCCGGAACACCTTGAGGCCTGGACGGCGGCGCTCGTGCGTTCCGTCGGGACACCCCCCGACGTCGCCGCGGACGTGGCAGAGATCCTGGTCGCCGCGGACCGCCGAGGCATCCCGTCCCATGGCACGGCCCGGCTGCCGAACTACCTCGCCCTGGTCCAGGCAGGGGTCATGGACCCGGCGGCCCGCCCGGTGGCCGAGGTGGAACGGGCGGCCCTCGTCCGCTACGACGCCCGCAACGGGTGGGGCCATCACGCGTCGCGGGTCGCCCTGGACCGTGCCGTGGAGCTCGCCCGGGACGCGGGCTCGGCCCTCGTCGTCCTGCGCAACAGCAACCACTACGGGATCGCCGGCTGGTATGCGCTGCGGGCGGCCCAAGCCGGGATGATCGGGATGAGCCTGACGAACTCGTCGCCGCTGGTGGCCCCGACCCGCGCTCGCCAGCCACTGCTGGGCACGAACCCCATCGCCATCGCGGCACCCGCCGGACGGTTCGGGGCGTTCTGCCTGGACATGGCCACCTCGACCATCCCGCGCGGCCGGATCGAGGTGGCGGCCCGGCGCGGCGAGTCGCTCCCGGAAGGCTGGGCGATCGATGCCGACGGGCACCCTGCACGCACGCCGGAGGCTGCCCTGGCCGGGGCGCTCCTGCCGCTCGGGGGCGATGAGGCGCACGCCGGCTACAAGGGCTATGGCCTCGCGCTCGCGGTCGACATGCTGACCGGCGTCCTGGCCGGGGCGACCTCTGGACCGGCCATCATCGGGTTGTTCAGCACGAGCGCTCCGTCGGATCTCGGCCAGGCGTTCTGGGTCGTCGACCCGGCTGTCCTGGACGGCTCGGATGGGCCGTTCGAAGCGCGCCTGGAGGCGCTGTGTGAGGCGCTCGTCGCGGCCCCGACCGCCCCGGGTGCCCGCGGCCGGGTCCTCATCCCGGGCGAACCGGAGGCGGAAGCGGAGCGTTTGAGCGATCGACGCGGGGTCGTCCTGGACGGGCGCCACCACACCGCGCTGGTCGGCCTCGGTGAGGCGGCCGGCCTGCCCTTCCCGCCGGTCGGACCGGTCGAGGCCCAGGCGTGAGTGGCGGGCCCGCCGAGCCGCCCGCCGGGACCGCCGAGCCTGCGGCGTCCGCGGCACTCGCCGAGCCCGCGGCGTCCGCGCGCGTGACGGAGGTCGACCGCGTCGACCTGGCCATCATCGGTGGCGGAATCGTCGGCCTCGCAACCGCCTATCGCCTGCTGGAGCGCCACCCCGACCTGCGGCTGGCCATCCTGGAGAAGGAGGCCGAACTCGCGACGCACCAGTCCGGGCACAACAGCGGCGTCCTCCACGCCGGGCTCTATTACACGCCGGGCTCGCTCAAGGAGCGCCTATGTCGGGAGGGCAAGGCCGCGGTCCAGACCTTCGCCACGGAGCACGGCATCCCATTCGAGTCGTGCGGTAAGGTCGTCGTCGCCCTTGATGAGACCGAGCTCGAGCGATTCGAAAGCCTGCGCGAACGGGCCGAGGCGAACGGCGTCCCGGGGCTCGAGGTCGTCGGTCCCGAGCGCCTGCGAGAGATCGAACCGCACGCCGCCGGCATCAAGGCGCTCTGGAGTCCGACGACCGGCATCATCGATTTCCGGCGGGTCGCGCTGGCCATGGCCGACGAGGTCCGCGCCCGCGGCGGGGTCATCCACACCTCGCGCGAGGTCACCGGCATCACCGAGCGCGGCAACGAGCAGATCCTCACAACGACCCGCGGCGCGCTCATCGCCCGCGACATCATCGCCTGTGCCGGCCTCCACGCGGATCGCGTCGCCGCGATGACGGGCGATCCAGGCAAGGAGCGGATCGTGCCGTTCCGGGGCGATTACTACACCCTCACGTCGGACGCGCGCGGGCTGGTCCGTGGCCTCATCTATCCCGTTCCAGACCCGCGCTTCCCGTTCCTGGGCGTCCACTTCACGAAGCGCATGAATGGCGAGGTGTGGGCCGGCCCGAACGCCGTCCTGGCCTTCGCCCGCGAGGGCTACCGACGCCTCCAGATCAGCCCCCGCGACCTGGCCAGCGTGCTGACCGACCGCGGCTTCCTGCGCCTCGCCACGAAGTTCTGGCGGACCGGCGCGGCGGAGATGTGGCGCGACATCAGCAAGCGCGCCTTCCTCGCGGAGATGCGCAAGTTCGTGCCGGAGATCCGGGCCGACCAGATCACGTTCGGACCGTCCGGCGTCCGGGCCCAGGCCCTCGACCCGAACGGGACCCTCGTCGACGACTTCCGCCTTGGTGGGACGCGACATGTCCTGCACGTGCGGAACGCGCCATCGCCGGCGGCGACCGCGTCACTCGCCATCGGGCGCGAACTGGCCGAACGCGCGACGGAGCGATTCGAACTCGGCAGGTAGGGACGAGCGGGCCAGATTGCGACCGGGCGGCCTTGCGCCGTAAGCGTCTGGGCGACACCGATCCGGCGACCCCCCGAGGCGATGTTGCGCGGCGGCAGCCGTGCTCCTGTCTCGCCGTCCCATGAATTGTCGCAATACCGCGGTATAGTCTCCATTCCAAAGGACTATCAATAGGTATCTGATCAGCTGGACAGAGTGATGACGCGAGACACGAACGAAGGGACGACCCTGATCCGGGTCGGTCAGGCTGCCGAGATGCTGGGCGTGACGGTCGAGACGCTCCGTCGTTGGGAGAGCGACGGCCGGGTGCGGATGCAGCGGTCCGCGGGCGGGCAACGCCTGGTCGACCTGTCGGAGATCACGCGCCTGCTGGCCGAACGGCGACGGGCGGAGACGGACCGGCCGATCGTCGCGGGGTCGGCGCGCAACCGTTTCGCGGGGATCGTCACCCGGATCGAGCAGGACCGGGTCGCCGCCGTGGTCGAGATCCTGGCAGGCCCGCATCGCATTGTCAGCCTCATGACCGCCGAGGCCGTCGACGAACTGGGGCTCAAGGTCGGCGACGAGGCGATCGGGGTGGTCAAGGCGACGAACGTCATCATCGAAGTCCCGTCCGCCAAAGGCGGCGCCGGTTGAACAAGGGCGGCGCCGGGTTGAACGAGCGGGGCGCCGGGTTGAATCGGACCCGAGGCTTCTTGCTCCTGTCGGTCGCCCTCGTGGTCGTCGCGTGCTCCGCAGGGTCGGCTGCCACATCGGTTCCAACAGTCGTCGCGACCGCATCGGCGGCGGCAAAAGCGGAACTCACGATCTACGGCACGTCGTCGCTGAAGGGTGCCCTCAAGTCGCTGAAGGCAGCGTACGAAGCGGCCGTCCCGGGCACGACGCTGACGATCGCCACCGACTCGTCGGCGACCTTGCGGACTCAGATCGAGCAGGGCGCGCCGGCCGACATCTTCCTGTCGGCCGACCGGCAGAACCCGGAGGCCCTCGTCGAGGCCGGCCTGACCGATGGCCCCGCGCTGGACTTCGCCGGCAACACCTTGACGATCATCGTCCCGAAGGACGCTCCCACCGCTGTCGTCTCGCCGGTCGACCTCGCGAAACCCGGCATGAAGATCGTCGCCGCCGGCGCCGACGTGCCGGTCACCCGCTACGCGGACCAGGTGATCGCGAAGCTGGCCGCGCTGCCGGGCTACCCGCATGGCTTCGCCTCGGCCTACGCCGCGAACGTCGTCTCGAAGGAACAGAACGTCAAGGCCGTTGTCGCAAAGATCGAGCTCGGCGAAGGCGACGCGGCGATCGTCTACGCCACCGACGCGACCGCGTCGGACAAGGTGAACCAGGTGCCGATCCCGCCCGGGGCCAACGTGCGGGCCATCTACGCCGGGGTCGTCATCAAGGGGACGGCGCAGGCGACCGCCGCACATGCGTTCCTCGAGTGGCTCGCCGGGCCGATCGGCCAGACGATCCTCGCCGACGCCGGGTTCGTCCCACCATCGTGAGGACCGCGACGCACCATAGAGCGCTGGCGGCGCTCACCGCGCCGCTCGTCCTGTTCCTGGCGGTACCGGTCGGGGCACTCGTCCTGCGCGCCTTGCTCAGCGGCGGCCTGTGGGCCGCGCTCACGAGCCAGGTCGTGCTCCATGCGCTGGCGCTCAGCCTGACCACGACCGCCGTGAGCCTCACATTGACGCTCGTGTTCGGGACGCCGCTCGCCTACGTCCTCGCGCGTCGATCGTTCCGCGGGTCGTCCCTCGTCGAGACGATCGTCGATCTGCCGATCGTCCTGCCGCCGTCCGTGGCCGGCCTCGCGCTGCTCTTCGTGTTCGGTCGACGCGGCCTCGTCGGTGAAGCGCTCGACGTCTTCGGTATCGTCATCCCGTTCACGACGCTGGCCGTGATCCTCGCCCAGACCTTCGTCGCGGCGCCGTTCTTCGTCCGCTCAGCGCGGGCCGGGATCGCGGCCGTCGATCGAGATATCGAGGATGCGGCGCGGGTCGACGGGGCCAGCGAGCGGGCCGTCTTCCGCTGGGTCACGGCAGCGCTCGCCGGGCCGGCTCTCGCCGCGGGCGCCGTGATGAGCTGGTCGCGGGCCCTGGGCGAATTCGGCGCCACGATCATGTTCGCGGGCAACATCGAGGGCCGGACGCAGACGCTGCCACTCGTCGTCTACTCGGAGTTCGGCGGCGGGGACCTGGACGCCTCAGTCGCCGCGGCGGCCATCCTGGTCATCGCCGCGTTCGGGGTGCTCGTGTCGGTCCGGGTCCTGCGCTGGGGCCGCGCGCTGGACATCAGGGGCGGTTAGGCCGGCATCGCCGAGGCATCGACCACGCCCATCCGCACGGTGCACGACGGGTGCAGGGCGGTCTCCGCATCGCGGGCGACCCAGTCGCGGATCTCGTCATCGGTCGTGACCGTTGTGCCCGGCGAGGTCTCGCCGCCGTTGTACGGCACCATCGCCGGCTGGTCGTGGGGGTCCGCTGTCTTGAGCGTGACGGAGCCCCGCACATCGGAGTACATCGGAGTACATCGGGCCGACGTGGACCTGGTACCCGTGACCGGGTGCGCCCGCGCTGCCGTCGTAGCGGATCGCGAGCGGCAGGAAGTGGAACATCAGGTTCGGGTAGGCGACCTCGTCATTGCTCCGGGCGAACCCACCGCCCTCAAAGTGGTTCGTCGCGCCGGGCCCGCTCCGGAAGAACAGCCACTGCGCCCCGATGAACGGACTGCCGGCCGAACCCCCGCCGACGATGACGAAGTCGTATCGAGCCGAACTCATGGGCCGCGATGCTACCAGCGTCACGACCCGCTGATGCCGGTGGCAGCGTCGTGACCCTTGGCGACGTCGGCGATGATGGTCCGCGGACGCGCGTCTGCCAAAGCACGCCGAACAGGAGGCACGAACCGCGGTGACAGATCTGGAGTACGGGCGCTTCGAGGTGCTCACGTTCGACTGCTACGGGACGCTCATCGACTGGGAAGCCGGCATCCTCGCCGGGCTGCGGCGCGTCCTGGCTCCGCGCGGCGTCCAACCGTCAGCCGATGAGTTGCTGGAGGCCTACGCAGCTTTCGAGGCAGCGGCCGAGGCCGGGCGGTACGCCCCCTACCGCGAGATCCTGGGGCGCTGCCTGCGCGAGGTCGCCGCTCGCTACGCGGTCGAACCAAGCGACGATGAGGCGGCGGCCTTCGGCGATTCGGTCGGTCTGTGGCCGGCGTTCCCCGACTCGGCCGACGCGTTGGCTCGGCTGACGAGCCGCTTCCGGCTGGGCGTGCTGACGAACTGCGATGACGACCTGTTCGCCCGGTCCGAACGCCGGCTCGGCATCACGTTCGACTGGGTCGTGACGGCGCAGTCGATCGGCAGTTACAAGCCGGACCCGCGCAACTTCGAGGCGGCGATCACCCGACTGGGCGTCCCGCCCGACCGGATCCTGCATGTCGCCCAGAGCCTCTTCCACGACCACGTACCGGCCAAGGCGATGGGCCTCACGACGGTCTGGATCGATCGGCGCCACGACCGGCCTGGCTCCGGCGCCACGCCACCCACCGCCCCCGTCAAGCCTGACGCGACCTTCGCCGACATGGCCACGTTCGCGGCGGCCGCGGCCCCGGACTGAGCCGGGCTACACGGCGCGATCGCCGGGCCGGACTACGGGGCGTGATCGCCGGGCCGGACTACGGGGCGCGATCGCCGGGCCGGGCCCCGATCAGCGGGCGAGCTCGTCGGGCCGGGCCCCGATCAGCGGAGCCACTCCCCGATCAGCGGGCGAGCTCGTCGAGCAACCCGGACCAGCCCGCCGGGTAGGCATCGACGTCCTCGTCCGTGGCCGGCACCGAGGGCGACCGGCCCGGCACCGACG
>JBCLDE010000095.1:0-6596 GCA_038915165.1 Candidatus Limnocylindrales bacterium
TAACTGCGGGTCGCCAGCCAGGCGTTCCACTGGTCGTAGGCAGGTCCGAAGTTCGCCGCCCACCAGTCGTCGTCGACGAGGCCGGCCATCCTGGGAAGATTTTCGGGCGCGACCGACGTCCACGGCTTGACGTCGTCGTCGATCAGGTCGTATGCGCCGTTCACGGTTGGCCCCGTGGCCAGGAGGTTGGACACGGCGGCCTGGTTCTCGGGAAGGAGGGCGTTCCGGATGAACTCGGCGCAGACGTCGATCCGGTCCGTGTTGGCCGGAATCGCGTGGCTCGACATGATCAGGATGTGATCCTGCCAGCTGATGGCGATGGGAAGGCCCTGCTGGGCGAGGGGGAGCACCCGCATGTTCCAATGGACGATGTAGTCCGCTGCCCCCGACACCATTTGCTGCTGGCCCTCGGCACCCGAGTTCGAGAACACGATGTTCTTGCCGAGCGTGTCGAACTTCTTGAAGGCCCGGTCATAGTCGAGCGGGTACATGTTGTCGAACGTGACACCGTCGGCGAACAGCGCGACCTCGATCATCCCGTACGGATAGTTGTAGAAGGAACGGATCCCCGGGAAGGCCGCCAGGTCGAACAGCTGGGCCCAGCCTTCGGGAGCCTTGGGGTTCTTCTTCGTGTTGTACGCAATCACGTACGAGGAGTAGTACGAGGCGATCGTCTTCGGCGTGAACGTCCGTGCGATCGCGGCCGCCGAGTTCATCTGCACCATGTCCGATGCCTTCACACCGATATCGGGGATGTCGTGGAACAGGTCGGGATGGGCAATCGGGAAGTAGGCCTCGAAGTCGCCCCAATCCCAGCCCGGCTTTCCACTCTTGATCTGCTCCTGCCACTTGGCGTAGTCCATGATCGGCGTGTTGTCATAGGGGATGCCGGTCGCCGCAGTGAATGCGCCTCCCCACACCTTGCCTAACCCCTTTGCCGTCGAACCTCCCCACGTCGCCATCTGGAAGGCACGCTGATTCGGGTCGAACGAGTGCTCGGCAGATGAAGGCGCTGCGGAAGGCGCCGTCGACGGTGCATTGGTGGGGGCCGCCGCGGATGCCGGCCCCGGCGTCGTACTGCCGGCGCCACAGGCGGCCAGTACGGCCCCCACTGCCCCCAGTCCACCGACCTTGAGGATGTCCCGTCGGGACAGTCGCACGTCGCTCTTCGACATTGTCGTTGACTCCCCTTTCGCCGATCTACCGCCCTGAAGCCCGATTGTGCAACGTGGCCCATGCGAGGAGCAACGGACAATTGGCCCTACGTGAGCGCTGGTCCTCGGACCGGCGGCCCAACCTTGATTACGCCCCATCACACGCCCCGGATGACGGTCGCTGGGTGGCGGCTCCACCCGCCCCGAGCAGGGCGATCGCAAGTGTGAATTCGAGCAGGTTCTTCCCCTCCCGCGGGTCGCGGCCCGTGATCTCGGAGATGCGTTCAAGGCGGTAGGCGAGGGTGTGGCGGTGCACGCACAGCTCGTCCGCCGCCCGGCCCGGTCGGCAGCCGTGCTTCAGGAACGTCGCCAGCGTTTGGACGAACGACGATCCCTCTTCCTGATCTCGCTTCAGGAGGGGCCCCAACACCTGCTCCACGACAGCAGGCACCAGCTCGGGATCTGCCGCAGCGAACACGGAAGCGACGTCGAGGTGATCGAGCTCGATCACCCCATCTGGCTGGTGCGAGCGCTTGGCGGCCGCTTGCACGCGGCGGAGGGCGGTGCCAAGCGCTTCGGGGCCTTGCCGGTCGCGACTCGCGCACACGACAGCCGGTCCGACCCGGTTGCGGGCCAGCTCCTCGTAAATGTCCGACGCGAGCCGGCCGGTGCTCGCGGATATCACGAACACATACTCGTTCCACCGACCAACCCAGGAGGCGTCCGCCGTGAGTGCGGCTTCCAGTGTTCGGCAGACCTTCTCGACCAGCGCAGGGTCGACAGGCTTGACGATCGCGGCGGCGTACGATTCATCCGGATTCATGTCCAGTGTCCGCATCCGATCGCGAACAACCTGGTTGCTGACGACCGGGAACAACAGGCAGTTCAGGAGGTCGTTGACACGGTTCCGCCATTCCTGACGGAGGGAGGCGGACCTCGACAGCGCATACATCGCCCCAGCGACGCCCTGCTCCAGGAGCAGCTCGCGCTCGAAATCGAAATCGTCCCGGCTGAGCGCGACGAAATAACCCTCGAGCTCGCCGGAGATGCGGAGTGGCCAGATCCTGGCGGCCGAGCCATGAATCTGAGTGCGGCCAGGCGAACGATTGACTGCCAGGGCAGCGCTCGCGCGGGAGCAGGCTTCAAGCACCTGCTCGTCGGTGGGTCGCTCCAGATGCGGGTCCTCGACTCGCTCCAGCACGCGGCCGTGGTAGTCCAGGATGATCAGGCTCGTGTTCGGACAAGCGCGAGCGGTCATCGCCAGGATCACGTGCAGTCGCCCGAACGATGAGATCTCCCGAATCACCTCCCGATGCAGCGAGATTGCCCCGCGAAGCGGGGCATACCGCCGATCGATGATGTCGGCCGTCACGAAACTCGTGATCTCACTCAGCCGAACGTCATAGGCGATCGTGAACAACGGGAGGCCGACCTCCTCTGCTGCCTTGACCATGGCCGACGGGGCGTCACTTGCGTCGAACGGGCTGTACCCGAGCCCGACGCAGCCGAACTCGTGGAGTCGTCGAACAAACGAGTCCTGCAATGCGGGAGAGTCGGCAAGGGCTATCCCGGTGGTCAGGATGATCTCGCCACCCTTGAGCCATGGGCTGGGATCGGGCTGTTCGGTGATATGAATGCCGCGGCAGCGCGGACCGTCGTTGACCGCCGAGGCGGCCGCCACAAACTTGGTGCCGAACGCGGGATTGTTCACCACGCGGGACAGCAGCGACGGCATGTTGGCTTCAGTCATTTCACACTCCAGGTGGAACGCGCTCAGAGCCCGGCTGACCTCCCGTGCTGCGCGTCGGGTCGATGGCGATCGGCCGCGAGCGCATCGTCTGCCGGACGGTCCTCTTCAGCCCAAGCATATGGACAACCGGCCATACCTGTCCAGCGCAGGTTGAGACGCATGTACGAGGACATCGATCACGACCTAGGTCTAGTGTTGTGCCTCGACTGTTGTGCCGCGACTGGTCGCCGATCGTGAGGAGTTGCGCGTGGAGTTCAGCATCTTTCTTTCGCTGCAGCGGATCTACCCGCCGGCCAGCTACGACACGTCGGTGTTCGAGGACACACGGCGGGAGGCCGAGCTTGCCGAGGCCCTCGGCTACGACATGGTCTGGCTGCCCGAACATCACCTGGTCCATTTCATCCAGGCGCCCAATGCCCTGATGCTTGCGCAGTACGTCGGGAAGGATCTCCGGATGCGCGTGGGCACCATGGCCGTCCTCCTCACCACGCGGCACCCGTTGGTGACAGCTGGGGAGATCGCCTTGACCGACAACGTCCTCGAGGGGCGGCTGGAGCTTGGCGTCGGCCGCGGAGCCTACGAGTACGAGTTCCAGAAGCTGGGCGTGCCCTTCGAGGAAGGCAAGGCTCGATTTGGCGAGGCCCTCGAGATCCTGGAGAAGGTATGGGCCTCCCCCGAGTACTCGACATCCCACCGCGGCGAGTTCTGGTCATTCGACGAGGCTGCGGTGTGGCCGCATCCGATCCAGCGCCCCAACCCACCCCTGTGGATCGCCGCCATGACACCGCCGACGATCGCCTGGGCAGCCGCAAAGGGCTACCACGTCTCCAACTGGCCATTCATCCGAGGCATGGACCAGGTGGCCGCGGTCGCCCAGGAGTTCCACGCCAATCGGGTCCGACCAGAGCAGAAGCTCGCGATCCTCATGCAGACGGCCCCGGTTCGAACGGAGGCCCAGCTCGAGCAACGGATCGACGAGGCGCTGGTGAATCACCGCATCAACCAGCGGCTCCATTTCTTCACCCAGAATGCCAGCGCCTCCGGATATGTCAAACCGGAGCCGCTGGAAATTGAGCCTTCGCGTCGCGAGGTGCGCGACAACCTGCTGTTCGGGTATCCAGACGAATGCCTGTCGAAGATCGAGGAGTACGCGCGGCTGGGCGTTACGCAGCTGATGCTCTTCTTCGACTTCGGACCTTCGCGCGACGATGTCATGGAAGGCCTGGAGCTGTTCGCCAAGGAGGTCATCGTGCCCTTCCGTTCGCGGGCCGTCGTCGCGTGACCGTCGGGTCGTCTCGGCTCGTGCTGTCGGGGCGACTCCTGACGCTCGCGGACGCCAGTCCTCCGCGGCGTGGTTCGGTACTCATCGACGGTGGGCGGATCGCGGACGTCTCATTCGGGGGATCCGAGTGGGACGGGACCCACATCGACGTTGGCGACAAGGTGGTCATGCCGGGGTTCATCGATCCCCACGCGCACGTCGAGGTGAGCTCGGTTGCCATGACGACCATGGTCGACTGCAGGGTCCCCCGGTGCCAGAGCGTGGCCGATGTCCTTGACGTTCTTCGAGAAGCCGTTCGCGAACGCCGATCGCACGGTGGCTGGGTACGAGCGCAGGCGAACCTGTTCTTCAACCTCAAGCTTCGCGACGGCCGATACCCGTCGCTCCAAGAGCTGGATGCCGTCGGCGGCGATGTGCCGATCGCGATCCACGCCGGCGGCCATTCAACGCTCCTGAATTCGGCCGCAATCGCTCGGGCGGACCTGGGCCGGTTCGTCGGGAACACGAAGGGCGCCATGGGCGGAGCAGTCATCGAGCTCGACGCGGAAGGAAGGCCGACCGGGGTCGTGAGCGAGATCGACAGCTATCTCCCCATCGAGCAGGACGAGGTCGACCTGCCCTCGGTCCTTGCTCGAGGAGCCGCTGAGCTGTTCACGAGGTACGGGGTCACCGTCATCGGAGACATCACCGGAACCCGAGCCGGCGCCGAAACGCTCGCCCGGTTGGCAACGAACGGCGCCGTGCCGCAGCGAATCGTGATGCTGGTGTCCTCCCCGGGAACGGTACCGTTCTCCGAGGCGACCACCGGCTCGGAGTTGATCGGCGGATCCAGCCCTCGGGCTCACGTGGCCGGCGTCAAGGTGTTCGCGGATGGCGGCTACTCGTCGAAGAACGCGGCCACGCTGATGCCGTACCGACCTGAATACGCCGTGCGGCCAGGGTCTCGCGGCAAGATCAATCTGGATCGCCGGCTGCTCGCGTCACTCATCCGACGAGCGAACGAGGCTGGCCTGCAGCTCGCCGTCCATGCCAACGGCGAACGGGCACAGCACGTCGTCCTGGCTGCCGTCGAAGCGGCGCCCCGGGTCGATCACTTGCCGACTCGGGTGGAGCACCTTGGCAACCTTCTGACACAGCCCGAGGCCACCGCGACGTGGCGGGCGACCGGCGTCCAGCCCGTCCCGCAGCCCGTCTTCCTCTTCAACTTCGGCGACTTCTTCCCCGAATACCTCGGGCCGGCCGCGAGCCGTGGTCGCTTCCCGTTTCGGCGACTCCTGGAGGAGGGATGGCACCTGCCCGGCAGCTCTGACGTGTACGTAGGCGCCGAGGAGCGCCAGACGAACCCCTTCTTCGGCATCTGGTGCGCCGTTGCGAGACAGTCCTTCCTTGGTCGGAGCATCGAGCCGGATCAGGCGGTCGATGTCCGATCAGCCATCCTCATGCATACCCGGTATGCAGCCGAGGCACTCGGACTCGAGCAGGACTACGGATCGATCGAACGTGGCAAGCGCGCCGACCTGATCGTGCTGGACCGTGATCCGCTGCAGGTGGCCGTCGACGACCTGCCGAACATTCGGGTGGATACCGTGCTGATCGACGGCCGGCAGGTTTACCCTCGCGCCTTGACCGCAACCTAGCTTCCGCGGGACGACTCACCGACACGACCGGAGCTATGCGAATGAGCCTCCGCGACTCCGACCGCGGACCGGACGGTCGGTCATCCGACCTGCCGTCGGGGCAGGGCGTCCCTGCCTGGATGGGTGACAACCTGAACTTCTGCACGCGCTGCGGTGGGCCGCTTCGATTCGCCAGGGTAGCCGGCGAAGAGCGTGAGCGGTTTGTCTGCGCCGCCTGCGGCCACGTCGCCTACGTCAATCCACGGCTCGTGGTCACCACCCTGCCGATCACCGACGCCGGCGAGATCGTCCTGATCCGACGCGGCATCGAACCGGGGATCGGCCTGTGGGCGCAGCCCGGCGGCTTCCTCGAGGTGGACGAGACCGTCCACCAGGCGGCGGTTCGAGAGACGTACGAGGAGACTCGCTTGCTCGTCGAGCCAACGGAGATCGTCGGCCTGTACACGCGCCTCGAATCCGCAGTCGTGACGATCGTCTTCGAGGCCCAGGTCACCGGCGGGAAGGCGGCCGTCACGCCGGAGGCATCCGAGATTTGCGCCTACCCGGCGGATACCCTTCCCTGGCCCGAGCTGGCCTTCCGGTCGACCTACTGGGCGCTCCGCGACTGGCTGCGCCTGCGCCATCCGGACGTCGAACCCACCACGGCCGAACATGGCAGGTGACGGCCGGACATCCCGTCCATCGGCGGGGAATCGACGACGCGTGCACTCACCACCTTCTCGGACGGGAGATGAGTCGTGACGACGATCCAGCCGTGGACGCGCGCCGCCGCT
>JBCLDE010000096.1:0-6587 GCA_038915165.1 Candidatus Limnocylindrales bacterium
TCATGGCTGCTCGGAGCCCAAGGCACGTTCAGGCCCCAAAAGCGAGGATCTTGTCATCGCCCGAAGCGTGAGCCCGGGTGGCGTCTCGGTCTATTCGCCTACGGTGCTACGCCTGCGGGGCCAGGCGCGGGCGAGGGAGGCAGCCCGCGCCTGGCCCGCGCATTCCCGTCGGTCGACTCTTCCCACTTGTGCGACAATCGCACAGATGGGAGGCTCGACTGTGCGAACGATCGGCGAACGGATCAGGCGCGAGCGGATCACCTGGGGGATGACCCAGGAGGATCTTGCAGACGCGACAGGAATTGCCCGCGACAAGATCGCGAAGATCGAGACTGGCCGGCGACAGGTCGACACGGACGAGTTGCCGGTGTTTGCCCGCACCTTCGGCCTTGCCGTCGAAGAACTGGTGGCCGAGCCGCGCCCTATCGTCTACCACCGCCTCGACCTGACCCGACCGGAGACACAGGAGGCGCGCGCCTGGCTCGATCAGTGCATCGACAACTCGCTGTTCGTGCGACGGCTTGTCGGGTCCGATGCTCGGTAGGTCATCCAGCGCAGCGGAGAAGGCTCAGGCGCTGCGACAGCGCCTCACCTTGGGCTCGGGATACGTCGACGTCTTCGACGTCCTTCGCCGGCTGAAGATCGAGCTCTATCGCCGACCGGTCCCGCACGACGCACTCGAAGGGTCCCTCACGATTCGCGACGGCGTGGCGTTCATCTTCGTGAACTCCACGGGGGCGGTCACCCGTCAGCGGCTCACGGCTGCCCACGAACTCGGCCACTTCGAGTTGGGCGAGAGACACGACGGCACCGAAATCCTCGAAGGCGTCGGATCCGTCGACGACGATCGCGAGGAGTGGGACGCCTTCCGGTTCGCGCGCCATTTCCTCATGGACGAGCAGGGAGTACGGCAACTCGTCGCGGGCCTGGCCGACGAGGAGGAGCGGGTCGCCGCCGCGGCGCACCAGTTCGTCGTCAGCCCCACCGTCGCGGCGATCCACCTCGCCGAGTTGGGCGTGATCAAGGCGACGACCAAGAAGCGGCTCAAGGACGGGTTCGACAGTGGATCGTTGCGCCCGGCCGCGTTCCTGTCCCGCTACGGCTTCTACATGGACGACATGTCCAACCCGGTCACGGCGCTCGACGCCGGGCACATCCAGCGGTCGGTGCAGGCGTACAAGGACGGCCTCCTCTCGCTGGTAGCGCTCGCCGAGGTGCTGATGCTCAGCCCGGACGAGGCGCACGAAACCCTGGCCAACGCTGGTGTGCCTGTTGACGAGCGCGCCGAACCCGCCTGATGAGCCCAGCGTCGCGCCCGAAGTGGCCGCATCGCTGGCGTCCCGACGCGCGCCGTCTCCTCGGAACTGGACCCGTGTGCTTCGACACGATGATCCTGACCTCCCTGGTCCGTGCGAACAAGACACAGATGCTTGTGGCCTCGATGAAGGCGCGTGCGCGGATGCCCGGCCGAGTTGCCGGCGAACTGCGGGGCATTCACACTCGAACCCCGAGATCACCAAGGTCGTGCCGCCTCCGCCCGACGGGCGTTCGCTCGGAGCGACATCCTTCGGCGAGACCGTCGCGCTGACGCGCGAGGAAGCGCAGCGGGCGGCCGATCTTCAGCGGGCCTGGCACGGCCGGACGGTCATCGACGCAAGGCCGGATACCGATCGCGGCGAAGCTGAGTGTCTCGCGGTCTGTGAACGCCGCGGCTGGCCGCTCATGAGCCAGGACCACCGCGCGGTGTCCGCCGGCAGCCGTCGCGGCGTCGGGGTGTTTGGCCTGCCCGAACTGCTGATGCTTTTCGCCGCCGAGGGGCGCTGCCTGCCGACCAGCGCCTGGACGATCTACGCGGCCATCGCTGAATCGAATGAGCGGCTGGTCGCCCAGGGCTGGATCTGTGACGACCAGACCGAGCGCATCTTCCACGAGTGCTGCGCCATCCTGGTCGCGGCGCACACGGCCGCGTAGGTTCGTCGCTCACGGTCAGCGTCAGACGGTGTTGGGGCTCGTTGCGTCAGAGCCGGGCATGCCTGGCTCCAGGCTCGGGACGACGAGCCATCCCTCAGCCCGTCCGCTGTAAATCAGTTGCTCGGTGGTGAGGCCCGACCTCGCTCGAAGGTCGGCGAGGTGGCGTTTCACCGTACTCGGCCGAATGCCCACGAGCTCGGCCGCGTCCGGGACAGATCCGCCAGCGGCAACGAAGGCAGCGAGGACGCCGATCTGGCGCGCGGTCGCCGGCCGCGAGAGTGCACCGCGCAGGTACCCGTCTCTCATGCCAAACGCCTGGCCGCGGCGATCCACTCATCGCGGCCCTCGATGGGGATTCGATAGGTTGCTAACGCGCGTCCGACACCTGTCTGGCGCGCCAGAACAGCATCTGGCAGCGCCAGCGCCAAACCGTGCGCGTAGGCCGCCGATGTGAGGCGAACCCGGACGATCTCCGGCCCGGCGACCACGACCCGATCGTAGACGGCATGGATGAGGTCGGCTTTCTCCTCGGGCACGTCGGCCTCGGCCACGGAGCTCCTTGAGGCGGCCCAGGTACGTGTCGTCGTGCAGCCCACCTGCGGCATGGTCGAGGGCGAGCTCGCGGATCTGGCGATCGATCCGGGCCCGATCGATGGCCACCGGGCGCTCGGTCGAGCCGAGGGCCGCCACGACCACCGAGGCGATCGTCGCGTCGTCCAGCCGGATCCCGGCGAGCTGGGCGAGGAGCGGCTCCTCCCAGGTCTCGTCACCGAGCCGCGCCTTGCGCCCCCAGGCCGCGCAGGGCTCCGCGTGGAGCTTCCGGTGGCGCCCGTCGGCGAACGTCCCATCGCTCCGGATCCGCCGGCCGCAGACACATTCGAGCAGGCCACCGAGGAGATCAACGTGCGGCCAGCGGGCCGCCAGAGCGCCGGACGACGGATCGCACTCGCACCCCGGCCCCGTCGGACCCAGCCGTTGTAGAGGGGGTTCATGAGCAGCATCCGGATGCGCGTCTCGGCGAGCCCGGTCTCGGCGGCCAGATCCTTGGCGCTGACGTTGCCGAGCGCGTAGCGTTCGAACAAGCCCACGACGGTCCCGATCGTCGCGCGGTCGATTTCGAGGGTATGGCGCTCAGCCGAGCGGCGGAAGCCGAGGGCGGCGTGGCCTCCAGGTTCCGATTCCTTGTCAAACTTCTGCTCGTAGCCCTCGGTGATCCGCTCCGACAGCCGGCGGCTGTACTTCTCGGCGCCGTGGGCCTCGGTGACCAGCTCGTCCCAGTCGCCAGGATCCGAGGACAGGATCTTGCGGTCGCACATCACGAGGGCCACGCTGGCCGGGTGGAGGCCGTCGTCGATCAGCTCGAGCGTCCGGCGCAGGTTGCGCTGCCAGCGGTCCGAGTAACCGGCGAGGAGGTCGAAGGCGCCCGCCTTCGCGTCGGCCAGCATCTGGGCCATCGTTGCCGACTTCCAGACCGTCCTTCCGCTGTGGGCGACCTGGTAGACGAGCCCGGTGTCGACGAGGCTGTGGCGCTCGATGAAGCGGTCCTGCTGCTCGCGCTGGCTGGCCGGTCCGTAGCGATCAAACTGCCCGCACGAGCTCTCGCGGATCCAACGAGCCACGCGCAGGCCGGAGATCTCGTCGATCGAGCGCGGGAGGCGCTTCACGATGCCCTGCGCTCCGTCGGATCGTCCACGGGCCGCATGTTTGCTCTGGTCGGCCGGACATGGCAAGGCAGGCTCCTGGGCCCGTCGGGGTAGCGGCGATGGAGCGCCTCGACGTACCGGGCGAGGGCAGGCGATCCGGGCGCCGATCGTCGCCGAGGATGGGGTTCGTCCTGACAGCCCGATCCCATGAGCGTAGGCGAGGACGTCAGGTGGCTTCACCCGGTCGGGGGTCCGGCCGGCGAAGAAGGGCCAGAGCATCCGGCCGTAGCCCTCGACGGTCCGGCGGGAACCCGAGCGATTGCCCTTCTCGACGAGGAAGGCGTAGAGCGCCTGGTCCCAGGCCGTCGGTTCGCCGGACTGGAGAGCGGGGAGCGGAGTCGCGGTCATCGAGGCACCTCATCGTGTGGTTGGTGCCCACATGACTCACTCAGGTGCGCCGAGATATGCAACACGACGCCGAGATGGTGGAGCCGCAGTCCCTGACGCCCGGCTGAGCCGATTGAAGCCGCGCTACGCGATGACTGAGATGCGAAGATTGTGGACGTGCGGAACCAGCTCGTCGCCAAACGGCGGCCGGTCGCTTTACGGCCAGGTCCGGCAAGATGGCGGCGATCGTCGGCTACATCCTCGATGAGCGGTTCAGCGATCCGGCGATCTCCGAGCTGGTCGTCACCTCGGACGGCTTCGTGCTGGCCCAAAGCGAAGGCGAGGTCGGCGCGAATGATCTCATCGGGACCGAGGCCGATCTGAACCGCAACCTCTTGGACCTGATCACGGCAGCCGGTCTCAGCGCCGCGGAGATCCAGGAGTTCGGCCGGCTCCAACGCAAGCGTATTCAGCGCTACCGACGAGCGAACCGATGACAGGCTCGGGGATCAGGAATTGGGGCACCCGAACCCCGACACGATGACCACATCGTCGCGACGTAGCTCGCGGCGGAAGATTGGGTGATCGGGTGGCAGACGCTGCCGCCGTAGCCCCAGTACGCGACACCCGCCACCCGCTCCTCCGCGAGCTTGTGCTCGATGATGGCCTCCCAGGGCTCGCCCAGGTGAACGCCGACCTTCATGACGATCACCCGCCCGGGCTGGGCCATCGAGAACTGCCTCCACCGGGGTGATCGTCTGCTCGCCTCGAACTCCGCTGCCCGGAGCATAGGCGGCGCAACCGTCGGGCCGTGGCCCAGCTCCGGAGCCAGGGTCGATCGATGTCGCCGGGGGCGACCGCCGCCGGATCGGATTCTTCCGTTCACGCGCTGTCCTGGCACGTACACTCCGTCGAGGCGCCCGGCGGACACACCTCGCGATCTGGGCGTGGCGACGGGTGCTGTCCCGGGAGTGCGGAGCGGCCGCGAGGTTGGAAGGTGGAGACGACCGTGGCGGATCTTGACCTCGTGCTCGCCAGCGTGCGCGAGCGGATCACGCGGCATCAGCGCGAGAACATCGGTGAGCAGGACACGAAGGCCGCCCTCATCGTGCCCGTCCTGCGCGCCCTCGGCTGGGACGTCGAGGACCTCGAAGACGTCAAGCTCGAGTACCGCCGCCGGCCGAACGACAATCCGGTCGACTACGCCCTCTTCCTGCTCCGCAGCCCGCGTCTGTTCATCGAGGCGAAGTCGCTCGGCGCCCACCTCGACGACGGCAAGTGGGCGAGCCAGATTCTGGCCTATGCGACCGTGGCCGGCGTCGAGTGGGTCGCGCTCACCGACGGCAACGAATGGCGGATCTACAACAGCCATGCCCCGGTCCCGGTCGAGCAGAAGCTCTTTCGCGTCGTCCGGGTCGCCGATCCCGACAGCCATCCCGAGCAGACGCTTCGGCTGCTCGCCAAGGCCCAGATGGCGGACCACCTGATCGATGTCCTCTGGAAGTCGGACTTCGTCGATCGCCAGGTCCGCGATGCGCTCGTGAAGCTGTTCGGTCCCGAGCCCGATCCGGCCCTCGTCCGGCTGATCCGGGCGCGAGCCGTCGCCCTCAGCCCGGCCGAGGTTCGCTCGAGCCTCGGTCGCCTCCGGACGACCTTCGACTTCCCGGTCGCCAGCGCCCCCACGGCGCCCGCCATTCCAGCCGCGCAACCGAAGGCGTCGCCCGCCGCGCCAGCGCCGGTGGCCGCGTCCGCCGCGGCGCAGATGGGCGCCGGGACGCCGTGGCGAGGCGTCAGCCTGGACCAGCTCATCGACGCCGGTCTCGTGCGGGCGCCGCTCGACCTCGAACACCGTTACAAGGGGGCCGAGCTGACCGCCCGCATCGAGGGGGCCAGCCGCGTCGTGTTTGCCGGGCAGCCCTACGACTCGCTCTCGCTGGCCGGCGGCATGGCCCGCAAGAGCATCGTCGGCTCGCCACCAGGCCGCGACTATCCGCAGACGAACGGCTGGACCTTCTGGCAGTACCGGAGGACCGACGGGACCCTTGGTCTGCTCGACGACCTGCGGCGCGAGTTCCACGAGCGCAAGATCGTGAGCCTCGTCGACGCGCGGCGCACCGGGGCGTAGCTCGGCGCTATCTTGGACGCCGGAGCAGCCAGGGCTCGCAGTTGGCGGCCTCGCCCGGCGCGCTCGTCGCCGAGGCGGACCGTGAGCAGAAGGCGCGTTCATGAGCGAGCGGGAGCCCAACACGATGTCCGCATCGTGTTCGTCGATCGGCGAATCGCCCCCGTCGGGCGAGCGGAGAAACCATGACGCGCTTGCTAGCCCAGGGCACGGATCCGCCATCCCCACCGTGGCGGCAGATCGATCCCCGTCGATTGAGCACGCTACAGTGGGCACACGCCGACCGCGAGATCGACCGAAAATGGAGGGCACGTGGCGACGCAGCCGGGACCAGGGGCGCGATCCGGCCTGACCCAGCAGGAGCTCGAGTCCCGGCTGTGGGCCGCCGCCAACAGCCTGCGCGGCCCCGTGGACCCGTCCGACTTCAAGGCGTACATCTTCCCGCTGCTGTTCTTCAAGCGGGT
>JBCLDE010000097.1:0-6551 GCA_038915165.1 Candidatus Limnocylindrales bacterium
ATCACGCTGGCCCGTGCCGGGCGCTCGGTCCGTGTCTACGAAGCGTCGGAGACGGCAGGTGGAGGGACCCGGACCGCGGAACTGACGCTCCCCGGGTTCCGCCACGACGTCTGCTCGACGATCCTGCCGCTGACCCTCGCCTCGCCATTCTTCCGAACCATCGATCTGGCCGCCCGGGGCGTGGAGCTCATCCATCCGGAGGCACCGATCGCGCATCCGCTCGACGGCGGGCGGGCCGCGGTGGTCGAGAGGTCCGTGGCGACCACCGCGGACGGCCTGGGAGGGCCGGACGGGCGGGCGTGGCAGCGTCTGTTCGGGCCGCTCGCCCGCGACGGGGAGAAGCTCGCGGCGGAGCTGTTGCAGCCGGTCATCCACGTTCCGCGCCACCCGCTGGCGCTCGCCCGGTTCGGGCTTCCGGCGCTCTGGTCGGCCACGGGTCTGGCCCGTCGCCGGTTCGATGGCGAGGAGGCGCGCGCGTTGTTCGCGGGGATCTCGGCCCACGCGATGCTCCGCCTCGATCGACCGTTGAGTGCCGCGTTCGGGCTCGTGCTCGGGACGTACGCCCACGCCGTCGGCTGGCCGATGGCCCGCGGTGGCACCTCGGCCGTGGCGGAGGCACTCGTCGCGGAGCTGCGCGCGGCCGGCGGCGAGCTCGTGACCGGCCATCGGGTGAACACGCTGGCGGACCTCCCGCCGGCGCGCGCGGTCCTCCTCGACGTGACGCCGCGACAGCTCGTGGCGATCGCGGGCGACCGCCTGTCAGCCCGCAGCCGCCGCCATGCCGAGCGGTTCCGCTACGGTTCGGGCGTGTTCAAGGTGGACTGGGCGCTCGACGGACCCGTCCCGTGGACAGCTGAGGGCCCGCGCCGCGCGGCGACGGTCCACCTCGGCGGGACGCTGGATGAGATCGCCGCGGCAGAAGCGGACGTCGCCGCCGGCCGCCACCCGGACCGGCCGTACGTCCTGTTCGTCCAGTACGCCCCGTGGGATACCTCGCGTGCCCCCGCCGGCAAGACGACGGCCTGGGCCTACTGCCACGTGCCGGCGGGCTCCACGGTGGACATGACCGACCGGATCGAGGCCCAGGTCGAGCGCTTCGCCCCCGGCTTCCGCGACCGGATCCTCGCCCGCGCGACCCACTCGCCGGCGCAGATGGAGGCCTACGACGAGAACTACGTCGGCGGCGACATCAACGGCGGCATCCAGGACATCCGCCAGCTCATCTTCCGACCGTGGCCCACGCTGGACCCGTACCACGTCGGCCAGGGGCTCTACCTGGGTTCGTCATCCACCCCACCCGGCGGCGGCGTCCACGGCATGAGCGGCATGCTCGCCGCCCGGTCAGCCCTACGGCACGAGTTGGCCTGAGCGTCGACCGGCTACCCGAGGCCCTCGCTGCTGCGGCTCAACCGTCGCTCCTCGTACGCGGCGAACCGCCGATCCTCATCGACGAATGGCAGCGAATGCCGATGTCGTGGGACCTGGTCCGAAGGGCGGTCGACGAAGACCGATCGCCCGGGCGCTTCCTGCTGACCGGTTCCGCGAACAGGAGTGACGCCCCTTCCCACTCGGGGGCCGGACGGATCGTGCGACTCCGTGTGCGCCCACTCACCCTGACTGAGCGCGGCCTTGGAGCCCCCACGGTGAGCCTCGCTGCCCTCTTGTCCGGGGAGCGTCCGCCGATCAGCGGATCGACCGACGTGAGCCTCGACGACTACATCGCGGAGATCGTCGCATCCGGACTCCCCGGACTACGCGGTTACACCGATCGGGCGCTCCGCGCATCGCTCGATGGATATATCGCTCGAATCGTCGATCGGGACTTTCCCGAGATGGGGCACCGCGTGCGAAACCCAGCGGCGTTGCGTCGCTGGATGACGGCATATGCCTCGATGATCTCTTCCACCGCGGCATACGAATCGATCCGTGACGCGGCGACAGGTGGTCGCAACGAGAAGCCTGCTCGGGGGACGGTGGCACCCTACATCGACATCCTCGAAACCCTGTGGATCCTCGAGCCAGTCCCGGCCTGGCTGCCGACGAACAACCGCGTCAGCCGCCTCGGTGCCGCGGCGAAGCACCAGCTCTTCGATCCGGCGATCGCCGTTCGGCTCATGAGCCTGAGCGCTGATGGGATCCTCCGCTCCGGCAGCTATCTCGGCGCCCTCTTCGAATCGCTGATCACGCTATGTGTGCGCGTCTACGCACAGGCCGCCGAAGCCACCGTCCTGCACCTCCGCACGAGAGCGCCCAACGAGCACGAGATCGACCTCATCGTCGAGCGTGGAGATGGGCGTGTCGTGGCGATCGAGGTCAAGCTCGCCCGCACGATAGGGCCGAAGGATGTGCGTCATCTGCTGTGGCTTCGCGATCGTATCGGCGAGGGATTGCTCGATGCCGTCGTTGTGACTACAGGGGCGACCGCCTACCGCCGGGATGATGGGATCGCCGTCGTGCCGGCGGCGTTGTTGGGCGCGTGACCCACAGCACGCACGGCAGTGAGCCGTGCGGGAACCGGTGCCTCAGCGCCCCGCCGGGTCAACGCCAGGTGCTGCGCGCGGCGTCCGGGTAGAGCCGCACCCGCCGGTACGGTTCCCGGCCGCGCGAGCGCGACACGAGGTTCGCCCGTTCCGCCATCTGATGCTGGAGTCGCCGGATGTACGCGTTCTGGGGCGACAGTTCGACCGCGTCGGACGACGACCGGACGGACTCGATCGCGTCCTCCGTCTCGCGCATGGCGGCCTCGCGTGGGTCGATCTCCAGGGAGAAGATGGAGGTCAGGCTCGACTGCATCTGGGGGATCGTGTTGCTCTTGAGGACGTAGATCGGCACGGCTCGATCTTCCGCATCGCGGAGCATCGGGGTCTTCTGCTTGTACTCGTTGCGCAGGGTCATCACGACGTCGGCCTCATCCACGTCACGCGCGATGACGACCGGCAACTGCAGGTCGCGAACGGCCTGTTCCAGGCGCTTGCGACTGATCCCCTGGGGCAGGACACGCAGCGTGGGCAGCGGCGAGCCGCCCGACACGAGGACCGTCCCGCCATCGGGGCCTTCCTCGGCTCCCAGCGGCAACCGGTCCAGGTCGTCGTCCTCGGGTTCGTCGGCATTGACCGGCCCGGTCCCGTCCTCCGCCTTCATCGCGTTGAGGGCGCGCCTGGCCTGGTCGTGCCACGCCTTCTGACGTTCGAGTTCGCGCGCCTCGCGGGCCCGAGTCTCCACCGCCGTGGATATCGCACCACGCTCCAGCGGCCCGCGATCGGCGAGGCCGCCCGCCACGAACGGCGCCTCGGTCACGGCCGAACCCCCGCTACGGCCGGCCGACGGCGGCGCAGCGAATCGTTCACCCGGCAGGGTGCCGGCCAAGCCACCCTCCGATACGGGACGGCGCCACGCCGGCTCCCGGCCCGAGCCGCCACGTGACTGGCGCCAGCCGCCGGTCGCGCCCGGCCGATAGCCCGAGCGGAGACCGGTACCGACACCCCGGTCGGCTTCGCGATAGCCAGCGCTCCGATATCCCCCGCCGTCGCCGCGCCAGCCGGGTTCCATCCGCCACGGCGTCCCGGCGCCGACCAACCCGGCGAAGCGCTCCGCCCCCAGCTGCTCGCGGGGAGACGGTCGCGGCCGGCCCTGGCTTCGGTGGACGCCCTCCTCGTCGCGCCAGCGCAGCTCCGGCGAAACCGGGTCGCCGCGCAGCATCGCGTCGATCGTGTCGGCGACGTCGCTGTGGACCACGACCCGCTCGCGGTCGATGATCTCGACGATGACGTCGAAGGTCGGCGGCGCCTTCCGCTCGAGGACGCTCTTCTGGGTCCGCCGCCGACGCGCCTCCTCGTCGCCGAGGGTGACACTCTGGATCCCGCCGATGAGGTCCGACAGCGTCGGGTTGAGCATCAGGTTGTCCAGGTTGTTGCCGTGCGCGGTGCCGATGAGCTGGACGCCCCGCTCGGCGATCGTGCGCGCGGCCTGCGCCTCCAGCTCCGTCCCGATCTCGTCGATGACGATGACCTGGGGCATGTGGTTCTCCACCGCCTCGATCATGACCTCGTGCTGGAGCGACGGCGTGCGCACCTGCATCCGGCGGGCCTTGCCGATGGCCGGATGGGGGATGTCGCCGTCGCCCGCGATCTCGTTGCTCGTGTCGACGACGACGACGCGCTTGCCCATGTCATCGGCCAGGACGCGAGCGGCCTCGCGCAGCATCGTCGTCTTGCCGATGCCCGGCCGACCCATGATCAGGATGGACTTCCCGGTCTCGACGAAGTCGTTGATGATCTCGATCGTGCCGAACACGGCGCGCCCGATGCGGCAGGTCAGGCCCACGATCTTGCCGGTCCGGTTACGGATCGCGCTGATCCGGTGGAGGGTCCGCTCGATACCGGCACGGTTGTCGTCGCCGAACAGGCCGATGTGCTCGACGACGGAAGCGATATCCGCCTCGTCGATCTCGCGCTCCAGCAGAGTCACCTCCGAATTCGGGAAGCGGGCCTCCGGCCTGCGCCCAAGATCCATGACCACTTCGATGAGCGACATGCGGTCCGGGAGGGCATGGACGGCCGCCACGATCTCCGGTGGCAGGGATCGGAGCAGGGCATCCAGATCGTCGATCGTCTCGCGTCGGTCGTCAGATCCCACGCTGGCCTCCACTAGCGGACGCCGGCCGGCACGAGGGCCGGTTCGGCGACTCGGACGAGGGTTTCCTTCATGAGCAGGGTCACAGTCGCGATCGATTCGAAACCCGCTTCCTCCAGACGGCGGTCGATGGGTGCCTCATAGGTTCGCACGGGGGCGATCACGCCGTATTCGTGCCGATGGCCACCGCGTTTCGTCGTTCTCGCAGCGATGATCCCCAAGCCGAACTCGATGAGGTCGGTCATGTCCGCCTCCGGCCGAGCGACGAGCTTCAGGTAGTGGGGCTGGTCCTCCTTGGCGACGCCGACCTGGAGGAACCCGTCCAGCTGGGTGCCGTCGCGGCCACCATCAGCCGAGGACTGGACGAAGCCCTCCACGTCCGCGAAGCGCAGGATCGGCATCAGGCTTGAGCGTGGGACCCGCCAGTGCGAGCCCTGGCGTTCCCAGTCGGCGAGCCGGAACGCCTCCAGGCGACTGACCGGGGCAGGGGTTGCCTGGCTGTACAGGCGGGCAAGCGGCAACGCATCCAGCGGCGTGCTCGGTCGGATGCGCGCGGCCGTGGCTTGCTCATACGACCACGGTGGGGGCAGGTCGAGCGCCGCCCCGCGCGACAGGACGTGCTCCTCGCCGTAGCGCATGAAGCCAGCCTGCATCAGCAGTTCGATGTTGTCGTCCGCGTCGGCGCAGGCGACATGGAAGCGAGCGGCTCCCCGTTTCGCGCCTTCGCGCAGCAGTTGCTGGACGAGTCGATAGCGGATGTCGCCGGCGTTGGCCAGACCGACCGCGTCGAGCTCCACGATCGTCCACTCGTCGCGGACGCTTTCACGCTCCACGCGGACGAGCCCGGCGATGCGGCCGTTGTCCTCGTATACGTACATGAGGTCGTTCGGGCGGAAGGCGCCCAGCGGCAGGCGGAAGAGGCTGAACACGCCGATCGGCGGCCCATTGACCGGGAGCCCGAGCGAGCGCGTGTCCGCGCCATCGGACTGACACAGTCGCGACAGCTCGCCGAGCGCGGCCAGATCCGTCAGCCGGGCGGCCCGCACCTTGCCGCTGTTGCGACGGACGGGCGGCGCGCTCATCGCGCTTGCCTGGCCCGGCGCGTCGGGTGCGGCCGCCGGCCGGAACCTTCGCCCGGGTCGTCGTGCTCGGCCGCCATCGTGGCGATCAGCCGATGGAACCGGGTCTCACCCGCCAACTCCGGATGGAACGCGGTGGCGATGACGTTACGCTGCCGGACCGCAACGATGCGTCCATCGTCGAGCCTGGCCAGGACGTCGACCTCCGGACCGGTCCGTTCGATGATCGGGGCGCGGATGAAGATGGCATGGACCGGCGTATCGCCGAGGACCGGGACCGACAGTTCCGCCTCGAACGATTCGAGCTGCCGCCCGAAGGCGTTGCGCTCCACGGTCACGTCGAGGAGCGGCAGGATCGGCGGCTCGTCACCGGTTATCTCGGTCGCCAGGATGATCATCCCGGCGCATGTCCCGAACAGTGGGGCGCCCTGGGCCGCGAGGTCCAGGATGGGCTCGCGCAGACCCCAGCGCTCGATGAGCTGGCGCATCGTCGTGCTTTCGCCACCGGGGAAGATGAGGCCGCTGATATCGGCCAGGTCGGCCGGCTCCCGGACGCGGACACCTTCCACCCCGATGGCGCGGAGCGTGTCGAGGTGCTCGCGGAACGCCCCCTGGAGGGCGAGCACGCCGATCTTCATGGCTGGGACCGCCGGCGTCGTCGTCGGTCGCCCTACCAGCCTCGAATTGCGAGTCGCTCCTGGTCCGGGATCTCCTCGAGCGCGATGCCGCGCATCGGAGCGCCCAGGCCCTTGGAGACCTCCGCGATCTTCTTCGGGTCGTCGAAGAACGTGGTCGCCTGGACGATGGCGTTCGCCATCCGGGCCGGATCCTCTGCCTTGA
>JBCLDE010000098.1:0-6548 GCA_038915165.1 Candidatus Limnocylindrales bacterium
CCCCCGGCTGCACGACCTTGACCCGGGTCGCCGTCGCGATCGAAACGTTCTCGCCCATCGTTCGCTCCTCCTGATTCGGGTTATCAGGGTCGTATACTGAATGCCTCGGATGCCGTTGTCAATATCGAGAGACCGGATGCGTTCAACGAAAGTACGCTCGTATCGCATGAAGCGACGCGCGGAGCAAGTCGACCTGACCCGCCAGCGGATCACGGAAGCGGCGATGCGCCTGCATACCACCATCGGCCCTGCGAACACGTCGATCGCGAGCGTGGCCGCTCAGGCCGGCGTGACCCGCTTGACCGTCTACCGACACTTCCCGGACCTCGAGGCGCTCTTTATCGCCTGCAGCGGCCATTGGATGATGCTCAACCCGCTGCCCGACATGGATTCGTGGCGCGCCATCCCGGACCTGGAGGAGCGAGCCCGGACGGCGCTGCGAAAGCTCTACGGATGGTATCGCGAGCATGGCGACGACCTGTTCCCGATCTATCGCGACATTGCGGCGATGCCCGCCCCGACGCAGGGGGCGATCCGGGCCCGAGACGCGGCAACGGCCGCGACCCTCATCGGCGGCCACGCATCGGCCGAGGGCGACGCGCGACGCCTGCGCGCCGTTGCGGGCCACCTCGTCAGCTTCTGGACGTGGCACTCGCTGACGCACGACGAGGGCGTCGCCGATGGAGAGGCGGTCGAGATCGCCGTCGGCTTCTTGACCGGCGCGCTGGTCGTTCGGACCCGGTGACGCGCTCGGAACCGGGGCCGGCCCGCCGACTTCTGGGTCGCCGGCACAAGGCCCTGGGTGCAACCGATGAGCCGGGGAACGTCAGCTCGCGGAGGCGGCAGAGGACGAGGACGCAACCAGCGATGCGACCGGCTCGGCTTCGGTGACCGCCTGGTCGGGCCGCTCGCGCAGGTTGGTTTCGAACAGGACCTGGTCGCCGATCGCATAGACGATCGTGTGGTAATCGATGTCGAAGGTCGAGCCGTCCGGGCGGGTCAGGCGGAACGTACTGTCGCCGTGGCCATGCCGCTGCAAGCTTTGGCGAAGCCCTTCGGCGTCGTCGGCGGCACCGGGTGGGGCGAACTCCGCCCATGACCGCCCGACCAGTGATCCGGGTTCGGCGCCGAACAGCCGACAAGCCTCGTCGTTCGCCTCGGTGTAGGTATTGGTCTGATCGATCACGACGCGAGCCAGGCCCTCCGCGTCCAACCACGGGTCGGATGGCTGGCTCGTCACCCGTCCCTTCCGGTAGGCGTACCAGCGCTCATCCCGGGAACCGAACGAGGCGGTCGGATGCTGCTTCCGAACGACGACCGACGGATAAGTTCGACGGAGGACGTCGGCCATGGCCTCGGGCGTCCAAGCCGTCGCGAGCGCCTCGTTAGGGAGGTCGCGGCCTTGGTGACGGACAAGGCGAGCCCCACCATCGTGCCGTCCCGCGGGACCTGCGCCAACCCTTTGCGCCCTCGCGTTTGGACGCCCTCGCGCGGCCGGTCCTCGCCATCGGCCGGCCCCTGCAGCCACCGGTGGTCAGGCCGCGGGCTTCGTTCCCCGGTCGCCTCGGCGGCACGCCATTCTGGCCAGATAGGCGTGAAGGGACTAGTAAGTCGACTTCGGGGCTGGTCCGGCGGGCTCGACGGTCTCGCACGGGCGAGATCGAGCGTGGATCGGGCAGTATCCACCGTCGGGTCGAGCCCAGATGAGTGCAGATCGCGCCTTACCAGTCCTTGCATGGGTATTCGGCAGGATCGTTCGGGCGCGCTGGCACGCGTGGCCTCGCCCTGCGTACCGATCAGCCCTTGGGCCAGCGTTCCCGGAAGACGACCTCATCAGCCGACAGGCGCGCCTCGCCCGGCGCCGACTTCGGCCGGCGCGCGGCCTCGGTCGGGTGGCCGACCGCGACGATGGTGCGGACCAGCCGGTCTGCCGGGAGGTCCAGCGCCTCGCTGACGGCCGGGCGAACATCGGCGCGGATCCACGCGATCCCGGCTCCCAGGCCGAGCATGCCGGCGGCGATGAGCAGTCGTTCCGCGGTACGGCCCTCGTCATAAGCATGTGAGATCGCCTCGTCCGGGGCATCAGGCAGGACGATCGCGATCGCCGCCGGTGCGGTCTTGAGGGACCGTGTCTGGGGCAGCCCGGCATCGTGGAGCCGAGCCAGGCTGGACTCGTCCCGGATGACGATGTATCGCGCCGGTTGCGAGTTCCGGCTGCTGCCGGACCAGCGCGCGACCTCGGTCATGGCTTGGAGCTCCGCGTCGGTCGGCGGCTGATCCGTGAACTCGCGGATCTGGCGCGTCCGCACCAGCGGCCGGATCAGTTCCAGCGGATCGGCGCTCACGATCGATCCGCCGGTTGGCGTGCTTCCAGCAGCGTGGTCGGCGCGTTGTGCACGGCGGGGATCGACCCCAGTCGACCGGCCTGATAGTCGGTCATCGCCTGGAGGACCTCCTCGCGCGTGTTCATGACGAACGGGCCCATCCAGGCGACCGGTTCGCGGATCGGCCGACCGCCGAGGATCAAGACATCGAGCGCAGGGCTGCGACTCTCCTGGGTGGGCGCGGCTGTGAGGGTGAGCGCATCGCCCGGACCGAAGACAGCCAGCTGGCCGGTCCCGATCGGACGCCCCTCGGATCCCACGGTCCCCTGCCCGGCCATGACGTACAGCAACGCGTTGTAGTCCGGCCGCCATGGGAGCGCGAGCCTGGCGCCAGGGCTGAGCGTCGCATGCACCAGCGTCATCGGACTGTATGTGGACCCCGGTCCAGGATGTCCGGCGACATCACCCGCGATGATACGAAGGAGGGAGCCGCCGTCGGGCGAGGAGACGAGCGCCACTTCACCGGCGCGGATGTCCTGATAGCGCGGTGCTGCCCATTTCTGGATCGCGGGCAGGTTCACCCAGAGTTGGAAGCCATGAAACAGGCCGCCACTCATCACAAGCGCTTCCGGCGGCTTCTCGATGTGAAGGATGCCGGAGCCGGCGGTCATCCACTGTGTATCGCCGTTGGTGATGACGCCGCCGCCGCCATTCGAATCCGCGTGCTCGAAGGTGCCATCGATCATGTATGTCACAGTCTCGAAGCCACGGTGCGGGTGCCACGCCGTTCCCTTCGGCTCGCCCGGCGCGTATTCCACCTCACCCATCTGGTCGAGATGGATGAATGGATCCAGATCCTCGAGGGCAACGCCGGCGAACGCGCGGCGGACCGGGAACCCCTCGCCTTCAAAGGCGCTCGGGGCGTTGGTGATACTGCGGACCGACCGTTGACGGGCCACCGTTGGATCCGGCTCGGCGATCCGGGGAAGGACGGTGATGTCGGCTGGGACGACGGCTGGCATGCTGCAGAGACTCCTTGGTGTTGCCGTTTAGCATAGCAGGACGATAGTTGCGCATGCAACGGTCCTCCTCTCGTCGACGGGGGCGAAGACCGGTGCGACGCGGACGAGGATCCCGGCTTCCGTGAATACGTGACGAAGACGACCCGGACCATCCCGGTCGTGATCCTGCAACCCGAGGCAGACGGCGCGTCCTGACGGTACGCTCCGCACGTGGCCGATGACACCCCGCTGATCCGCCGACCGTCCCCTGCCGAGCTGGAGGACGTGCCCGCCATGCACGCCGCCAATCGGGCCGCCTGGGACGAAGCCGCGGAGCGCTACGAGGGCTGGTTCGACGAAGCGGTGGAGCTGATCCGCTCGGGTGGCGTCAACCTGTTCGGCGCCGAGGTGGAGTTGATCGGCGACCTGCGCGGCCGTTGTCGCCGCGCGATCCACCTGCAGTGTGCCGGCGGCCGGGACACGCTCTCGCTCTGGAACCTTGGGGCGGAGGAGGTCGTCGGCGTCGACTTCAGCCCCCGGATGCTGGATCTCGCGGCCCGCCTGACGGCCGCGACTGGTGCCCCTGCGGACTGGATCCTGTCGGACGTCCTGGACACGCCGCACGAGCTGGACGGTACCGCCGACCTCGTCTACACGGGCCGGGGCTCGCTCATCTGGCTGCAGGATCTCGACGCCTGGGCCGCCGTCATCGTCCGGCTCCTCTCCCCTGCCGGCCGTTTCGTGCTGTTCGAGGGCCACCCCGCGGAATGGCTGTTCGACGTCGACGAGAACGGTCGCTGGATCGTCACCGACTACGACTACTTCGGCGGCGTGGAGGCCTCCAGGGGCTGGTCGCCGGAATACATCGATCACCTGTCCGTCGACGAGGCTGACCAGAGCTGGAAGTTCGCCCGCGCGTGGACGCTGGGCGAGATCATCACGGCCCTGCTGCAGGCCGGGCTGCGCATCGAGCAGGTTGCGGAGCATCCCATCGATTGGTGGGGCGGTCACGACGACGTGCGGTCCGAAGATCGAGGCCGCATCCCCCTGTCCTTCTCCGTGGTCGGGCGGCGCCATGAGGGGGATCCAGAGGCGGTCCTCGGATCCAGGTCGCAGCCACCGGCCCTACGGTAGCGCCTCAGATCGGCGTCAGCCCCCGGAATCGGCCGTCTGAATCTCGCTCCACCCGGCTCGTGGCCACGATGACGTCCCGTGCGATCGGACCGTAGATGTGCGGGTACGGTGAGCCCTCAGCGTCGTAGCGCCACGGGACATCGAGCGCGTCAAGGTCCAGGCTGAGGGCCAGGAACGGCCGGAGATCCGACGCATAGTAGCGATCGAACGTGGCGCCCAGCGCCTCCACCCCATCCGTGCAATGGGTGAACCCCTCGGTCGCGAGCGACCAGGATTCGTATGGCGACCCGGTGTCGGACGCGGTCCAGATCTCGGCCGGTACGAGATGGAACGTCGTGCGCATCAGGTCGCCGGCTGGTCGACCGACAGCCAGGCCCTGTCGAGGGTCAGGTGGATGACCGTTGCGCGGTCCGCGGCAAGGGCCGCCCGGAGGGCCGGCTCGAATTCGGCATCACGCTCGACGCGCACGCCGCGCGCCCCACAGGCCCGGCCGATAGCCGCGAAATCCACGGGGCCAAGCTCGCTGGCGACCCCGACACCCGTGCCCCGCCGCTCCTGCCACATCCGGATCGTCCCGTAGCGCTCATTGTCGAAGACCACGACCACGACCCGGGCACCGACGCGGACCGCCGTCTCGAGCTCCGCCATCGACATCGCGAGCCCGCCATCCCCGACCAGCGCCACGACCGGCCGGTCCCGATGGACCAGTGCGGCGGCGATGGCGGCCGGCAGCCCGTAGCCCATGGCGCCAGAGGTCGGGCCAAGGAAGGTCCCCGGCCGTCGGAACCGGAAGCCACGACCGGCCCAGCCAGCGAAGTTGCCGGCATCGGTGGTCAGGATCGCGTCATCGGGAAGGACGCGGCGGAGGGTCGCCACGATCCGGCCGGGGTGGATGCCGGGGCCATCCCACGAGCCGGTGTCAACGACCGCGGCGGCTTCCCATGCCGCACGATCGGCCTGGTTGTTGGCCTGGCGAGCGGCGACGCGCGCGGCATCGAGCACGGCCCGACCGAGCAGGCGCTCTGTCGCGGCCTTGAGGAACGCCTTCGCATCGGCTGTCACCGTCAGCGCGGGGGCGGTCGAACCGGTCGCCTGGCCGGGCACGAGGTCCACATGCGCCCACGGCAGGCCCGCTCGCGGCATCGTGTAGCCATACGTCGTGGGCTCGTTCAGGCGGGCGCCGATGACCACGAGCGCATCGGCCGCTTCCAGACGCTCCCGGACCGAGGACGCCGCACCCAGGCCGGCCATACCGAGATAGAGCGGATGATCGTTCGAGATGACGTCGGCTCGCCGCCATGCGGCGATGACCGGAACCTGGAGCAGCTCGGCGAAGCGGGTCAGCTCCGTGGAGGTCCGGGCGCGCAGGACGCCCGCCCCAGCCAGGATGACCGGCCGTTCGGCCGAGGCCAGCATCTCGATGACGGCGCGGATCTCCTCGTCGGTGGGTCGCGGGGCCGCAGGTCGAGCGCTCTCGAGCCGCGCTTCATCCGGCATGGGCTCATCGAGCAGGTCCTCGGGCAAGGACAGGAGGACCGGTCCGGGGCGGCCACCGAGGGCCTGGCGGACTGCCTCGGCCATCGTGGAGATGACAGCTTCGACCGTGTGTGGTTCCGCCGCCCACTTCGCGAGACCGCCCAAGGTCGCCACCTGGTCGATCTCCTGGAACGCCTCGCGCCCAAGGAAGGGGCGGTCCACCTGACCGACGGCCGCGAACATCGGCGTCGAATCCTGGCGTGCCGTGTGGATGCCGATGGCGAGGTTCGCGCCGCCGACCGCTCGCGTGCCGAGGCAGACGGCCGGCCGGCCGGTCAACTGGCCGTGCGCCTCCGCCATGAACGATGCCGCGCCCTCGTGCCGGGTCGCGATGACCCGGATCCCGGCACCCTCGAATGCGTCGAGCAACCCGAGGAACGATTCGCCGGGCACCGTGAATGCGTAGCGGACACCGGCGGCACGGAGTGCGTCGGCGATGAAGCGCCCGACGGTTCGTGGGGCGTCCTGGGCGGCGGGCGGGAGTCCCGTCCCGAGCAGCGCGGGCTCGGCCGGCTCGGGCGCGTCGGCGGGCGCCGGCTCAGGCGCCGGCTCG
>JBCLDE010000099.1:0-6520 GCA_038915165.1 Candidatus Limnocylindrales bacterium
TTGCGTCCGGATCGGGTGCGCCCGGTCCCGCCTGGCTGGACGCCGCCGATCCAGCCCTCGTCCACCTCGACGGTGCCGCGGAGCTTCGTTCGGCTGGTATTCACGGTCGCGCGCCGCAGTTTGTGGAGGATCATCCAGGCCGTCTCGTAGCGGGCGATGCCGAGCTGGCGTTGGAGGGCGAGGGCCGAGAAGCCGCGCTTGTCGGTGATCAGAGTCTCCACTGAAGTCAGTACGGTTCACCCGGGATGCGGGTCTCAATCGGGCAATGGACCTTGGATCAGGCGGTCTCGCTCGATGTCAGCCACTCAGCCGCACCCTCGATCGGGATCCGGATACTTATGGCGTCCGCGCGCTCAAGTCCTGTCGGGCGCGCCAAGACCCCCGCTCCGCTGCATCGTTCGCGGCCGGGTTGGTCGGATCGCCTGTTCCCGCGGTCTCGATGGGGACGAGGTTGCTCTCTCCGCGGATCCCGGGCCAAGCGAGTTGTGTGCAGTGCCCGACGGCATCGCCCGGTCACCGCCCTCCGGCGTGGTCCGCGCGTGACGGCCTGATGCGGCCCCGCAGGTCCCCGTTCTCAAGGCGCAGCCGCTCGACCTCGTGGCGAAGCTCCAGGATCTCCCGGCGATCGTCGTCCGCGGCGGCATCTTCGCGCGCCGCGATGCCCGCTGCACGGACGAGCGCTGTCCGCTCCCGTCGACCCTCCGGTGAATCTCGCCGGCGCCAGCTAGCGCTCGGGCGGTCCCCCGCTGCGCAGGAGCCAGTAGCCGCGCGGATCTTTCGGCGAGGTCCGCACTGCCTCGACGAGCCCGGCCGACTCGAGCCGGCCAAGGTAGGCGACCGCCGTGGGCCGGGACATGCCGAGCAGCTGCATCGCCTGGCTGGTGGTCACCCGACCGGTGCGCATCAGGTGTTCCGCGAACCGCTCGGATCCGATCGGCAATAGCGCGAGGATACGGGCGGACACCGGGTCGGCCCGGAACGTGACGCGCAGCGAGGCGGGGGACTGGTAGAACGCGGGCTCGGGCAGACCGGCGCGGCCCATCTCCTCGTACATGCGGTTCACGCCTTCGCCCAGCTCGCGCCCGTAGTCGAGGTCGGCGAGGGCACGCGCGACCCGGGGGTTCCGCGCGAACCGCGTCGTACGGATGGTGTCGATCCGCACGAGCCCGGGCAGACGCCCCGGGCTCTCGACCTCCAGGCGGTCGCCGAACAGCTCAACCCGGATATGGTCGCCGCCGATGGCGTAGGAGCGGTGGACGACCCCGTTCACGATCGCTTCGAGCCAGGCCGCCTCGGGGACCAGCGACTCGCGCCCGAACCGACCGGCGGACCCCAGGCGCGTGGCGGCCGGCAGCCACCGGCGTAGGCGTCGCCGTGCCGCGGCGATCTGGTCGGGAATCGGCCCCATGAGGCGGACGTCCCCTACGACGTTCGAGCGGGCCCCGGTCTCGCGGGTGGAGCCGGCGTAGCGGAGCAGTCGCACGTACGCCTCGGGGAAGTGGACCTGCGGGTCCCTGCCGAGCACAAGCAGGCCGGCCACCGTGGGGACGAGGCTGCCGCGATACTCGGCCAGCAGCCCGCGCCCCCGGAGCGCCGCCTCCCCTGGGCCCCTCGCGCGAATGGCGGCAAGGTACCGCGCGACCCGGTCCTGGTCGAGGTCCGCGTCGGTGGCCTCGGGGACGGGACGCCCGTCGAACGTCGAGTCGCCCTTGTCGTACCGCAGTTCCTGGGCCTCGAAGGGTCCGAGCTTCCGGGTCTCGTCACCGATCCGCAGGAACGTGTCGCCCGCGCTCGTCTCGTGTACCCGCTCGCTCGCCTCGACCTCGATGACGACGAGGTGGTCCGCGTCGCCCCGGACGTTCGTGCAAGCCAGGAGTGTGAAGGCGTGGCGGACCGGGGGCACGCCGAAGTCGATCGCCGCCTGGCGCCACTCGTTGAGGAGCCGACCCGCGCGGTCGACACCCTCGACGACCCCGTCCTCGATGCCGATACAGACCAGGCCGCCCTCCGCGTTGGCCAGGCCGACGAGGACGTCGGCGAGGGCGCGTGCGCGGATGCGCGGTCCCTTCCGCTCCAGCCACTGCCCCTCGGCCGTACGGCGCAGCCAGTCGACCTGGTCGAGATCGGGCAGGAGTCGGAGCTGCTCCAGGTTCAGCTGCTGGGGTCCGGTCATGAGCGGAGCATAGCAGGAACACTAAAGACTTTATAGCTACCTCGATGTCGACGGATAGCTCGCGCACCCTCGATCGGGATCCGGATACGTATGGCGTCCCCGCGCTCAAGTCCTGTCGGGCGCGCCATAACAACCTGCGGGAGCGGCAGGTCGGAGGCCGCGTACGCTTCACAGCAGGTCGGCGATTGCCTGCGCTGCGCGATCGGCTGCGCCCGGTTCGATCGGTCGGTAGTCGAGCGGACGCGCCATCTCCTCGACCATCGCGGCGGCGAGGACCTCCGGCGTGGCGGTGTCGTAGTCCATGCGCCGTCCGGCGCGGTGGTGGTCCAGGCGCCACCGGACGTGGAAGTTCTGCTCGAAGTGGTGTCGCAGCGGGAAGTACAGGAACGGTCGCCGGTTCGCGGTCAGCTCCATGGTGGTCGACAAGCCCCCCTGGACAACGGCCAGATCGCAGACCGCGAGGTGCCGGTAGAGATCGTGGACGTAGGGTCGGTAGTCGATCCCGGGCACCTGGGGCAGCGACGCCGGATCGATCCGGGGCCCGGACACGACGACCATCCGCAGCTCGGGCATCCGCCGCTTCGCCTCCGGATAGGCTGCGATGCAGCGCCGCAGGAGGTGCTCGCCGACCGAGGTCCCGCCGACGCTGACGATGCAGACCTTCTCGTCGGCCCGAAAACCAAGCTCGTCGCGGATGCCGGCGACATCGCGGAACGCCTCTGGATCGAACGGCAGGATGTAGCCCGGGAACTGGTAGTTCGACTCGGTCCAGTCCCTGATCCGCGGCAGGCCCGGGCCGAACGCGTCGGGCACGATATCCTCCGGCCCGCCGACGAACAATGCCCGGTCGCGGATCCTCGGGAAGCGGGCGATGTGCTCGATCATCTCGGCGTTGTAGTCCGCCGTCAGGCTGGCCTCGTGGTCCCCGCCGTCGGGCATCGGCAGCCATCCGACGAAGTCGGTCAACCAGACGTAGGCCGCCGTCTTGAGCTCCGGGTTCTCGTGGAGGTAGTAGTCGAGCTCCCACGCCTCGTCGCCGATCCACAGGTCGTAGGGCTCGGCGCGCGCGACATCGTGGAAGACCATGAAGTTCGAGACGAGGATCTCGTCCATCCGCCGCCAGGCCTGGAAGCAGTGCAGATCGTGCTCCGCGGATTCGGACTCGATATGGCTCGATTCGCTGGCCAGGAGCCGGCTCGCCGGGTGGATCCGCTCGCCATTCGCCGAGAGCACGCGGGTCACCGGATCCTGGGCGAGCCAGTCGATCTCCAGGTCGGGCTGCCGAAGCCGGAGGGCCTGGGCGATGGCGAGATCGCGCTGGGCGTGGCCGAGCCCGATCGGCGACGAGATGAACAGGGCTCGCCTGCGGCGCGATCGGCCGCGAGCCCACGTCGACGGTCGGGGCGCGAGGCCCGCGAACTCCTCGATCAGCAGGTTCGTCCGGACCGGGTCGCGGGCGTTCGGGAGATGGCCGCCGCCCTCGATCGCCGCGAGCCGGCCCCTCATGAGGTCGGCGGTCCGGGCGCCCCGATCGTGCGGCACGATCGCGTCGTCGGTGCCGTGAATCACGAGGACCGGACAGCGGACCTTCGCGGCGAGCGACTTGACCGTCCGCACGTCGAGAATCGATTCCTGGGTGGCGATGAGCGTCTCCGGGTCGCTCTCGAGTCCCCAGCCGACGGCATCCTCGATCTGCTTCGTGGAGTGCGGCTCGGTGAGGCACTGCCCGAAGAAGAACTCGAGGAAGCCACGATGATCCCGCCGCCACGATTGAGCGTTGTAGCGTGACCAACCCTCGTCGGGCAGGTCCGGCGCGTCGAAGTCGATCCGGCGATGGGCAAAGCGCGGCGGGATCGGGAGGGCGGGGGCGATGAGGACGAGACCGGCGACGCGGTCGGGGTGCTCCGCGGCCAGCAGGAGCGCCCAACCCGCTCCAGCCGAAAGGGCTACGACAATCGCCCGGTCCGTGCCCGTGGCGTCCATGACCGCGAGGCTGTCCGAGGCGAATTCCCGCTCGTCGTAGCCGGTCGGCGGACGGTCCGAGCCACCATTGCCACGTCCGTCCATCGTGACCACCCGGGCGTGGCGGGCGAAGTGCGGAACCTGGGCCTTCCAGATGCGGGAGTGGATGATCGACCACGTCGGCACAAAGAAGATCGTCGGTTCGCCCTGGCTGAAGACCTCCCAGGCGAGGCGGACGCCGTCGCGCTCCACGATCCCCCGTGAATCGGGTTCGTGCGCCCTCATCCGTTCGATTCCGGCCGGCGCTCGTTCGCCTCGATCCAGCGGCCGAGGTTCCTGAGCGTGCCGCGGTGCGGTACCTGTGACTCCCGGAGGCCGAGAAGGATCTCGATCTCCGCGCCAAGGAACGAGCCGGCGACCAGCGCCGCCACGCCCGCCGGCGTGAGCCCGAGCCGCTGGAGAACGTCCTGGGCGAACGCTCTGTCGATGACGACCGCGAGCAGCTCATGCCACCCGGAGATCGCCTCCCGCAGCGCCACGGCGAGGTCCGGATCGCTGTACGACTGGCCCCACAGTTCGTGGAGGATCCGCACGTAGCCTGAGTGCAGGTCCTCATCGAGGTAGTCGCACGCCCGCTGCCACTTGACGGACAGCAGCTCCGGCCCGGCGTACAGCGCTCGTTGGCGCTCCAGCAGCCTCGCGTTCTCGCTTTCGAGGACCGTGAGGAGCAGCTGGCGCTTAGAGCCGAAGTAGTAGTGGATCTGGCTCAGCGGGACGCCGGCATCCTCGGCGACGGCGCGGGTGGAGACGGCGGCGTAGCCGGACCGCAACAGACAAGCGCGGGCTGCGGCCAGGATTCGTTCCTCGGTCGACGGGCTGGTGTCGGCAGCGACTCCGGCGCGCTTCAACTCGGTGTGACCTCCGCGATCTTACAGATGTCGGTCATTCGACCGAGTGTAGCGGCTCCTGTCAATGGGCGACCCATGCTGAGCACGGACAACTGCCCGATTTCGTGCGTGGCAATGAGGGTATTGACAGCCATGTAACTCTTTAGGTCGGTCAACCGACCGACATGCTCAAGCGGCGTGCCGCGCCAGCGGCGGTCCCGCGCCAGCGGCGTGCCGCGCCAGCGGCGGTCCCGCGTCACTTGTTGGAGGATCCACGATGGCCACCATCACCGTTCGCAATGGCGTCAACGTCGATCAGCTCGTCGGCACGATCGGCGCGATCCAGGCCGACTCGGCCATCGGCGCATTCACGTTCAAGGCGAGCAGCACCTGGGAGACCGGCGGCCGGAGCCGGGGCGAGATCGGCGACTTCGTTCACGCTGGGGCGACCACGGACCGCGGAAGGACGTTCGAGCTCGTCGGCGATGAGCCGCCGGTCCTGCTCGGTTCGAATGCCGGCCCGAACGCTGTCGAGCTGCTCCTCCAGGCGCTGGCCTTCTGCTACGGCGTGGGCTACGCCTACAACGCGGCCGCCCGCGGGATCGAGCTCAGCGAGCTGCGCTACGAAGTCGAGGGCGACATCGATCTGCGGACCTTCGTCGGGCTCGAGGGGCCCCGGGCGGGCTTCACCGCCATCCGGGCGAAGAGCTGGGTGAAGTCGCCCAACGCGACGCAGGCGCAGCTGGAGGAACTCTGCCAGTACGTCCAGGACACGTCGCCGGTCCGGGACTGCCTGGCAAACCCGGTCCCGGTCACGACGGACCTCGTCGTGCTCGACTGAGTCGGAGAACGCAGGCCCCAGGCGGCGACGTGCCGGGGCGGCGCCTCACCGGTCGGGCGGCCAGCCGCGACGTTCGCGGCGAGGACGTCCGGCCGGCACGAGATCCTGGCCGGGAAGGCAGGCCGACCGCGTCCGAAGGCTGTCACGCCGATCGCGCGCCAGCCGCGGCGATCCACTCATCGCGCCCCTCGATGGTCATCTCGTAAGTTGTTAGCGCGTGTCCGACACCTGTCGGGCGCGCCAACCCTTGTTTATCTGCGTGGGAAGCTGACGCGACAAGGGAGCTGTCACGCGGTGCGGCGACGATCGCGGCATGGTCGCTCCCCAGCCGGTGCGCGATGAGGTTCGCCCGGTGTGCCCGCGCCACCCGGGCAGCCGCGTTCGAGGGGTTCGCGCTTCCGTTGCTGCTCGGGCCGGTGCCCCTTCAGGCCACCCTCGTTCTGGCCGGACGGCGCGACCTGCGGTAAGGCGAGCCGCCGGCCTGCGCCGGCATGTCCCAGCGGAAGAGTCCGTACCGCCCGGCAGTCAACGACCCCGGGGCGACGAACCACGCCGTGGCGCCCGAGCGCATCACCACCATCGGCGCATGACCGCCCGGCACGTGGACGGCACTGATCTCACCTCGGTCGCCGACGTACGACATGGGTGGACTCCGAT
>JBCLDE010000100.1:0-6440 GCA_038915165.1 Candidatus Limnocylindrales bacterium
GCCACCACCCGAAAAGCTCGATGACCTCATGTACGAGCGCGAGCGGCAGGTATCCGGTCGCGGTCGCCGTCACGCCGTCTTGACGCGCTCGCCGATCAACAGGGAAAGCCAACTCTGGCTCGGCGTGCCGGCCATCGGCTCCCGCAACGCTTGGTCGCACAGCGCGGCGGCGCTCCGCTTCCAGCCGGATGCGCTCGGTCGCAGCTCACCGGTGACGATGGCCCGTTCGAGCATCCCCTCGAGGTGAGCGTAGGCGGAGGCCTCTTCCATGCCCATGATCGATCCCCACTCGACCAGGTCGGTGTCGGGCGGCCTCACCCCCGAGTCCTCGGCAGCTGCCCGGTACCGAGCGAAACCCTGGTGGCTTTCAGCGCGCCAGGATTGAAGAATCGCCATCGTCGTCTCGGAGCGAGCGATCGAGGCATACCGCTTGAGACCCAGCGACTCCAGCACGGTCCCGGCGGCTCGGGCGACCGGCAGCCACGCCTCCTCCGGCCACTTCCGCGGCAGGCGGTACCAGAGGAAGTCCTGCAGACTCGCCTGGCTGATGACCTCCACGCCCTCGCCCGCGGTCAACCCGTCCGCCGCCGCCTGCGACCATGCGCCGAGCGCGGGATCCTGCCTGCGGATCGCTTCGATCACCGCGTCGACATGCTCCGACGTCGTCTGCGATCAATGTTGAGATGCGACCAGGCCCGCACGTCGCGGGTCACCCACGTCACAGGCCCGACGATCTGCTCGCGCTGTGCCAGCATGCCGCCATCATCGCCCGCGGCGCGGCTTCCAGCACCGAGGTCTTGTCACGCACTCGCGCGCCAGCGCGCCATCGCGGCTTCAACCGCCGGGCGTACCGCCTCGCGGGCCCGACCGCGGTCCCAGCCCTTCATCAGGTACTCGTCATAGGGGCTGTGCTGGTGCCGGACATGCGCTCGAACCGCCAGATCGACGGCCTCCTCCGACAAGTCCTTCGCAGCTGCGGTCCGTCCCACGCGTCCGCTGGAGCGTACGCAGGCGTGGCGGGCAATCGCCTCGGCGGCATCCGCGGGACAGCCCGGGTAGCGGAGGCGGATCGCCCCGGCAAGATCCTCGACGAGGCGCGCATCCTCGCGCACTCGGGCCTCGGAGCCTCGTAGGCGTCGCGCCTCGCGCTGGTCGGCGTCCGAGAGGCACTCCGCCTCTGCGCGCTCCAGTGCGCCTTCCTCGACCAGCAGACCCTGCCGCTCATACCGCTTGCGCGCCGTGCTCCAGCGCACGACCACCGCCGCCAGGCCCGAGTGCTTCGCAGCGCGGCGCGTCAGCGCGGCGTCGCCGCGGGCGAGGAACACGAGATGGCCGAGGTCCGCACAATCAAGGCAGTGAGCCGCGCCGTCCTGGAGACGGATCCAGCTGCCCGGCGGCAACTCCGCCCGACACTCGTCGCAGGTCGCAGCGCGCCGCGTCCAGAAGACAACGATCCCCTGCCGCGCCTCCGACCCTGGACCCGCCATCGAGAGTCCCCTTCGTGATCCGCCCGTACCGACGCTCAGGATGAGCGAGCGCCCTCAACCATGCGGAGCGCCGGCCGTCCTTCGGCCAGCTGCGCCGCGTCGAACAGCGCCAGGAACGCGGGCCTGCGAGCATTGGCGGCCCGAACCTCGGCGGCGTACGCGGCGAACTCAGCCGTCCTGCCGAGCCGGGTCATGAGCGTCCCGATCCGACGCAGGAGATCGACGGCCCGGGCATGGACCATCGCCTCGATGGCATCGTCCTGGGCCCCTGATCGGTCCGACGCGCCCATCCTCGAGGTAGCGCATGCCCCGCTGGAGGTACAGAGAACCCGCCAGATCGACGATGGCGTCCCAGTCGAGGAGAGCCGCGAGACGACCCGTGGCCATGGGCGCGTCAGTGGATCCGAGTTTCGGGCGCCGGCCGGAACGCGCTGGGCGGGCCATCTTCTGCCGCTCGTTCTGGGTCTTGGTCATCGCTCAGTCCCTCGCCGAAGCTGAGGCGGAACTCCCAGCCCTCGAACGGCTCGAGCGCCCGTCCGAACTCATCCCAGCTCAGGTGTCGGCCATCGACCACCACACCGTATGGCTGACCGTCGTCACGCCAGACCAGCCGGCCGGTCAGGTCGTCCCCGGCGATGATCCAGTGGTCTCCCCTCGACGAGAGCTCCAGGTCCAGGCGGCCGATGCGCCGCCGGATGGCGGCCTTCGCGCGCTCGACGAGCATCGACACGTCCGCGTCGTGGGCGCCGACGACCTGGGCGAAGTAGCCATCCGACGATCGATCACCCTCCGCAGCCTCGACGGCGATCCCGCCCGGTGAGCGCCAGAGCCGGTACGCGATCCGATGCCGTCGCCCGTCCGGCCCGGTGAGCGTCTCCGGGACGGGCGGCTCCGGCAGCCTCGGCCAGCCATGCTCTGCGGCGATCCGGGCGTCATAGCAGCGATCGCACAGAGGCACCGTCGCGAGGAACATGCTGATCGGCTGTGCTCCGCAGTCGGCGCAGGTCGGCTCGTTGGCCCCGCTGGTCGTCACGTCGCTATCGTAAATGGCTCGACGGCACGCCGCCGGCAATGGGTGGCGATCCCTGCGGCAGCATTCGTTGGGATGTGGATGAGACCGACCGCGCGGACAAGTGTGTCTTTGGCTACAGAGGGGCTTGATGGAGGACGCCGTCGTGCGATCAGGCCGCACACGAACTCGCGGTTCGACCGTGCGTTTTGCTGCCCGGGCGCGTGTATGAGGTTGTGAGCATGGAGATGGCCGCCGCCCCGTCGATCGAGACGGCGTACCAGCGCGCCTACGAGGAGCACTGGCACGACGTGTTCCGGTTCGCGCTGGCGTGGAAGAACGACTGGGCGGCCGCCGAGGACCTCGCGCAGGAGTCGTACCTGCGCCTCTGGAGCAGCCGGACGAGCCTCGACTGGGAGCGTCCGTTGCTTCCCTGGCTGCTGGTCACGACCCGGCGGCTCGCGACCGATCGCTTTCGGGCCCTCCGGCGGCGAGTCCTCAAGGCCCCGAGGGCGGCGAGCCTCGACGAGGCCGTCCGGGACCGGTGGCTGGACGTGCGGCAGCCATGGCCGGCCTCTCGTCGCTCGAGCGTACCGCCCTCGTCCTGACGGCAGTCGAAGGCGTCTCCTACACGGATGCCGCCGATCTGCTCGGGACGTCGGCGGGCGCGCTGCGGGCGGCGGTCAGCCGGGCCCGCGACAAACTGGAGGTCGCATGATGGACCACTCGCGCGCGGATCGGATCATCGCCGACTGGGACCGGGTCTCCCGCCAGGCGCGCCGTCCGGCCATGCCACGACGGACGGTCGTCACGACCGCGCTGCCTGGATCCACGATCGGGGGCATCGCCGTCCTCCTCGTGGCGATGGTGGCCGCCGGTGTCTGGCTCGGCCTGCCACGGGGAGACGGCTCGCGGGGAGCGGGTGCGTCGGCCTCACCGACAGAGTCTGTCGCCGAAGGCTCGATCCCTCGCTGCGGAGACCTCCCGCGCATCAGCGCGCCGGCCGACGCCTACCGGGACTCGCCCATCTACGTCGCCAACGAGATGCCGACGGAGGAGATCCGGGCCTGGGCCGCCGGCAAGCCCGGCTTCGAGGCGATCTGGATCGACCGCGATCACCTGGGCTGGATCACCGTCGCCTTCAGCGTCGACGCCGAGGCTCGCCAGGCGGAGCTGGAGGAGCTGTTCCCCGATGTGGGAGCGGTCGCCGTCGGCGTCGACTGGACCATCGCCGAGCTGGAGGCGCTCGAGCGCCGGGCGTTCGAGGAGCTTGGTCCCCTCTTCCCGGTCAGCTCCTGGACCTCGGTCACCCAGGGCGTCGTCGGGATCGGGGTCGGGGTTCTCAAGGATGATCGACTGGCCGCCGTCGAGGCGCGCTTCGCCGGCGAGCGCGTCTGCATCGAGGGTGCAGATCCGGCGGACGTGCCGGCCTCAGGACCCCAACCTCAGCAGGGTGAGGGATGGCGCCTCCTCGCCGATAAGCAGGGCGCCGGTCAGGCCTACCGCACCGGGATCGCCAGCGACCAAGCTTCCTACGAGAGGCTCTGGGCCAATATCGGTCTATCCGGCGAGCCTCCCCCAGTCGATTTCGAGTCCGAGGTGGTCATCTGGTTCGGCGCCGTCTTCGGCTCCAGCTGCCCGAACCTCCGGCTGGACGATGTCGTGGTCGAGCGGGAGCAGGCGCTCGTGTACGCGGAGATCGTGCTGGTCGATTTTCCGATGGGCTGCACAGACGACGCCAACCCGCACGCCTACCTCGTGGCGCTGGAACGGGCCAGGCTGCCGTCGGGGCCGTTCGCGATCCAGCTCGGCGCGGACGACCCACCCGCGGGCGCTCCGGAAGAGCGGACGCTGGTGGACGTGGACCTCTCGCGCCCCGGCGCGGTGGCCGGACCCGGGGAGGTACATGGCGATCCAAGCCTGCCCGAGCCGTTCGTGCTCGAGTCCGGGTCGTTCATCGAGCCGGAGGTCGAGTATCCGTATCGGCTATTCATCCACTGCGGCATCGAGTGGCTCGGGCGTTTCAACGACGTGGCCTGGCGGGCCGATGTCCCCGACGGCGTCCTCGACTTCATTCCGCCCGAGTGGCGAACCGCGGTCGACGCGAGCCAGACCATCGAGCTGTCGATCCTCCTGCGGACCGATCCCGAGCCCGTGATCATGGCCAGCGCGAACGGCCACGCGGTGATGTACCGGGCGACGACCGAGGTACCTCCCTTCTGCGTCTGACTCGGCGACCAGCGAGGACCGGGCCGGCTGTGCCGCCGGCCGGCCGCTTCGCCCGGAAATCTCGGATTCCTGACCCGCTCAAAGCGCTCGATGAGTGGGCCTATGTCACCTACACACTGAGGCAGTGACGGGCCGTCTTTCGGCATCACCCGTTCGGAGGCGCGCACGCTCGGCATCGATCCTTCGCCACAAGCCAAAGGCGCAGCTACCAGCGAGGCGATGAAACTCGACACTATGCTTCCATCGTGGCGGAGAGAGCACCGCGGTCGGGCTGGCTGCGACCGGTTCAAGGACTCCTGACGGCAACATCCTTGCCTGGTGCAACGCGGCCCGGCGTGACGGTTGCCCAGCCCAGCCAAGTCCGCGCCAGGCAGACGTCGGCCACGAATCGCCCCTGACGAATGAGCCCCGGCTCGGTACCGATTTCGTGCCGAACGGGCTAGCGTGCCATGTTAGATTCGGAGCGTGGCTGCCCTGCGCGATACGGTCGTCCCCGTCATCGTCATCGCTCTCGTCGTCCTGTTGTCCCTCCGCATTCTGAGCGACGTCCCCGGCTGGGTACGACGGATCCGCAGACCGGAGACGCGCGTGATACGTGTCATCGGCGTCGGAGGCGGCGGCAGCAACGCCGTCGATCGGATGGTCAGGGCGCGCATCCCCGGGGTCAGCTTCATCGCATGCAACACCGATGCGCAGGCCCTGCGTCGCTCGAGCGCGGATACGAAGATTCGGGTTGGTGACTCAATCACCCACGGCCTCGGTTCCGGCGGCGACCCGGAAATCGGGCGCCGGGCAGCCGAGGACGACGAAGACAAGATCGCCGGAGCCGTCGCCGGCGCAGATCTCGTGTTCGTCACCGCCGGTCTGGGCGGTGGCACCGGGTCTGGCGCCGCCCCGATCGTCGCGGCCAATGCCAGGCGCCAGGGCGCGCTGACGATCGCCATCGTGACCAAGCCGTTCGGATTCGAAGGATCGCAGCGCAAGCGGATCGCCGACGCCGCGGCCGCCGAGCTCGCCGCGAGCGTCGATGCACTGATCGTCGTGCCGAACGATCGCGTCGGCGACGTCCTCGCTGAGGATGTCTCGATGATCGACGCCTTCCGAGTCGTCGACGACGTCCTGCTGCAGGCCGTCCAGGGGATCATCGACCTCATCACCGGGCCGGGATTGATCAATCTCGACTTCGCCGACATCCGGTCCGTGATGAAGGATGCCGGTCCGGCGCTCATCGGCCTTGGTCGTGGCAGTGGCGAGCACCGCGCGATCGAGGCGGCTCGACAGGCGATCGCCAGCCCGCTTCTCGAGGCGAGCATCGACGGCGCCCATGGGATTCTGTTCAACGTTTCCGGCCCAGCCGACCTCCGATTGCGCGAGGTCCGGCTCGCAGCCGATGAAATCCGCGCGCGCGCCGATGCCGACGCGAACGTCATCTTTGGGGCGAGCTTCAGCGAGTCGCTCGGCGAAGACGTTCTGATCACGCTGATCGCCACTGGGCTGAACAGGCACGAGCGCCCTCAGGCGCCGCCAGTCGAGGCTTCGGTGAACGTGAGTCCTGCTTCGGTGGCCGAGGCCAACACGCCCCCGAAGCGGTCCATGCGGACGGTCAAGCAGGTGCCTGGTGTGGAGGCGGTCGCCGCGCCGGCGGTCGCAGCGCCAGGCGAGGCCTCCGATCAGGCGTATCAGGCATCGCCCACCCCAGAGGAAGTCGACCTCGA
>JBCLDE010000101.1:0-6436 GCA_038915165.1 Candidatus Limnocylindrales bacterium
GTATCGGTTCGGTCGGTACGGCCGGAAGGACACCTATGGCTTGCTCAGCGGCAAGGTAGGGCTCCGAACTCTCGGCCGCCTCAACTTCGGCGGCCGTCGGCTCACGGAAGAGCTTCCCAACCTGGTCGTCGATATCCGCAGCCAGCAGGAGAAGGTCGCGTCCTTCGCCATCCTGTGCCAGCCGCCGGTGGACTTGCAGCGGGTGCACGTGATTGCAGAAGGGGCAGACGGCTGATCGGCCGGGCACCTTCTCGCCGTGCTTGGTCAGGTTTACTAGAGTCGGCTGCCCGGCCGGCGGACCGCTATGCACCACGGCCTTGAAGGTCCCGGACGTTTGATCAACCTCGATGCGGTAGCTCTGCCCGGCGTCCTGCTTGACCGGCAAGGGGTGCCGCAGCACAAGCGACCCGGTTAGGGGGAACCGTCGTCCGCACTCCTGGCAAGGGACCGTCACCGCCCAGAGGTATCCCCAAGGATGCTTCCCGTTGACCTGGGGGTAGAACTCGGCCATCGAGACGTTGTAGCGGCGGCCGATCTCATCCAGGACGCCTTCCACATCGACCACGAGACGGCCATCAGCGAAGGCAGTCGGTTGGCCGAACGGCAGGGGCGGCTCATGGGACCAGTCGCGAAGTGGGTAGTCCGCAAGAAGCGTTCCCGCCAAAGTAGCAACCGGCGAGTAGTCGATCCCCCATGCCTTGACCCCTAGGCGCGCCGCTTCGAGCGGGATCATGGCTCGTCCCGAGAACGGGTCGAGAATCGACCCGCCGTTGGGAAAGGCATGCTGCAGCTCTGCCACTAGCTCGTCATGAGCCGCATCCTGGTCGGTCATAGCCCGCCGGACGAGGTCTTTGAGGCGCTCCTGCTCGACGGAGTCTTCGGGCCAGGGCAGCAAGCTCGTGAGAACAGCTGCTTTCGCCTGTGCGAGGGGCCGAGCCGCAAACCAGAGGAATAGCGCCTTCTCACTCTTGCCGCTGCCCCAGCCGCTTTCCGAGGCTTCACTCACTTCGGCGCACGGGAACCAACGCTCGATCATCCTCACGTCGGAGAGTCTCCCTCTTGGGCCGAGACCAGCGCGCTGCCCGGCAGCACGACGGTCGTCAGGTTCTTCATCAGGTCCTCGAACCGATCCGCCGGATTCTGGTAGACGCCAAACATACGGCCTGTGCCGTCCTGACATTGGTCGACGACGTAGAGCCAGTAGCCCTCGCCGAGTTGCCGAGCGATGAGCAGTTCGTGGCCTGTCATCCGTATCCCGCGCGAGCTCGCAGCGTCCCACACCCCCTTGACCTCGATGCTGCGCTGTTCGCGGCCCTTGCGGGCGAGGAGGTCATAGCCCCGGGGTTCCAGGTGGACGTCAGCGACCGACCAGCCGGCGTCCCGCAGGAGGGACGCGACGTGGCGCATTGCGATGTCCTCGCTGTCGGCATCGACTGGACTCAGAGCGGCGCCTGCCGCGGTGACGGCCGCCCAACCGAGGCGTCGCGGCTCGCCCACGTCCACGACGGCCATCCGGCGAAGCTCGGCCAAACGGTTCTCGACCGCCTTCTCGACGCGTTTGCGGGCTCCGACCCGGGCAGCCGGGTCGTCGATGTGCGAGGTGAGAGCGGACGGGAGTCGCTCGAGCTCGGCGACGGCCCCCGTCATCCAGGCATCGAGGACCTCCCCGCGGCGGGATCGCTCACCAGACACAACGTCAGATGCGCGCCCATCGGCGTCGAGGACGCGGCCCGGATGCAGGGCGCTCGCCTGTCGCTCGCCTGGCTCGAGGTTCGCGAGCCACTCCCACCGCAGGCTCCGTGAACCCATGTCATCGACACGAATCAGGAACGGCCACGTGGAACGGCGCTGACCCCCGAACTCGACCACGTCGGCCTCGTAGGCGAACAGCGTGTAGTCGGTCACGGATGTCCGATCGACGAGGCGGCCGCCCTCGAACAACGCCGGACGGACATCCTGCGCCGCCGAGTCCACGATCCCTCGGAACGCTGAGTCGCTCGGTCCGAGCGGGAGTGCATGAGAGACGTCGGCCCCTGCCGCTCGGGCGTTCTCGAGCGCCGACCCGCTGGTGGCAACGAGGGTGGGCCCGCGTCCCACGCCTGAAATCGGGGCGACGCCGTCTCGGCCGCCGGAGACGACGAAGATCCCCGGTCCCGCCGCGTGGGCCTTGACCTTGAGCAGCCCGGCATCAGACAGCCGTTCGAGGAACGCCTCGACGATCCGCGGGTTGATTCGCTCAAGGGTCTCTTCCTGCAGTGCCGCGACCGCCTTCGCGATGTCGACGGCGCTGCGCAGGGTGTCGTCCTCGGCGGCTGCACGCCTCGCCGCCGCAGCGAGCCGCTCGGACGAAGCGGCCCTGGCAGTCGCAAGCGCGGCCGCGGCCCGCTCGGGCGAGTCGTACGTGCGCGCCAACGTCTGCTCGAAGTCGAGGTTCACCAACTCGGCGAGGAGGCTGAGACTGTCGAACATCTTCCCGTCGAGCTGGTTCGCGGCCACGACGAAGTTGGTCAGGAGGACCTCGAGGACCTGTCCTTCTTTGGTACCGGTGGCCACGAGGTTGTAGAGCTCGACGTCGCGGGTCTGGCCGATCCGATGGATCCGCCCCATCCGCTGTTCGAGTCGTACAAGCGACCATGGGATATCCCAGTTGACGAGGACGTGGGCGGTCTGGAGGTCGATACCCTCGTTCCCGGCATCAGTCGAGACGATGACCTGGAAGTCGCGAACCGCGAACCGCTGGCGGACCGCCTCGCGCGCCGCGTCAAGGTCTCGGCCTGAGTAGCGCTCAGCGCTGTAGCCGTCGGCCCGAAACCGTGCGACCAACCACTCCGCGGTGTCGACGAACTCCGTGAAGACGACGACCTGCATGCCGTTGCCGGGAAGGATCCCGTTGCCGGCCAGGCATTCTTCGACCATGCGCGGCCACTTCGAGACCGCCATGTCGGGCTTGTCGAGGACGACATCGAGCTGGCGGATCGCGGCCTTGAGATCTTCCTTCTCCGCGCGGGCCGAGAGCGACTGCTCGACGACCACCTTCTCGAGATCGCGCCCAGCGTCGTCCTCGAACTCCGGGTCGACCAGCATCGCGGCATGGGTCGGGCTGTCCGTCCCCATCAGGTCCCGGCGCCGCTTCAGGGTCTCGCGAAGCGCATACAGGCTCGAAGCCGCGCGCTTGCCGTAGACCATCTTGGCCAGCGTCACGGCGGACGGCGGGAAGTACTGGTCGACGAGGGCCAACGCCTGCTGGTAGAAAGCCTCCTCGGTGGCATTGAGGGCGACCGAGAGGTTCTGGGCGCGGCGACCCTTGAACAACCGCGTGACGCCGTCGTAGTCGAAGAGATCCTCCTTCATCCGCCTGAGGAAGTGGACGGATCCGGGCTTGAGCTGACGGCCGAGGTCGTCGCCCTCCTCGACCGAGGGGAAGACGTCCGGGTCGACGAGGTGGAGGAGGGCGCGGAACAGCGTCTCCTTGCCCCGGTGTGGCGTGGCAGTCATCAGCAGGACGCGCGGCGCTCCACTCATCAGGCGACCGAGCTGGTAGTAGGCCTGGGCCGAGAGCGTCATCCGGTGGGCCTCGTCGATCACGACGACGTCCCAGCCGGCGCGATCCGGCCGGATCGCCTCCTGGACCATGGCATTCACGGACGCGAGGTCCAGCGAGGTGACCCAGAAGTCGTGGTCGATGGCGAGCGCGCCCTCGCGGACCGTGTCAGCGGTGATGCGCCGCAGACCGCCGCCGAAGAACCTCGCGAAGTCCGCTCGCCACTTCTCCACGAGATGGGCCGGGCAGATCACGAGTGCCTTTCGGACGAACCCAAGCCGCTGCATCTCGCGGAGGTACATGCCGGCCATAATCGTCTTGCCGGTGCCGGGTTCGTCGGCGAGAAGGAACCGGAGCCGCGGCTGGGGCAGCATCGAGCCATAGACCGCGTTCGTCTGATGCGCATACAGGCGGAGGGGGGTCGTCGCGAGCGCCGTCGCCTTCGACTCGAGGGTTGCGGCGCGCATCCACTCGGCCCACAGGCCGGCAAGTACGACCGTGGGCTCAGCGGCACCGTCCTCCGCGACCACGGTCACCTGCTCGGCAAGAGCGGGCGTAAGCAGGATCTTGCGGTAGGCGCCGGAGCCGTCGTCGACGTAGAGCTGCCAACCCTGGGGCGTCTCGGTAGCGATCTCAATCGTGTGGAGAACAGTCTCGCTCGGAAGGCGGATTCTTTGTCCCGGTTCGAACATCCTCGTCAAGCAATCTCCTCGGCAGCAGGTACCAGATTCGGACGCCCATCCGGAACGTCCGACCTTAGCGCGGTTTCTGCTACCTGCACAAGCTCCGCTTCAACGATTGTGACGGCGACTGCGAGGGGTCGTCCACGAGCCCGCGCAACGTCGATCGAGGTCATGGGTCAGCCTATGTCGGCCGTCTGAGTGCGTGCCCTCACCCGGCGCGTGCTCGGCCGGATCGTGGCCGGTGGGGTCGGCGTGTTCGGCACGGCCGAGCTGCAGGTTGTCGCCGACGCGGCGGTCCCGCCCGATCGGCCGGGCGAATGGACCCACGCACTGATGGACCTTGGGGCGACGCTGTGTGCGCCGCGTCGCCCGGCCTGTGAGGCTTGTCCGGCGCAGACATGGTGCCTGTACGCGGCGGCACCGGCGGCGGCGCCGGCTACGGCACCGGCGAGGCTGTCGGATCGTCCGGCCCGGATCGCCGCTCGAGAGCCCGCCGCGCCATACGCGACCACGTCGCGCTGGCTCCGCGGCCGGATCGTCGATCGACTGCGAGAGGCGCCGGATGCGGGGTGGACCGCCGTTGCAGCGCCGATGGGCGGCCATGGCGCGGCCGCGGTCGAGACCGCCCTGGCGGCGCTCCAGCGTGAAGGCCTCATCGAGCGGGACCAGCCGGGCGGTGTCGGACCGCGGCTGGCGCGCCTGCCCCGCTGAACATGGACCCGGGTCCGTCGTTGGTCGGCTACGCTTCCCGGGCCATGCCCGCGACTGCCCACCCCTCGATCCCCGGCGGGACTCCGCCGCTGCCCGCCGACGATCCGTCCATCTTCGAGATGGATCTGCGCGCCCTCCGCCGCCATTGGGCATCTCGCGCGGCCCTGCCCGCCATCTCGGCGGAGACGATGACCGGCGCGGATCGGCGTGCGCAGGCCCTGGGGTTCCCCGAGGAGCGGCTGATGGAGCACGCCGGGACGGCCGTGGCGGCTGCGGTCAAGGCCCTCGTCACAGACCTTGAGCGTTGGGGACGCGGCCCCATCGTCATCATGTCCGGCCCGGGAAACAACGGCGGAGACGGGTTCGTCGCGGCCCGACGCCTCGCACTGGCGGGAGCGGACGTCATCGTGGCCCTGGTCGGCAACGAGGCGCGACCGCGCGGCGCGACCACGGCGCGCAACTGGGACCGGATCGCCCGCGACGCGGGCATCACGAAGATCCACCTTGCGCACGCGCGTGACGTGACGATGTTCGGGCAAGGGATCGAGAAGGCCGCGGTCATCGTCGACGCCCTCCTCGGGACCGGCGTCCATGGCGCCCTCCGTGAACCGATCCGGACCGCCGTCGACGTCATCGGGCGCGCCCGGGCGGCCGGCGTCCCGGTCGTCGCAGTGGACACGCCGACAGCCATCGACCTCTCCAGCGGCGAACCGTCGGAGCCGGCCGTCAGCGCCGACCTGACCGTCACCTTCCATCGCCCGAAGACCGGCCTTCAGACGCGGCGCGGCGCGGCCTACGCCGGCAAGATCCTTGTCGCCCCGATCGGCATCCCAATGGAGGCGGACCGTGCTTGAGCCGCGGGTCCCGGACCGTCAGCCCGGCTGGCGCGAGGTCATCGTCGTGGCGGTCGTCGTCGTGGTCATCGTGCTTGGCGCGGCCGTCCTCACGAGCGTCCTTCCGACCCCGGTCCAGGAGGTCGTCTTCCATACGCCGCTCGCGATCATCGTCCTGATCGGTGGGACGGGATGGCTCCTCTGGCGGATCTCGAGGCGCGCGAACCCCACGGGGCGATGACCGACACGTTCGAGCCGGCCGCGGACCCGCCGTCGAGCCCGCTGGAGCGGCGTCGCGCCGATCTCGCTGCACTCGCCGCAGGACCCTGGGACGTCGTCATCATCGGCGGCGGCATCGTTGGCAGCGGGGCGCTCCTCGACGCCGTCTCGCGCGGCCTGCGGGTCGCCCTCGTCGAACAGGACGACATCGCGGCCGGCACCTCATCGCGTTCGTCGCGGCTGATCCACGGCGGGCTGCGCTATCTCGAGCAGTTCCGGTTCGGGCTCGTCCGAGAGGCTCTCGCGGAGCGTTCCCGGCTTTTGGCGCTGGCGCCGCACCTCGTCCGGATCGAGCCTCTCCTGTTCCCGATCTACGGGATCCCGTTCCTGTCCAAGGCGTTCTACGACGCCGGCCTGACGCTCTACGACATCCTGGGCGCGCGCCACGA
>JBCLDE010000102.1:0-6349 GCA_038915165.1 Candidatus Limnocylindrales bacterium
CACGCGTATCGCTGGTCGTTCCCTACGCACCAGCGTCCTGCTGCCCATGCTGGCGGTCGGTCTGTGCGCTGCGCTTGCCACCATCCTGTTGACGGGGTGGCTGACCTATTCCAATGCGCGTGACAACGTGCTGCAGCGCGCTATGACCATGGCCCATGTGGCGAATTCCATCGTGGAAAGCACCGACGAAACGAGCGAGATGAGGCGTTTGATTTCGACCATGGGCGCGGAGCAGAACATCACGTTCATTGCCGTTATCGGCGGCGTGCCACCACGGATCATGGCATCCACCAGGCAGGCCTGGGTGGGGCACCGAATAGCGGACACACCGGACTTACAACAGCGGGATGACATTGCGCTTGCCATCAACACTGGGCTCGAGCAGTCGCGTGAGTTTCCAGAATCCAGTGAATTGTCGGTGACCATTCCTTTGCTGCTGTCCGACAGCAACCGCAGCGAGGGTGCCCTGCGGAATGGGGTGGTGGTGGTGCATGCGGATACCCGCTCGACCTACCGCGTGGCCTGGGTTGCGGTCATGCTCTCGACCATTAGTTTCGTGCTGATCTTCAGTCTGGTCGGCGTCCTCGGCTATGTTCTGTTCCGCCGCCAGGTACTGACACCATTGAGCGTGATTGGCCGGCATCTGTCCGACCGCCAGACTGGTGAAATCTTCCCGGCCTCGACACTGGCGGGAACCGACGAGATCAGCGTCGTCGCCATGGCCCTGGATCAGGCGCTGACCTCCAGTGAGCAAGGCGAGGTGATCCTGTCTGCCACCATCAATACCGCGCTGGATGCCGTGGTACAGATGGATGCGGCGGGAATCGTGACCGGCTGGAATACTCAGGCAGAAGAAATATTCGGCTGGAAGCGAGAGGAAACCATCGGGCGGATGCTGTATGAAACGATCATCCCGCCGCAGTATCGCGAGGCGCATCTTCGCGGCATAAAACATTTCCTGGCCACCGGCGAGGGGCCAATCCTGAATAAACGACTCGAGATTTCCGCCCTGCATCGCGACGGACACGAGTTCCCGATAGAATTGGCTGTCACTCCAATCAAAATCGCAGGCCAGTATACGTTCAGTTCTTTCATCCGCGACATCACCGAGCGCAAACTGGCGCAAGACGAAATCCTGCAGCTCAATGCCGACCTCGAGACCGCCCTCGACCGTGCGCGGGAGCTGGCCGTCGTGGCGGAGTCGGCCAACCAGGCGAAGAGCGACTTCCTCGCGCTGATGAGCCACGAGATCAGGACGCCGCTGAACGGCATCATCGGGATGACCGACCTGCTGCTCGAGGGCGAGCTCCAGCTGGCCCAGCGGTCCACGGCGGAGATCGTCCGAGACTCCGGCGAGGCGCTCGTGACGATCCTGGACGACGTCCTGGACTTCGCCCGGATCGAGGCGGGCCAGTTGCCGCTGACGCCCGGCGAGGTCCGCGTCCGCGCGCTGCTCGACGATCTCGTCGCGCTGCTCGGCACGACGGCACGCCGGCGCGGCGTGGCGCTCGATGTGGTGGTCGACGACCGCGTCCCCGAGGTCCTGCTTGGCTACCCGGTCCGCCTCCGCCAAGTCCTGAGCAATCTCATCGGGAACGCCGTCAAGTTCACCCAGGCGGGGCGGATCGTCGTGGAGGTGGCCGCCGTGGCGTGGTCCCCGGGGACCCGCCCGTCGCTGTGGTTCGAGGTCACGGACACGGGCCCGGGCATCCCGCCCGAGATGGAGCGCCGGCTCTTCAGCCCATTCAGCCAGGCCGACGCGTCGACCACGCGCGAGTTGGGCGGCACAGGGCTAGGCCTGGCGATCTGCCAGCGCCTTGTCGACATGATGGGCGGGCGGATCGGCTACCTGCCGGTCGCGCGCGGCGGCAGTCGGTTCTGGTTCGAGCTGTCATTCGACCGCGTCGAGGCGGCGTCCCCAAGGACGATCGGCAACGGGGAGCCCCAGGCGTCACCCGCGTCGCGCGCCGTCCCGGCGGCGTGGGAGCGGGCCCCTCGGGTCCTGCTCGTGGACGACAGCCTCGTCAGTCGGACGGTGGCCGAGGGGATCCTGCAGCGCATTGGCTGCCAGGTCGAGGTCGCCACGAATGGCCGCGAGGCGATTGACCGGATCGAGTCGGAGGCGTTCGACCTGGTCCTGATGGACTGTCGCATGCCGGTCCTCGACGGCTACGACGCGACCCGAGAGGTCCGTCGCCTGGAGGCGGATGCCGGCCGGGACCGGCTGCCGATCATTGCCCTGACGGCGAGCGCGCTCGAGGCGGACCGGGCCCGCAGCCTGGCCGCCGGGATGGACGACCATCTCGCCAAGCCCATCCGGCGCGGGCAGCTCGAGGCGACGCTCCACCGGTGGGTGCCGGCGGCGGCGCTTCGGGGTGGATCGGGGGGGGGGACGGGGGGCTCGTCCGTCCTGGATCCGATGGCGGCTGAACGGGGGTACCGGCCGGAGATCGATCTGGAGCTCCTGACCGAGATCTCGGGTGGCGATGCCGATGTCGGGCGGGCGCTCCTCGATGCGTTGCACGACGACGAGCAGTCGGCGATGCGCAGCCTGGAGGAGGCCCTCGCCTCGGGCGATGCCGGCCGCGCGGCCGAACGGGCCCACGCCATCAAGGGCGACGCCGCGACGCTCGGGATGCGCTCGCTCGCGACGGCCGCCGCGCGGCTCGAGGCGACGCTGCGGGACGCTGCAGATCCAGCCGAGCCGCTCGCTCACCTTCGGGCCGAGATCGGACGCTTCGAAGCCTGGCTGGCCGACTCAACTGATCAGGCCTGAAGCGCGACGAAGCCGCCGGGCACGGCGCTATGCTCGCCCGCTGGCCGGCGCGCCCCCCGCGTGCCCCGATCGAACGGGGCGAGCTCGTCGAGGTCGCCGCGGGAGCGACGATCACCGTCGACTCCGTCAATGCGAGTTACGTCGCGGCGAATGCGGCGATGATCTCCCGAACGTGCTGGTGCAGGGGGTAGAAGCGATTGTTGAAGTTGACCGCGTTGACGAGCCCCGCCGCCTCCGCGACGTGCCGGCCGGCCGCGAGGATCTCGTCGAGCGACCCATACGCCTTCGGCACATTCAGCGCAGCGGCGCGGGCGGCGCCCCGATCCGGCGTGCTGCCGAGAACGCCGCGCACGTCGACACCGATCCGGCGAAGCGCCTCGACGTGAACGGTCCCGATGAATCCCGTGCCGATGACCGCGGCACCAATGTCGGCGAACCTGTGCATCCGGCGCCCTTGACACCGCCACTCGCGGACCGGATAGTGCGGCTAGCCGCCCGCGCCTCCGGGCGAACCGTGCGAGAGGCGGACTCCGCGTCCCGGATCGCCGCGAATCGCGTCCCCCCGTCCCGGCACCTGCCGCGACTCGCACGAAGGAAACCACCCCGGTCGTGACCAGCACTGCGCCAGACTTGACCGCCGATTCCGCTCCCACAGGCGCGCGCTCCGAGATCCCGGCCGTCCGGCTGGAAGGCATCGTCAAGGAGTTCGGTACCGGAACCGCGAGCGGTCCCGTCCTCGCGGTTGCGGGGATCGACCTGGACATCGCGGACGGCGAGTTCTTCTCCATGCTCGGGCCGTCCGGCTCCGGCAAGACGACGACCCTTCGGATGATCGCCGGTTTCGAGCTACCGACGCGTGGCCGGATCCTCCTGCACGGCGAGGACGTCTCGAACCGCCCGCCGTTCGAACGGGACGTCAACACGGTCTTCCAGGATTACGCGCTGTTCCCCCACATGACGGTCGGCGAGAACGTCGCGTACGGGCTCGTCATTCGCAAGGTTCCGAAGCAGGAGCGCAGGAGCCGGGTCGCGGACGCGCTTCGCATGGTCCGCCTTGAGGGGTACGACGACCGGAAGCCCTCCCAGCTGTCGGGCGGCCAGCGCCAGCGCGTGGCGTTGGCGCGTGCCCTCGTGAACCGGCCCCGCGTACTGCTCCTGGACGAACCGCTGGGTGCCCTTGACCTCAAGCTCCGCGAGGAGATGCAACTGGAGCTGAAGGCGATCCAGCAGGAGGTCGGGATCACGTTCATCTACGTGACCCACGACCAGGAGGAGGCGCTCACCATGAGCGACCGCCTCGCGGTGTTCAACCGCGGCCTGATCGAGCAGGTCGGTACGCCGGCCGACGTCTACGAGCGGCCCGCGACGCAGTTCGTGGCGGGCTTCGTGGGGACCTCCAACCTGCTCACCGGCGAGGCCGCGGCCACGATACTCGGGGTGGCCGGGACGTTCACCGTCCGCCCGGAGAAGATCCGATTGCGCGACGTGGACGCGGTGCCGGAGCCAGATGAGGCGTCGGCGACGGGCAGGATCCGCGACGTGGTCTACCTCGGCCCGGACACCCGCTACGTGGTGGTGCTGGATGCCGGCCCGGCCCTCGTCGTGACCCAGCAGAATCTGGCGACATCGTCGATGGAGGCGCTGACGGCCAAGGGGCGGACGGTCCGTCTCACCTGGAAGCGCGAGCACAACCTTCCCGTCCGGGACGGGTAGACGTCGAATGCCACTCGCCGGGAGGAACCGGCGGGGGCACAATGGGATCGCCCGGATCCGGGCGAATCGGAGGAGGAGCATGAAGAACCGCAAGTTCCTGGGCCTGATCGGGGCGCTGGCCATCGTCGCGGCCGCCTGTAGCCCGGGCGCGAGCCCGAAGCCGACCGTCAACCTGCCGACATCGATCGGCGCGGGTGAGGGCGCCCTGAACCTCGTGATCTGGGCCGGCTACGCCGAGCGCGGCGAAGTGGTCGAGTCCTTCAACTGGGTCACTCCCTTCGAGGAGAAGACGGGCTGCAAGGTCGCCACGACCAACATGACCGACTCCAACAACGGTGTGTCGCTCATGCAGTCGGGCGACTACGACGGCATTTCCGCATCCGGAGACGCGACGACCCGGCTCATCGCCGGCGAGACGGTCGCCCCCGTCAACACGGCCCTGCTCGCGAACTACAAGAACGTGTTCCCGGGCCTCAAGGACCTGCCCCACAACACGGTCGACGGGGTGAACTACGGCGTGCCGCACGGCCGCGGTCCGAACCTGCTCGCGTACAACACCGACGTCATCACCACGGCCCCCACCAGCTGGGACGGCATGTGGGAGGGCGGCGCCGACTACAAGGGCAAGATCAGCGTCTACGACTCGTCGATCTACATCGCCGACGCCGCGCTGCACCTCATGACGAAGCAGCCCGAGCTCGGGATCAAGGACCCGTATCAGCTCAACCAGAAGCAGTTCGAGGCGGCGATCAAGCTCCTCGAGCAGCAGCGCGACAACGGTGCCAACTACTGGGGCTCGTACGCCGACCAGGTCGCTCTGTACGCGGCCGGCGAAGTCGTCATCGGGACGACCTGGCAGTTCCAGGTGAACCTCCTCCAGGGCGAGAGCAAGCCGATCGCGGCCGTTCTCCCCGACGAGGGCGCCACGGGCTGGTCGGACACGTGGATGATCGCCTCGAAGGCGAAGAACCCGAACTGCATGTACATGTGGATGGACCACATGATGTCGGCAGAGGCGAACGGCATGGCCACGGTCTGGTTCGGCGAGGCGCCCACCAGCCAGCAGGCGTGTGACTTCGCCGAGACGCTTTCGCCCGGACACTGCGAGCTCACGCACGCAACCGACGAGGCGTACTACGACAAGATCCACTACTGGAGCACACCGCAGGCGGACTGCAAGGACGCCGACGCGGCCACGACCTGCAAGGATCAGGCCGCATGGGTTGAAGCCTGGACCACGCTCCGGGGCAAGTAGCCTCCGGCTATCGCCACTGAGACAGCCGAACGGCTCCCCGGGCCCCGCCCGGGGAGCCGTTCCATCCCTCCTGGAGGTTCATGACCCTGCAGTCCGGCACCGCACCGGGCCCGGTGGCCCGCCCGGGCTTCGTGCGCCGCTTCGCGATCTGGCTCTACCCGCGGCGCAGGACCCAGCTGGCGATGCTGCTGGCCACGCCGATCGGGTGGCTCGCGATCGCCTATCTCGGGTCGCTCGCGATCCTGCTCATGAGTGCCTTCTGGGCGACCGACGCGTTCACCGGCAAGGTGGAGCCGTTCGCCTGGTCGCTGGCCGCGTTCGAGAGCCTGTTCCGCATCGAGGTGTACCGGACGATCGCGGTCCGGACCGTGCTGATGGCCGTCGCGGTGACGCTGACCTGCGCCGTGCTCGCGTTCCCGATCGCCTACTACATGGCCCGCATCGCGTCACCCAGGGTGCGCGGCGCCCTGGTGATCGCGGTCCTCATGCCGCTCTGGGCCGCCTACCTCGTCAAGGTCTACGCCTGGCGGACCATCCTCCAGGGCGGCGGGTTCCTGGAGTGGGCGCTCGGCCCGTTCGGCGTGGACAGCCCGGGCCTCGGGCAG
>JBCLDE010000103.1:0-6347 GCA_038915165.1 Candidatus Limnocylindrales bacterium
ACGGTATCCCGCTCCGTCAGGCTCGCAACCGTCGGTTGCCTGATGGTGGTCGCCCTGGTCCTCCCCCTGCAGGTGCGTGCTGCCAACCCGAGCGCCAGCGTCGCCAACCTCACGCTGCTCGCGGTCACCTACTCGCACGCCGCGCAGACGAGGACCGGCACGATGACCCTGACGATCGACAGCAGCACCAATGCCGCCGGCTGGCACGTGACGATCCTCACGTCGGCCTTCGCCTACAGCGGCGCCAACAGCGGCACGAACATCCCGGCCGCGAACTTCTCGCTCACCTCGGCGGCTGCACCGGTGATGACGAGTGGCCAGGCGATCGACGTGACGGGCGGCCCGATGGTCCCCGCCGTCAGCCCGGTCGGCACGCTCGACGTCGCCCGCACGACCGTCGGGGCGCAGGTCGGCTTCGGCCAGGGCACGTACACGCAGGCGCTCGGCGTCTCACTCTCCATCCCGGGCCAGAGCGCGGCCGGCACGTACACGGGCACGCTCACCGTGACGGCGGCGGTCGGCCCGTGAGTCCGCCCGTCCGTGCTTGCTCGTGACCCGTAGACTCCGCTGATGAACGCTCAGGCTCCCCGTCGGTCGCGACTCGTGCGCAGAGCCCGACGGCTCGAAGGCGTCGGTCCGCTCGTGCTCATCGTCGGCCTTGTCGGCAGCGCGCCGGCGGTCGCGCTGGGCGCCGGTACATCGCCTGCGCCGGTCGTTCCGTTCACGGCCCAGGCCCTCGACCCGGCCGGGCTCCTGGAGGCGATCCAGCGCGGCGAGCTACCCGTGGACGTCGTCGTCATCGGCACCGCTGCCGCGATCGCCGCGGGCCTCCTGCTCACGCTCTTCATGGCCGCCCTCCGCAGCCGACGACGCCGACGCTCCGTGGACGCCCCGCTCGAGCCCGCGCCGGACGCGTCGCTCGACCCGATCTCCTCGCGGTCGACCGTGCCCTGGCCCCTCATGGATCCAGATGTCTATCCTGACGAGGTGTCCACGACTCCCGGCCCACTCGAGGAACGTCCCGACGCCACGGTCCATCCGTCGATCCGGGCCCCGATGTCTGCGGGCTGGCCTGCCGCCCGCTCCACGATGGCCGCCGAGGCCGAGGCGGCGCGCGAGGCGGCGCTGGAGGGATGGCCCGAGGATGCTGCGGCGACGATCGAGCGGCACGCGAGCGATGGCCCCAGCGAACGCGAAGCCCCCCGGCCGCCCGACGCCGCGCCCACAGGTGACCGGACCGCGGATCCGACCGTGCCATCCGAGCCCGCGCCCGAAACGTCCGAGCGCCGGGTCGCGACGCGGTTCACCGAGAACGCGCCGTTCGTGACCCTGCGAGACGGCGCCCAACCCGGTCTCGGCACGCCCCAGGCGCCGATCGTCGTCGAGTTGCGCAGCGAACGCGGTTCGGCCTCTGGCCCGAGCGTGTCCGCGGTGGTCGCGATCGCGGTGGTCGCGATCGGCGTCGCCTTCGCCGGCGGCGCCCTGGTCGGGGCCGGCCTCGGGACGACGCTCGGCGCCACGATCGGCCTCGCCTTCGCCGGTGGCGCCGGAACCGCGATCGGCGTGACGGCGATGCTCCTGCGCGAGCGGCGGTGATGACCGCTCGGCGCTCGTTGCCGCCGCGGCGCTCGTTGCCGGCACGCTCGGGTCGCTGGCGCCTCGTGCTGGCCGGCCTCGCGCTCCTGTCCGCCGCGCTCGGCGCGGCGTCGCCGGCCTTCGCCGCGGAACCGGAGGTCAAGCTCAGTCTCCGCCCCGTGGACGCGGTGGGGTCCTACTTCGATCTCACCCTCCGGCCGGGCGAGACGCGCACCCTGGCGGTCGAACTCGCCAACCAGGGCGAGGTCGCGATCCGCGTTCGGACCTATCCCGCGGACGTCTACACGATCATCAACGGCGGCTTCGGCGCGCGCCTGCGCGACGAGCCCACGAGCGGTACGAGCGACTGGCTCGATTACCCAACCGACGTCTTCGCCGTGCCGCCGGGCGAGGGCCTTGAGCGCTCGTTCACCGTCGTGGTACCGGCGGCTGCCGCGCCCGGGGAGTACATCACGAGCATCATCCTGGAGAACGACGAGCCGATCCAGGGGACCGGGGCGGTGACGCTCAACCAGATCGTCCGCCAGGTGATGGCGGTCGTCATCACCGTCCCTGGACCGCGCCAGCCCGGTTTGGCGATCGGTACGGCGAGCCACAAGGTCGTCGCCGACAAGTCGACCGTCGCGGTCGCCGTCGAGAACACCGGCAACATCCACCTGAAGCCCGTCGCGGACCTGGTTGTCCGCGACGCGGCGGGCGCCGAGATCAGCCGGGCGCAGGTGCCGATGGACACCTTCTATGCGCATACTGCGACGCTCGTCGAGGTGCCGCTGGCGGCGCTGCTCCAGCCCGGCGGCTACACGATCCAGCTCGTCCTCGAGGACGCCGCGACGGGTGTGCGGGTGGAGGAGGACGCGCTACCGTTCGAAGTCCCCGAGCCGCCGCCCCCTCCCGCCGCCGAGAACCCGATCGTGACCGGCCTGACCGACGTCATCCAGCAAGCTCGCGAGGGCCGGCTGCTGCTCGCGGTGGGGGTCGCGATTATGGCCGCGGGGCTGGTCGGCGGGGTGCTCCTCGGCCTGCTGATCCTGGCGCTTGTCCGTCGGCGGCGGCGCGCCGAGCGTGAGGGGTGAGCGGCGACGGACCGAACGGCCAGGGAACCGCGGAGATACCTCGATCGGACGAGGCCCGCAAGGGTTCGCGGCCCGGATGTTGCCGCGGGGTAGTGCGGCTGGGAGCGGTCCGGGGATAGAGGTGGCTTTCCCTCCTGCGCGCGGGTTGGGTTGCGTGACGAGTCCGAGCGTCGCCGGTAGCCTCGGACTCCAGGCAACGGTCCACGGCGACGCGGAACGAGCTGAGTTCCCGGCGACCGACCCCCACACGATCCGCGCATCGTGTGCGCCCTTGTACTGCTCGTGGGTCCAACCGTGTCGGGCGAAGGTAGCCTGCCGCCCGCGGGCGCCGACGGGCGCGTCGAGACGGGGGCGCCCGCCACCTCGAGGGCTACTCCTCCCGGCCCGCCGGCCAGGTCCCCATGACCTCGCGGAGGATCGCGAACTCGCCGATGTGGTAGGCGTTGTGGGCACCAATGACGCGCACCTCGCGGAGGATCGTGTGCGCGGGAGTGCCCGGGATTGTCGCCAGCAGGTCGGTGGTGGGGTCGGCCACCAGCTCGTGGAGTGCCGTGCGGTCGGCCCTGAATCCCTCGATCGTCCGCGCGAACTGCTCAGGCGTCGCGATGGCGTCGCGCGCTGGCCAGTACTCCTCCGGCCAGTTTGGCGCGAGGTACGCACGGTTCCGGATGTAGTCGAGGATGTCCCACTGCGTCGTCCGGAGGTGCTCGAGCAGGTGCCAGGGTGTGTAGGGGACATTCGGCGGCCGCCGGTTGATGGCGTCGTCCGGGAAGTCCTTCACCGCGGCGTCGAACGGCATGTGTGCTTCGTCTAACGGCATGTGTGCTTCGCGTGCGTCGATGAGCTCCAAGAGCTGCTCGCGCAGGATGTCGGTGGCCATGTCGTCCCTCGGCTCGGTAAACGTGCCGGCGCGTGGTCTGCGGTCCGCGCCTGCCCTCACCAATGTTGCCCCATCGGCGGCCTTTCGTCCCGGTCGCCAACGCACCGACCCTGGGTGGCTCCGTGGTCCTCCTGTGTCCGGTGCCAACGCGACGATGTGGTCATCGTGTTGCATTCCTGGGCCGTCCGAGTGATGAATGGGGGTAACACCATCACGCACGAGGCACTCTGAATGACGAACCCGAAGCTGCTCCCCGCCCTGCCGTCCGGCGACGGCTCCGCCTGGGAGCAGGCGCTCTACGCCTTCCTCGTCGAGAAGGGCAACCGCTCGGGCTCGCGGCGCACCGTCGAGGGCTACAGCCGGATGCTCTGGCCGTTCTTTGCCAGACTCGGCAAGACGCCCGACCGGGTCGTCCCCCCGGACGTCATGGGTTGGGCGCACGGGATCGGGCTCTCGGGTCGGGTCCCCTCCTCGACCACGATCGGTGCCCGGATCGCCTGCCTGAGTTCGTATTACCGGTTCCTGCGCCGGATGGAGCTCGTGGCCAGCAACCCGTGTGATGCCCTGGAACGCCCGAAGAGCGTGACGGCACCGGCGAGGGGGTATTCGGCGGCCGAGGTGCGTCGACTGCTCGCCGTCGTCCCCGACACCGTCCCGGGCCGACGCGATCGGGCGATCATCCTCACCCTCGTGCTCACCGGGCGACGGCGGAGTGAGGTGATCGGCCTGCTGGCCGGTGACCTCAGCGTCGAGGGCGACACGGCCTTCTACGCCTACCGCGGCAAGGGCGGCAAGACAGGGCGACGGGAGCTGCCCCGACCCGCCTGCGAGGCGATCACCCGGACGCTCGCGGACTGTGGCAAGGACCTAGCGGCGATGGCTCCCGACGAGTCGCTCTGGCAGGCCGGGGCCGGCTCGCGGGGGATCACGAGCGGCACCTTCTACGCCGGCTTCCGCCGCTACCTGGCGGCGGCCGGGCTGGCACCGACCGGGGTCCACGTCCTGCGCCACACGGCGGCGAAGCTCCGGCGCGACGCCGGCGAGTCGATCGAGGCGGTGAGCTCGTTCCTCGACCACTCGTCCCTTGCGGTCACGACGGTCTACTTGCGGCGGCTCGAGGGGCAGGCCGATACCGCGTGGCTGGACGTCGCGGCGGCCATCGGGCTGTAGACCCGACGGTGCCGGGGATGCTCGGCACCCGACGTCGGCAGCTCGGGCTCGGCCTGAGCGACGGTCGAGGGCTGCTCCGGATCTAGTCCGCCTCCACGTCGAAGCGATCCGGCTCGACGTCGAGCATAGTCGCCACGGCGGCGCGGGCAGCTACCAGTGCCTCGCGTCGGCTCGTGGCATCCACGATCAGCCACCGGGCAGCCCTCCACACTCCAGCGGCCGTCCTGGGCGTGTAGCCCTCGAACCGCGTCTCGGAGAGGCGGGCTAGCCACTGCCAGCGAGAGGATCGCATCGGTTCGATGCCGAGGTCGGCCAGGGTCGGAACCATAACAGCGTGTGATGGTTTGCCATCGCCCGCCCGCGTCCCCTTCTCGGCCATCTCGATCAGCATCTGCCCGCCCTTGCGCCCGGCCCGGAGCTGGATCTCGGCAGCGTAGTTGCGCTAGCCTTTCAACGGCCCCGGCTCCGCGTCGCCACCCTCGATCCCCGAAAGGGCCAGAGGTTGCGGCATCGGCGACCCGTTGCGCCTCGGCGATATTGGGTAACGGCCTGTTAGCCAACTCGCACTGAGACTTGGAGTCGGCGGCCGTTGCGACTGGCGCGGTCAGTCAGCGGCCAGCGGGGCCGTTCTCGTGCTCTCACTGAGCAACTAACTGAGGCCATTCCGGTACCCTGCCCACTCGTGGGAGCACGTCGCGCTGATCGGCGCGCTTAGAAGGCGGCTGCTCTGTCCACTGAGCTACGGGGACGTGGGCGAGTCTACCGCTCCGGGGTCGTCTGACCGAAGTCCGCGCCGCGGCGCACCCGCCCCGCCGCCGGATTCGGCCGTGATAGACTGCGCGACCCATCGTGCCGACCGGGATCGGCGCAGGGTCAGGGAGGGCTCATAGGCCCATGTCGGCACGTCCCGCGCGCGTTACTTCGGCGGGCCAGCTCGCCCTCGAGCTGCCGCTCGCATTGCCGCCGTTCGAGCTCGCGCCCGAGTGGAAAGACCAGCAGCGCCTGTGGGGCCCCACCTTCCATCCGATGTGTTCGTACCTGGCGAGTTTCCCGGCGGCCCTGACCCACGCGTTCATCGCCCGCTATTCGCGCCCGGGCGATGTCGTCCTGGACCCGTTCTCCGGACGCGGCACGACGCCGCTCCAGGCCTGCGCCGAGGGCCGGATCGGGGTCGGCAACGACCTCAACCCGTTTGCGCACCTGCTGACCGCGGCCAAGGTGGAGCCGGCGACGCGGGCCCAGGCGAGCACGCGCTTGACCCAGCTCCGTCTCGCGTGGAACACCGCCTCAGCCGAGTGGGTCGCGCTCGGCGGACGTGTGGCCACGGCCCCGGATGCGCCCGATGCGCTCGTTCCGGCCGCTGGTTCCCGAGCGCGGGCGGGTGACGGCGTCGAACGCGTGCCGGCCGAGGTCGCACTCGCCTTCCACCCGCGGACGCTGGCTCAGCTCCTGTTCGTCCGGTCCACGCTCCACCTGGATGACCGGACCGACCGTTTTCTGGCCGCGGCCGTGACCGGGATCCTCCATGGCAAGAGCGCCAGCTATCTGTCCGAGCTCATGCCGAACACGTTCTCCATGGCGCCGCGCTATGTCCGTGACTACGCCGCCCGGACCGAGTTCTCGTCCCC
>JBCLDE010000104.1:0-6248 GCA_038915165.1 Candidatus Limnocylindrales bacterium
GAACGGTCCTCCTTCGATCCGCCGTCGAGCGTCAATTCGAGATCATCGGCGAGGCGCTAAGTCAGGCCCTGCGGTACCAACCGACGTTGGCCGAGCAGATCAACGACACGTCCCGGATCATCGCCTTCAGGAACCAGCTCGCGCATGGGTACGCCAGCATCGCGGACGATGTGGTCTGGGACGCCGTCGAGACGAACCTGCCCGCGCTTCGGGAGCGCGTCAGTGCGCTCCTCCTCGAGCTCGACGATCGCCGGCAATGACGCGCGCGGGGCGGCGCAAAGTCAGCACCCGAGGGGCGCTCCGAGTGCGCGGTCGGCCGGATGCAGCCGACCCCGAGCACCGGCTCACCGCGACGCTGCGCGATCAGCAAGCCGAGGAGGCTGCCCGGCTCGATGCGATCATCGCCGCGAACCTGCGGGAGCTCGGGTATGGCGAGTGAGCTCGCTTCTCATTGGAAGACGTCGCGTCTCGGCGAGGTAGCTGATGTGAGCTGGGGCGACACTTCAGTCACTAAAGCTGCGTATATCCCTGCCGGCTTCCCGGCCTATAGCGCCTCCGGACCAGATGGGTTCCTCCCCTATGCCGACTTCGATCGTGTCGGAGTCGTCGTGAGTGCGATCGGGGCCGACTGCGGAAAGACTTGGCTCGCGAAGGGCAGGTGGTCGTGCATCAAGAACACGATCCGGTTGTGGTCGACCGACCCGCAGGTCGACTCCGCGTTCCTCTATTGGCGCCTACGTGATCCAGCAGTCTGGCCGAAGCGTGGATCGGCGCAGCCGTTCATCTCTCAGGGCGATGCACGAGCTCTCGAGGTCACCTACCCGCCGCTCCCCGAGCAGCGCGCCATTGCCCACATCCTCGGCACGCTGGACGACAAGATCGAGCTGAACCGGCGGATGAACGAGACCCTGGAGGCGATCGCGCGCGCCCTCTTCAAGTCCTGGTTCGTCGACTTCGACCCCGTCCGCGCCAAAACCGAAGGCCGCGACACCGGCCTGCCCGCGCACCTCGCCGACCTCTTCCCCGACTCGTTCGAGGACTCAGAACTGGGGAAGATCCCGAAGGGGTGGCGGGTGAAGAAGCTCGGAGACCTACTGGCACTGGCTTACGGGAAGGCTCTCAAGGCGCATGCCCGTCACGATGGTAACGTGCCGGTCTATGGCTCAAACGGTCAGATCGGTTGGCACGACAAGCGGCTCGTCGCTGGCCCAGGAATCATCGTTGGACGAAAGGGAAACCCAGGAATCGCGACGTGGGCTCCGACCGACTTCTTCCCGATCGACACGACCTTCTACGTCGTCCCGACATCAAGCGGCCAGAGTATTCAGTTCCTCTTTCACGTCCTTCGAAACCAGGATCTGGGCACGCTCGGAGCAGATTCCGCAGTGCCTGGGCTGAATCGTAACCTCGCCTACATGAGCGACCAAGTCCTTCCGCCCTCGCAGCTCTTGGGGACATTTGAACGCCTTGCAAGTGGGCTTTCTCGCCGCGTGAATCACGCGACCCAGGAAACACGCACTCTGGCCGCCCTACGAGACACGCTCCTGCCCAAGCTCATCTCTGGTGAGTTGAGTGTCGCTCACGCCGAGCCGATCCTAAAGGCCGCGTTGTGACTGGTTCGACGAGACCTTCTCTCGGTCGCCTCGAGCGGGTTGAGCTGCGCGACGCCTGGGAAGGCGAGGCCAGTGACTTCACCCCGTGGCTTGCTGGCCCTGAGAACATCGCCCTGCTGAGCGAAGCGATCGGGATCGAGCTTGAGGTCGAGTCCCAGGAGAAGAACGTCGGTCCATTCCGGGCGGACATCCTCTGTCGCGACACGATCAACAACCACTACGTGCTGATCGAGAATCAGCTGGAACGAACCGACCATGGTCATCTCGGCCAACTTCTGACCTATGCCGCTGGACTGGAAGCGGTCTCGATCATCTGGGTGGCGAGCCGCTTCACCGAGGAGCACCGGGCCGCCCTGGACTGGCTGAACAACGCGACGACCAGCGGGTTCAACTTCTTCGGGCTGGAGATCGAGCTCTGGAAGATCGGCGACTCCGCGATGGCGCCCAAATTCAACGTGGTCTCCAAGCCGAACGATTGGAGCAAGGCAGTCCGAGAGCAGGCGAGCGCTGGGCAGTCCGGCACGTTGACCGAGTTCCAGCGGTTGCACCTGGAGTTCTGGACGCAGTTCCGCCAATACCTCGAAGACCATAAGAGCCCGATCCGTGTCAACCGGCCCTCGAAGGACCACTGGAACAACGTCGCGGTCGGGCGAAGCTACTTTGGTCTGGTGCCCTGGAACGGCATGCGAGACAACCGCTCCGGCGTCTATCTTCAGCTGACCGGCCCGGATGCCAAGGCTCACTTCGGACTCATCGACGAGCGCTTCCATGACTTGGTGGAGGAGCGGCTTTCGCCTCTGGGCACCGTGGTGTGGCGTCCGCTGCCGAACGCCAAGGAGAGCCAGATCACCGTCGTCCGGCAAGGGACTCCATCCAAGAATGAAACCTGGCCCGAGCTGGACGAGTGGATGGCCCGCGCCCTTGAGACGATGCATGCGCTGTTCAGCCCGATCGTGAAGACGCTCGATGCGTCGGAGTACGTCGCCCCCGACGCCGAGGCCCGCGCCGACGACGACACCGGGCCGATCGCCGGGGGACCGACCGCCGGTGCCTGACTTCACCGAGTCGATCGTCGAGGAGGCTGCACTCGGCTGGCTGACGGGCCTGGGCTACGCGGTGCTCCACGGTCCGCAGATCGCCGTCGGCCAACTCGGCGCGGAACGCAGCGACGCCGGATACCGCGACGTCGTCCTGGAACGCCGCCTGCACGGGGCGCTCGTCCGGCTCAACCCGAGTCTGCCGCCCGAGGCGCTGGACGATGCGTACCGCAGGCTCACCCGGGCCGACGCGCCGTCGCCGATCGAGCGCAACCGTGCCGTCCATCGAATGCTCGTCGATGGCGTGACGGTCGAGTACCGCCGCCCGGATGGTTCGATCGCCGGCGCGCAGGCGCGCGTCATCGACTTCGACATCCCGGACAACAACGACTGGCTGGCGGTCAACCAGTTCACCGTGGCCGAGGGCCAGCACACCCGGCGTCCGGACGTCGTGCTGTTCGTGAACGGGCTGCCGCTCGCGGTCATCGAGCTCAAGAACCCGGCCGATGCGAACGCCACGATCTGGTCCGCCTTCCAGCAGCTCGAGACGTACCAGGCGCAGATCCCGGCCCTGTTCACGTACAACGCGGCGCTGGTCGTCTCCGACGGTGTCCAGGCGCGGATCGGGGCGCTCGGCGCGGGGCGCGAGTGGTTCAAGCCCTGGCGCACGATCGGCGGGCGCGAGGACGCGGCGGCCAACCTGTCGGAGCTCCAGGTCGTCCTCGAAGGCGTCTTCCAGCAGCGCCGGTTTCTCGACCTCCTGCGCTACTTCATCGTGTTCGAGGATCTCGGCGGCGGCGCCCTGGCGAAGAAGATCGCGGGCTACCACCAGTTCCATGCTGTCAACGTTGCCATCGAGGAGACCCTGCGCGCTACGCGGGTGGCCGCGATCGTTCGGAGCGCGGAGGGGCCGGGTCGCTACGAGGCGGGCACGCAGCCGGGCGGCGATCCCGGGGACCGCCGGGTCGGCGTCGTCTGGCACACCCAGGGCTCCGGCAAGAGCCTGACGATGGCTTTCTACGCGGGCCGGGTGATCCTCGAACCCGAGATGGCCAACCCGACGATCGTCGTCCTGACCGACCGCAACGACCTGGACGATCAGCTCTTCGGCACGTTCGCCCGCTGCCACGACCTGCTCCGCCAGGCACCCGTCCAGGCGGCGGACCGGGCCGACCTGCGCGAGAAGCTCCGGGTCGGCTCCGGCGGCGTCGTCTTCACGACGATCCAGAAGTTCTTCCCCGCCGAGGTGGGCGACCGCCACCCGGTCCTCTCGGACCGGCGCAACATCGTGGTCATCGCCGACGAGGCCCACCGCAGCCAGTACGACTTCATCGATGGCTTCGCCCGGCACATGCGCGACGCGCTGCCGCACGCCTCGTTCATCGGCTTCACCGGGACCCCGATCGAGCAGACCGACGCGAGCACGCGCGCCGTCTTCGGCGACTACATCAGCGTGTATGACATCCAGCGCGCGGTCGTCGACGGGGCCACCGTCCCGATCTACTACGAGAGCCGGCTCCCGAAGCTCGAGCTGCGCGACTCCGAGCGGCCCAGCATCGACCCCGAGTTCGAGGAGGTCACCGAGGGCGAGGAGGTCGAGCGCAAGGAACAGCTCAAGACGCGCTGGGCGCAGCTCGAGGCGCTCGTCGGTTCGGAGAACCGCCTGGCACTCGTCGCGCGCGATCTGGTCGACCACTTCGAGCACCGCCTGACAGCGCTGGACGGCAAGGCGATGGTCGTCGCCATGAGCCGCCGGATCGCGGTCGAGCTGTACCGCCAGATCGTCGCCCTCCGACCCGACTGGCACGGCGACGCTGACGCTGCGGGCTCGATCAAGGTCGTCATGACGGGCTCGGCGTCCGATCTCGTCGGCTGGCAGGCGCACATCCGCAACAAACCGCGTCGCGAGGCCCTCGCCGGGCGCTTCCGCGACCCCGCCGACCCGTTCCGGATCGTCATCGTCCGGGACATGTGGCTGACCGGCTTCGACGCCCCGAGCCTGCACACGATGTACGTGGACAAACCGATGCGCGGCCACGGCCTGATGCAGACGATCGCCCGGGTGAACCGCGTCTTCCGCGACAAGCCGGGTGGGCTCGTCGTCGACTACCTGGGTCTGGCCGAGGAGCTCAAGGCGGCGCTCGCGACGTACACGGAGAGCGGCGGTACGGGCCGGACGGCGATCGACCAGAGCGAGGCCGTGGCGCTCATGCTCGGCAAGTACGAGGTCTGCCTGGGCCTCTTCCACCGCTTCGACTGGTCGCGCTGGGTCGCGGGCTCGGCGGGGGAGCGGCTGTCCGTCTTGCCGGCGGCGCAGGAGCACATCCTCGCCCAGGAGGACGGCAAGACCCGGCTCCTCCGTTCCGTGACCGAACTCTCGCAGGCGTTCGCCCTCGCGGTTCCGCACGAGGCGGCCCTCGAGATCCGCGACGACGTCGGCTTCTTCCAGGCGGTCCGCGCCGTCCTGGCCAAGAGCTCGCCCGGCGAGCGGCGGACCGACGAGGAGCTCGATCACGCGATCCGCCAGATCGTGTCGCGAGCTGTCGTCTCCGACGAGGTCATCGACATCTTCGCCGCGGCCGGCCTGCGGAAGCCGGACATCTCGATCCTGTCGGACGAGTTCCTGGCCGAGGTCCGCGGGATGCCGCAGCGGAATCTCGCCGTGGAGCTGCTCCGGAAGCTGCTGACGGGCGAGATCAAGTCGCGCTCGCGCCGGAACGTCGTCCAGGCGCGCTCCTTCGCCGAGCTGCTCGAGCAGTCCCTGCGTCGCTACCAGAACCGGGCGATCGAGACGGCCCAGGTCATCGAGGAGCTGATCGCCCTGGCGGCCGACATGCGGGCGGCGAACGCCCGGGGTGTTGAGCTTGGCCTCACCGAAGACGAGCTCGCCTTCTACGACGCGCTCGAGACGAACGACAGTGCCGTGGCCGTGCTGGGCGAGCCCGAGCTCCTGGCGATCGCCCGGGAGCTGACGGCCTCTGTCCGTGCGAACATCACGATCGACTGGACCGTCCGCGAGAACGTCCGGGCGCAACTCCGCGTCCTCGTCAAACGCATCCTCCGCAAGCACGGCTACCCACCCGACAAGCAGGAGCGGGCGACGCGAACGGTCCTCGAACAGGCGGAGGTCTTGTCGGAGGCGTGGTCCTCGTGACAGACGTGGATGTCGACCACGAATCGCCAATGACTGCGTATTCCGGCGAAAGCGATCAGTCAGGAACCGAGGCCACCTTTGCAGGCGACCTCGAGAAGAGCGCCGATGTCAAGGTGTACGCGAAGCTTCCAGGGTGGTTCACGGTTCCCACGCCCCTGGGGAACTACAACCCCGACTGGGCCGTGGTTGTAGATGTGGACGGCAGCGACCGGTTGTTCCTGGTGGTCGAGACCAAGAGCGGGCTATTTGCCGACGATCTTCGCTCCAAGGAAACCGCGAAGATCGAGTGCGGCAAGGCCCATTTCGAGGCGCTCGCCGTGAGCGAGTCTCCGGCACGGTACATCGTGGAAAGCTCCCTGGCTAACGTGTTGGCCGCAACTTGATCGCCGTCGGTGCGGCGGATTCCAGCGGTCGTCGCAACACGGGTGGCTATGGGACGGACGC
>JBCLDE010000105.1:0-6104 GCA_038915165.1 Candidatus Limnocylindrales bacterium
AGCGTAGATCAGCTGCTCGGTGGTGAGGCCCGACCGCGCACGAAGATCGGCGAGGTGGCGCTTCGCCGTGCTCGGCCGGACTCCCACGAGCGCCGCCGCATCGGACACGGACCCGCCGGCCGCGACGAAGGCAGTGAGGACGTCGACCTGGCGGGCGGTCCGAGTCCGCGAGAGCGAGCCGCGCAGGTACCCGTCTCTCATCGGGCGTGGCTCACGCGGGGCTCACCCTGCTGCGGGTGATGAGGCCGAGGATCACCGCGGTGACGGCGAGGATCGCGCCGATTTGGTCGGGTGCGAGGTTGAGGCCGAACGCCACGACCAGGGCGATGACCGCCTGTACAAGGGCGAGGACCATCGTAGGCTCGCGACCGAAGATCGTTCCCGGCTCGTCGTCCATGCCGACTCCCGTCACTTCACGCGGACGATGTCGCCTGGGTGGATCAACCCGGGCCTGGCGCGGTACTTCGCGTTCTCGCTGAAGGCGAGGAGTGCCTTGAGCGTCAGCCCGTGCGCGGAGGCGATCTTGCTGAGGGAGTCGCCCGCCTTCACCGTGACCGTCACGACCGGCGGCCGCAGGATCGCGTTCGCCAGGGTGATCACGCGCTTGACCCTCGCCTCCCTTGTCGCCGGCGGCCACGGGTCGCTGCGCCGGCTCACGCTGTTGATGTCGGCGTGGACGACCACGGTGCTGCGGTTGATGGGGAGACCCGTGGCCTTGTGCGCTGCGGCGACGAGATGGGCGACACTCTCGAACTGGGCATCCGTGTACGGCTCCGTGCCCGAGCCCGAGCACTCGATCGACTCGTGCACCCACTCGTTGACGTTCACGCCGGACGCGACCGCGGCAGCGATCGTCGGGATCCTGGTGCTCGGGGAGGCGACGTCCCCCTGGCTCCAGGCCGCGTGCTTCACCGGGTCGATGGCGCGGACGATCGTGCCGTCGCGGTCGATGTACGCCGTGGCCGAGGGCCCAGCGGAGCCGGCCCGGTTGGCGTAGGTGCGCTCCTCGATCGCGGTCGCGGTGGCGTTGGCGGTCTGGTGGAGGCAGGCCAGGATCGTCGGCTTCCGGCGCCGCCTGGCTCCTCTCGTCGGGTAGCCGTAGGCCTTGTTGGTCAGCAGCGCCGTGACCGTGGTCACTTCACGTTCCTCCACAAGGCCGAAGCCTCCAGCCCGAGGAGCGCGAGGATCGCGCCCAGGAGGGGCAGGAGAATGGCCGGGGAGATGTCGTAGTCAGGGACGGCGACGTCGAGGATGAGGAGGACGGCCAGGACGATCGTGAGGGCAGCAGCGGCGCCGATCCGGGCCGAGGAGTAGACGTCGGCCCGGGCGCTGCGCTCCGCCGCATCGTCGTCACGCTCATTGCCCATGCCGGCGCATTCGACCGATCCACGCATCGACAAGCGGCGGCAGCAGCCAGCGATCGAGGAGGACGCCGGTCACGACGCCCGAGAGGAAGGCCAGGGCGAGCTCGACCTCGCTCATCGGACCCGCGCGGGGTTGACGGCGCGGACGTACCCGAGGTCGCAACAGGCGGGGGAGCCCGGGAGTCGGTGTGGATCAGACCAGCGCGCCGTCATGCCCTGTAGCGTGGCGGCGCCGGTCCGCGGTTTCTACTTGGCCGATTGGGCCATGCCCTCGCGTTGCGGGCGGTAGGTACCCGAACGGGGAGGTGCCGTCATGGTGTGGACAACTCAGCGGGACGTGACTTCGGCCGTAAGGTGGGCCAGGTGTGGGCATCGGCATCAGCCCGCGACTCCGGGCATCGGCGCGAGCCCCGTGACAATTGCGGGGCGGGCGTATCGTCCGCTCAACCGCAGCGGAGCGTCCTATGCCGACCGCGACCTTTACCGGGATCATCCAGGCGTCGCCCGAGGAGGTCTTCGCCTTCGTCGCGGACGCCGAGAATAACCCCTCCTGGCACGAGCACGTCCGCGAGACCCGCTGGATCGACGAGGGGCCCACGCGTCTCGGGCGCCGTGGTCGCCAGTTCGGTCACCTGTGGGGGCGCGACTGGGCGTTCGTCGCCGAAGTCGCCGAGTGGGACCCTCCCAACCACGTCGCGTTCCAGGTGATCGAGGGCTACCGCGTCCGGACGTCCATCGGCGTTGAGCCGGCTGGCGCCGGCGCCTCCCGCGTGACGCTCACCGTCCGGACGCCGCGCCTTCCGGGCCCTGGTGTGGACGCCTTCGCGAGCCGCGTGCTGAAGCTCGTCACCCGCGACCGCGAGAACGGGGACTTCCGACGCCTCCGCGAGGCGCTCGAGCGGCCCGCCGGTCGTTGATGCCAACACATCGCGTCCGCTCGCTGCCGAAGTCAGCGGGACGTGATGCGGAATACCTACCGCTACTCGGCCGTTTGAGCCTTGTCCTCAGGTTCGGGCAGACGCGGGCCAAGGATCCACACGAGCTGCGCCGTCGTCTCCGCCCCCACCTTGGACCGGGCATTCGCCAGGTGGTGCTTCACCGTCGAGTGCGACAGGCCCAGGCGGTGGGCGGCAGCCTTCTCCGATCCGGCGACCAGGACGGCTGCAACCACCCCGACCTCACGGTCCGTGGCGCGCTCGGCGGCGGAGCGGGAGGGCCTGCGGGTCATGCGGTGCGGACCAGCTCGTGCGGCACCGGCGGCTCGGCGAGGCGCATGAGGATCGGAAGGTCGTTGGTGGCGGGGCTATCCCTCTCGCCCCGACCAAATTTCTCCAGCACCCGACTCGTGCGTGGATTCCCCCCTCTGACGGCACTGTCCGGACCGCGATCTTGCACCACCGACCTCGGTGTCCCGGCCGCTCTCGTCCGAGAGCGCAGATCTACTTGCACAACTCGACACGTGGCGTAGAGTTGTGCGCATGAGCATGCTGCGGGAATGGGTCGTCGGGCTGCCATCGCAGGGACGGTTCACGTTCACGACCGCCGAGGCGGGTGCGGCGGCCGGTGGGACGTCCGTGGCCGCCGTTGCGGCGGCCCTCGACCGCGCCGGGGCCGACCGCATCATCGCCTCCCCGGTGCGCGGGTTCCACGTGGTGCTCCCGCTCGAGGACCGCGGGACCGGGACGCCGTCGTGGCGGCTGTTCCTCGATCCCCTCATGAGCCACCTCGGGCTCCCGTACTACGTCGGCCTGCTCACCGCGGCCTCCATCCACGGCGCCTCGGGCCAGGCGGCGCAGGTCGTCCAGGTGGTGGTGCCGCGCGCGCGCCGCCCCGTGCGCACCGGGCGGCTGGTGATCGAGTTCGTGGTCCGGCGGACCGCGGGCGTGGCGCCCGTCGAGCTGCGCACGACCCCGTCTGGCCGGATGCGCGTGGCAACGCCCGAAGTCGTCGCGCTCGACCTCGTCCGGTACCCGTCGCGGGCCGCCGGCTGGGACAACGTGGCCACGGTCCTGCGCGACCTCGCGCCGGCCCTGCGCGGCGCGGGCATGCGGGCCGCGCTCGCGGTGCAGCCCGCCACGCCCGAGCTCCAGCGCCTCGGGCACCTGCTCGAGCGGGCCGGTGCACGGGCCGTGGTCGCGCCGCTCGAGGCCGAGCTCGCGACGCGCCGCCTGACCTGGGTGCCGCTCATCCCCGGTGAGCCGGAGGAATCCGCGCCCGAGCCGCCGGTACGAGATCCGCGGTGGCATGTCCTGGTCAACCGCGAGCCCGAGGCGGACTGACCGGTGCTGCCGCGTGCCGACATCACCCGCTGGCGAGCGGTGGCCCCCTGGGCCGACGAGGACGACGTCGAGCAGGATCTCGTCATCACGCTCGCGCTGTTCGACATCTTCCGCGACGATGAGCTGCGCTCCGCCCTCGCCTTTCGCGGTGGCACGGCGCTGCACAAGCTCCACCTGCCACCCGCGGCCCGGTACTCGGAGGACATCGATCTCGTCCAGCGCGAGCCGGGTCCCATCGGCCCGACCCTCTCGCGGCTCCGCCGGGTGCTCGAGTGGATCGGCCCCGCGCGGTCGGAGACCGGCGAGCACCCCAAGGTCACCTTCCGCTTCGAGACGGAGAGCGGGAGCCGCCGTCGCATCAAGGTCGAGATCAACAGTCACGAGCACTTCGGGCACGTCGTGAAGCGGCTGTTTGCCGTGCCGGACCTGCCGGTCGGCAACAGCGCCGTCATCCCGACCTATGAGCTCGACGAGCTGCTGGCGACCAAGCTCCGCGCCCTCTACCAGCGCCGCAAGGGTCGTGACCTGTTCGACCTGTGGTGGGCGCATCAGCAGGCCGACCCGGACCCGGCCCGCATCGTCGCGCTCCTGGATGAGTACCAGGCCGCCGCGGGCCGCCCGATGATCCGGGCGAGCGAGCTGCGGTTGAACCTTGCAGCGAAGCGTGTGCTGCCGTTCCTCGAGGAGGTGCGGCCGCTGCTCCGTCCTGGCGTCGCCTATGAGCCGGCCGCAGCGCTCGACTGGGTGGAGACCACCTTCATCCCGTTGCTCCCGCGTTAGCACTCCCCGCAGGGTCCTGACTCGGACCAATCGATATCGTCGTCGCTACTCCTCTCGCCCCGACCACACGCAGGGCCCGCGCGGACAGCCTCGCTGGGCTCCTCCACGCTGCCCCTCGCCTCGCGCTGGTTCTCGCTCGGTGGCAGTGGCACGGTCAGGACTGGGGTCGAACCTCGACGAAGCCCGCCGCACTGAAGTCGCCGTCGAATGCCAATGCCTCCCCGAGGCGCTCTCGTCGCATGACGACGAAGCTCGTGGCATCGACGAACGAGTAGACCCGCTCGTCGTGGCGCCGAAGCCAGGCTCGCGCCTCGCGCTCGATTCCCTCGTCGACGTGCACGACGGTGAGCCAATCCGCTGACTCGACCGCGTCGAGGAATCCGACGGCCGGCGCGTGTCCGTCGCGACGGCGCAGGAACGTCCACGTTTCGCCGACGACGTGGTTCGTCGTCAGGAGCGCCTGGCCGGGTGCCCACAGGCGGACAGCGGCACCGTGGTTGGAATCACGCCGGAGCCGGAGCGCCACCCAGTACGAGGTGTCGACGAACCTCACGAGTCGTAGACAACGTCATCGACGGGCGCCGGTGGAGCGTCGCTGCCGCCGATCCAGGCGTGGAACGGATCGATGGTGGGTTCTGGCTCGCCGATCGAGCGGCGGACGGCGTCACGGATGAGGGCGGCCTTCGACGTATGCGTACGTCGCGCCAGGACGGCGAGCGCATCGTCCAGCTCCTCCTCGATGTAGATCTGCAGCCGTTTCATGGCCGGAGTATACATCTATCGATAGCGTATACGCCACTACCATCGCCTCGCGGGTGGCCGGCGGCCAGGGGTCGCTGCGGCGCGACACGCTGTTGATGTCGGCGTGCACGACCACGGTGCTGCGGTTGACCGGAAGGCCCAGCGCCCGCGACGCCGCGGCGACGAGATGGGCGACACTCTCGAACTGGGCATCCGTGTACGGCTCCGTGCCCGAGCCCGAGCACTCGATCGACTCGTGCACCCACTCGTTGACGTTCACGCCGGACGCGACCGCGGCAGCGATCGTCGGGATCCTGGTGCTCGGGGAGGCGACGTCCCCCTGGCTCCAGGCCGCGTGCTTCACCGGGTCGATGGCGCGGACGATCGTGCCGTCGCGGTCGATGTACGCCGTGGCCGAGGGTCCGCTGGAGCCGGCTCGGTTGGCGTAGGTGCGCTCCCCGATCGCGGTCGCCTTGGCGTTGGCGGTCTGGTGGAGGCACGCCAGGATCGTCGGCTTCCGGCGGCGCCGCGCTCCTCTCGTCGGATAGCCGTAGGCCGTGTTGGTCAGGAGGGCCGTGACCGTGGTCACTTCACACTCCTCCACAAGGCCGAAGCCTCGAGCCCGAGGAGCGCGAGGATCGCGCCCAGGAGGGGCAGGAGGATCGCCGGGGAGATGTCGTAGTCGGGGACGGCGACGTCGAGGATGAGGAGAACGACCAGGACGATCGTGAGGGCGGCCGCGGCCCCGATCCGGGCCGAGGAGTAGACGTCCGCCCGAGCGCTGCGCTCCGCGTCATCGTCGTCACGCTCATTGCCCATGCCGGCGCATTCGAGCGATCCACGCATCGACGACTGGCGGGAGCACCCAGCGATCGAGGAGGATGCCCATGGCGACGCCCGAGAGGAAGGCGAGGGCGAGCTCGACCTCGCTCACCGGACC
>JBCLDE010000106.1:0-5589 GCA_038915165.1 Candidatus Limnocylindrales bacterium
TTCGAGGCACGCCGCACGCCCGCGCCGAAGCCAGCCGAGCCGTAGGGTCGGTGCCGCCGCCGCCTCGACCATAACGCAACGGCGGTCTCTACACGTTTCCGGCCCTGTCGCTGGCGTTCTCCGAGGAGTTTGGGATCAGCCGGTTGCTCGCGGTCACGCCGTGGACGATGTTCCTGCTCGTCACGGCCCTCGCCAGCCCGCTCCTGGGGCGGGCGTACGACGAATTCGCCGACCGGGATCTCCTGACGGCCTCCATGGTCCTGTTGGCCGCGGGCTGGCTGGCCGTTTACCTTGCCGGCGACATCACGCTGGTCATCCTCGCGTACGCGGCGTTCCATGCGATCGGGTTGCAACTGGCGTTCATCGGAACGTCGACGGCGATCGCCCGACGCTACGCCGGGATGTCCGGCCTGGCGCTCGGGATCGCCTACGCAGGGCCGGGCATCGGCGTGGCGCTGGCCCTGCCCATCGCGACCGGTCTCATAGAGACAACTGGCTGGCGCTCTGCCGCACTCGTGTTCATGGCCATCTGCCTGGTGGGCGTCGTGTTCGTCTGGACGATGACCAGCGGACCGGCCATCGTCGTGCCGGCAGCTGGTGCGAAACGGTCCACCGGACCCGCCCGGGCGGCACGTACCGGCGAGCCGATGAGTGCCGGCCAGGTCCGCGTTCAGGCGGCCGAGTCGGGTCTCGCCGCCCGGGCCAGCGGCCTCCACGAGACGGCCGCCCCGGGCGCTGTCGCCGCCGCCCTGGAGATCCGACCGGTGGGCAGCGGCGATCATCGGTACAGCGTCCGGCGCACGATCCGCACCCGCCGGTTCTGGATCCTGTTCGGCGGCGCGGCGGCGATCGGCGTCTTCGACGAAGGCGTCCTCCAGGCATTCATCCCGAACGCCGTCCACGGCGGAATGGCGGCATCCGCGGCCACCGCTGCGCTCGGGTTGCAGGCGATCGCCTACGTCGTCGGCCAGGTCATCGGTGGCTGGCTCTCGGATCGGGTGGGCCGGCGGCTCGTCGGTCTGCTGGCGGCATTGCTGGTCGGTGGCGGGGTGATGGCCGCCCTGGGTCTCGTCGCTGCGCAGCCGGCCTTGGCCATCGCCGGGATCGCGCTCCACGGGGTCGGGACCGGGGCGACGATCGCCGTGCGCTCGGCGGCGTTCGGGGACGTCTTCGGCGGCACCAACTTCGGAACGATCTTCGGACTGCTGGCCGTGGCGTACCCCATCGGTGGCGCACTGGCGGTCTACGCCGGCGCGGCCGCTTTCGACAGCACCGGCTCGTATGCGCCGGTCATCCCGGTGATCCTCGTCGCGGTCGTGGTCTGGGCGGTGTCGCTGTGGATCGCGGGCCCGCGGCGGGTGCGGGGCGAGACGCGTGCAGATCGCGTGCAGACTGTGCCAGCAGGCTGAACGGGCCCGACCGGGCTGGACCGAAGCGCTGATCGGTTGAACCGGTCCCAGCCCTGGCCCGCGTCCTGTCCCTGGCCATGACCGTGGCCGGCCGCCTGGCCGCTATGCCGTCGCCGCCGGCTTCGACTTCGGTGGCTTCAGGTGTGGCCTGAGACGTGCGACGAGTGCGTCCCGGGGCGGGGCGCCGACGATCCGATCGACCGACTGACCATCGCGCAGGATCACGAGCGTCGGGATGCTCCGCGCGTCGAATCGCGCGGCCAGCCCCGGGTTCTCGTCGACGTTGACCTTCACGATCTTGACCCGGCCAGCGACCTCGCGGGCGAAGTCCTCGAGCATCGGCCCGATGATCCGGCACGGACCGCACCACGGCGCCCAGAGGTCGACGACGACGGTCGGGGAGGCGCGCGTCTCGACCTCGAACGTGGACTCGTCGGCACTGACGACCCAGGGGAGCGGCTGCTTGCACGTCCCGCAATGCGGCGCGCCGCGCTCGCTCGGCCCGATGCGATTCTTGGCGTTGCAGTTCGGGCAGACGATGATCGAGACCGGTCGAGGGGCGGCTGACGGATCCGAGCTCGTGCCACTGGTCATGGGCGGCCACCGTTGCGAGTGTTCGGGTTCATCGTACCGGGCGCTCGAGGGAACCGGAGTTCAGCTCGCCGCGCTCAAGGCGCAGCGCGCGGGGAGCGAGCCCGCGCGGAGCGAGCCCGCGCGGAAATTCGAAATAGGGGAGCTGCGGCCGCCGGACGACGCGCCCGGCGGCCGCCAGCCCTCAGCCCTGGAAGCTTGCCGCTGCAGTAAGCAGCACGGCGAGCACGGCACCGAGGGATGCGACCGCGCGAGCGACCTCTCGCACACGCGGGGAGAACGGGACCTGCACGGTCCACCTCCTGTTCGGCAACCCGGCTACCTGCGTGAGGCCCGTGGCTTTGCGTCCCCGCCTCGCGACGGGTTTGCCATTGTCGATCGGTCTTCGCCGCGAACAACGTTGACCGACGGCAACAGCGTAGGGCCCGTGCCGGGACGTTGGCGAGAGGCCTAGATGGGGTAGCCGGGGGGGGGGGGGCGTACCTCCGCGTGCATCCGGGGCAGGACCGCTGGCGAGGTTCCGCCCTGATGAGGTTCCGTCAGACGGCCCCGGCCGCCGTAGCCCGTCGATCCAGGCCGATCGCCTGCACGCCCACCACGATCCAGCCGACCGCGAAGGCGCCGAGCCCGACCACGAAGAGCGCGATCATCCCGTCACCGTCACGGCGCCCGGATTGGGCGGCGAACGTCACGAACGAGATCAGGGAGGCGATCCCGAGGACGGCGGCACCCGAACGGGGCAGGGCGGCACTCCGCAAGGTGGCGAGCGCGAAGAGCCCGGAGCCCACGATGGTGGCGACCACGCCGAGGATGAACAGCGCCCACCAATATTCATTGTTGCCGGCGTTCATCGCCGCCCCGAGGATCGTGAGCAACGCTCCGATCGCGGGCAGGCTGAATGCTGCCCAGATCAGGACCGGATGCTCGCGCGCCTGGAAGGCGCTGAGGCCCGCCAGACCGACCAGCAGCGCGACGCTCGCGAGGAGGAGGAGCACCCAGAAGCCGTTCCCAACGTTGCTGTCGAATAACGATATCCAGGTTATGGCCACAAGCCACAGGGCGCCGCCGGCCGTGGCGGCCACGCCGCCGAGACGAAGAGACATCGGAAACCCCTTTCGATGGTCGGAGAGGGCGCCCACCCCGCGCAGATGGAGCTGCGCATCGATGGCACCCATGAGGATGTCGAGAACGTCGAACGGACCGAGTGTCCGTTCCCCGAGGACCGCCGCGAACTCGTCGCCGTAGCGCGCTCGCCAGCGGGCCGGGTAGAGACGCAGGAGCCAGGCCGTAATGGCGCCGTCCCACGCAGTCGCCGCAGGCCAAGCGCGGCGAACGAGGAGAGGTCGGTCAGCTGTGCCTGGAGGTGCGTCGCACCGACTCCGGTCAGCCGATACGGCCGCCGGCGATCGACGGGCGCGAGTGCCTCGATGAGCCCGGCTTGATCCAGCCGAGTCAGGGCCGCGTAGAGGGTGCCCGGGCCCATCGTGCGACCGGTCTCTGCCTCCACGTCGGTCATGATCGCGTACCCATGCTTTGGGCCTTCGCTCAGGCTGACGAGGATGAGCAGGGCCGGCTCCGCGAACCGTCCGAACTCCGGGATGTCGGGTGGTGCCATGGATCACTTCCTTATGATGGCCGATATATCGTGTGTCGATATATACGGCAACCGGCGGGCCATGTCAATAGCTGGCCGACGGCTTCCGCCAACCGGAATTCGCATGAATGGGAGATGCCGGCGTGACAGTGGCAAGCGATACTTGACCCCGCGCCGCACGTGGCGCGACCGTCACTGGGGATCACGTGAAGGAGTACTGCCCGCGTTGCGGGATGGAGCGTGTCGGCGCGTTCCGTTTCTGTCGCGGTTGCCGTCTCGATTTCGACACGCTCGGCACGACGCCAAGCGGTCCTCCCGCGAGCCTTCCCACCGCGGAGCCGATCGAGGCCCGTGCCGTCGCAGCGGGCAGGAGCGGACGTCGGTTCTCAGGACGGGCGATTCTCGGCGCGAGCCTCGCAATCGTTGTTGGTCTCGCCGCGATCGGCTCGCTCCAGAAGACGGATCCCGGGTCACCGACTACGGCACCGGCGACCGCGGCCCGCGTGTTCGCCGCCGCGACCGCGACTCCAACGGCCACACCTGCTCCGACCCCTGGGCCGACGTTCGGCCCGACCGGTCAGACGACCGAGGCCGACGTCGTCCGGGTCGTCGACGGCGACACCATCGTCGTCGCCTTCGGCGGCAGGGAGTACAAGGTCCGGTACATCGGCATGGACACTCCGGAGACCAAGGACCCGAACAGCCCGGTCCAATGGATGGCCCCCCAGGCCACCGCCGCCAACGCCGCGCTCGTCGCCGGCCAGACCGTCGTCCTCGAGAAGGACGTTTCCGAGGTCGACCGGTTCGATCGCCTGCTCCGCTACGTCTGGCTGACCGACGGCACCGCCTGGACGCTCGTAAACCTCGAGCTCGTTCGCCAGGGCGTCGCCTCAGCGAAGAGCTATCCACCCGATGTGAGGTACGACGACGTCTATCGCGTCGCCCAGGCTGATGCCCAGCGGTCCGGCCTCGGTCTGTGGGGTCCGCCGCCTGCGCCGCCGACCCCCGCGCCGGCGGCCATGCCAACTCCGGAGCCGATAGCCAACCCGAAGCCGCCATCGAAATGTCATCCGTCGTACGATCCGTGCCTGCCGATCGTCGCCGACCTCGACTGCGCGGACATTCGGGCCATGGGGGTCGATCCCGTGAGCGTCATCGGCCCAGACGACTACCGGCTCGACGCCAACAACGACGGCCTCGGCTGCGAATGAACATGACTAGCCTGATCGAGATCCGCTCCTTCAGGGAGAACCGATTCCACTGGACGTTGGCGTTTCGCAGATACGGAATGGGTCGTCGCCTGGTTCGGCATCGGTGCCGGAGCGAGGGTCAGCCTCGGCGCAGCCGGATCCCGAGGTCGCTGGTGTGGAACAGCGCCGGGCACTGCCTGGTTCGCGCGGAGACCTGGCCGGCGCGGGGATGCTCATCGTCGCTTGGCCGGCGCCAGAGGTCACCGGCCGCGATCTCTCGTCCGATCGACGCCCTCGTCCCTGGCGAGCTGTGGCTGCGTGCGGTCGTTCGGCGGGCCGTGCCGGCGCGATCGAACGGGTGCAGCCCCGCTGTGACACGCGTTGCCCCGCTTCTCACGATGCAGGCAACGCCTGGAGGCTTACGCGGCGCCGTCCGACGATCCGGGCATGTCCAGGCCGAGATGGCGGGCCAACGCCGCCCGAACCTGCCGCCGTAAACCCGCGTCGGTCAGGTACTGCACCTTGCCGGCAAGCTGGAATGCGGACACTCGCTGCAGATCGATCGTCCGAACCTGGTGGCAAAGGACGACCGCATCTTTGGTCTGTCCGGCATGGCCCTTGGGGATGGCGACCTCCCCCGGGTACCGGACCTCCCTGGCGGATATCGGGCAGACGGTCGCCACGCCGGAACGATGGAAGGCTTCGTAGGACACGACAAGGGCCCGCCGCTGGCCGGCCTGTTCGTGACCTACCGCCGCTTCGAAATCAACCACAACGATGGCCCAACGAAGGGGCGTGCCGTTCA
>JBCLDE010000107.1:0-5528 GCA_038915165.1 Candidatus Limnocylindrales bacterium
GGGAGAGACGGCGCCCGTCGCTCTGGCTGCGCTGCCCGGCGGATGGGATCGCGCTCCGCGCCCTACGCGTCCCCCGGATACCGCCCCCGGTGGGCCGGCGGCTCGCCTCACGCCGAGGCGGTCGCTCGATCGCCCACGGAGCACAACGACCCCGCATCGGGAGCGCAGTATTCCACTCGCCCTCCGACCATGGTCATCACGACGCGCACATCTGGGAGGTCGTCCGTCGACACCTCGCGTGGGTCCGCGCTGAGCACGACCAGGTCCGCGAGCTTGCCCTTGGTGATCGTCCCTTTGAGGTCCTCTTCGAAGGTCGCGTAGGCGCCGGCCCGGGTGATGAGTTCGAGCCCCTGGTCGACGGTGATCGCCTGGTCGAGCAGCCACGGCGGCGGCGCACCCGCCTCCTGTCCGACACGGGTCGCGCCAAACCAGAGTGCCTTCATCGCCGGGCCACCTTGCCCGTTCAGCTCGTCGCGGATGGCCCAAGGGAAATCCGTGCTACCGACGGACGGCACGCCCGCCGCCAGCAGATCGCGCCAGCGCCCGACCCATCCGAGCCGATCCGGCCCGAGCGTGGCTTCCTCCTCGGCCGCCCAGTCCGAGTTCATGAACGTGAGCTGGAACGAGGCGAGGATGGCCAGGTCGCGCATCCGCTGCACCTGATCGTCGCGCACGACCAGGACGTGTTCGATGCGATGCCGATGGACGGCGTTGTCGGCGCCCGCCAGCGCGGCCTCGTAGGCGTTCAGGACGAGGTCGTGCCCGGCGTCCCCGGCCGTATGCGTGGCCATCTGCCAGCCGTCGTCGTGGAGCGTGCGAACCAGGTCGGTGAACTCCTCGGCGGTCCAGTACGCGTCTCCGAAGTAGCCAGGGGCGTCGATGTGCGGCTCGGTCAGGAGCATCTTGCTCGGGGCGGCACGGTCCGCAAAGGCCTTGACGCCACCGATCCGCAGGCGTGGACTGAGCACCTGCCGCGGCCGATAGTCGCCGAACCAGATGCCGAACTTCTGCTCGAGATAGTTCACCGGCAGGTAGCAGTTGACCCGGAGCCGGAGCCGATCCGTGTCGTCCAGGCGGCGGAGCTCGTCCAGGCGCTCCTGGTCGACGAAGAGCTCGGAGATGCTCGTCCAGCCACTGGCCAGAGCGTCCTGGATCGCGTCCTCGGCCCTTTCGACGCCGGTCACGCCCCGGTCGCCGATCCGATGGCAGTGGGCGTCATTGAATCCCGGTAGCAGGACGCGTCCGCCGACGTCGACGATCGTGGCGTTCGGTCCAGCTGCGGCCATGACGTCCGCTTCCTGACCGACGGCCGCGATGGTGTCGCCCTCGATCAGGACGGCGTCCGCCGACGGAGAAGCTGGATCCATCGTGAGCACGGTCGCGTTGCGCAGCACCAGGTCTCCAGGAGGACCCGACGGCGACCGGGTCGGCGAGGGGCCTGGCGACGATGCCCCCGTCAGCGAACACGCTTCCAGGGCGGCGGCGGCGGCGACGGCCGAGACACCGACCAAGAACTGCCGCCGAGTGACGGACCGGTCCAACGACAACGCTCCTGGCGCTCGTCGCTCCGCGTTCACTGACGGACTCCCGACGATGCCGGTCGGCCGCAACAGCAAGGTCAGGTGGGTCGCGCGAAGGTCGCCGGTCGGTCCACACGGACCGCATAGATGCCCAGCACGAACCAGCCCAAGGCGAAGGCGATCGAGGTGACGACCAGTGGGGCGGGCCCCAGGCTGTTGCCGGCGAGCCCAGCACCGAGCGTCATGACGGAGGCGACGCCTAGCAACAGAGCCGCTCCTCGAGACAGGGCCGCCGTCCGGTAGGTCGCGATCGCGAACATCGTCGAGCCCACGAGGGCGCCGTAGACGCCGAGGATGAACACAATCCAATACCCGTCCCGGAACAGTAGCGACCCGACGATCCCGCCGATGGCAGCGAGCGCCCCCGCTGCGGTGATTGCCACAGCAGCCCAAGAGAGGACCGGGTAAGTCCGCGCCTGGAAGGCGCTCAGGCCGGCGAGCGCCACGAACAGGGCCAGTGACCCGGAGACGAGCAGGAGTCCTGGCACGGCGGGATCAATATTCCCAACATTCGTGACGCCCAGAACGATGCTCATCGCGAAGAGTGCGCCGCCGAGGATGGCGGCGAACCCGCCGATGCGGAGTGTCATGGTGAATCCTCTTTCATGCTGGGTTTCGGCACCATGTCCGCGCAGCCGGAGCTGAGCGTCGAGGGCACCGAGGACGATGTCCGCGACGTCGAACGGGCCGAGTGGGCGCTCCTCGAGGATGGCCTCGAACTCGTCGCCGTAGCGGGCTCGCCAGCGGGCGGGATAGAGCCGGATCAGGAGCGATCTCATGGCTGGCTCTCGCCCAGCTGGCGAAGGCCCTGCTGGGCGTACTTCGACAGGCCGCGCAGTTGCTCGGCCAGGTTGGACGCTCCGACCGCCGTGAGGCGATACGGCCGGCGCCGATCGACCGGGGTCAGCGGCTCGATGAGGCCCTGCTCCTCGAGACGCACCAGCGCGGCGTAGAGGGTGCCGGCGCCCATCGGTCGGCCGGTCCCGCGCTCGATGTCCTGCATCATCGCGTAGCCGTGCTTCGGCCCGTCGCTGAGGCTGGTCAGGATGAGCAGCGACGGTTCGGCGAACCGCCCGAACTCGGGGAGCTTCGGTTCCATGCAGGCCCCTCTTACGACTTTCGATATATCGATGGTCGATTTATACGCGCCAGTCGCGGTGATGTCAAGGGCTGAACTGATAAGCCGCAGCTAAGCGCGCCTCGCTAGAGTCCCCTTGACGTCTCGCCGCGTCGGAAGTGCTGCCGGCGTACAAGGGAGAGACGGAGCCTGTCGCTCTGGCTGCGCTGGCCGGCGAACCGGGATCACGCGCCGGACGCCAGCTGCCGCCACATGTCGTCAGAACCCGCCGGAATGACTTCGGCACGGAACCTCCCTCCGTCCGCGCGTGCCGCTTCGGACCATTGGGATGTTCGCCGCCGCCATCGCATACCTATGCCAAGAGATCAGCCAGCCGACCACTGTGGCCGCGATCCACGAGAGGCCGAGGTTGCGTTCAGTAGACGTCGGCCGCACGTTCACCTCCGGGCGAGCGGGCCGGATTGGGCGATGGCCTACGTCTCGGCCGGGCCAAGCTCCTCAGACCAGGCAGGTCGGTACCGACCGTCAGTGGTTGATCCGGTTGACCGACCCGTTTTGCGGAGCAGACACGGGCATCCGGCCTAGCTCACTGAAGGCTAGTAGTTGATCCTGATCAGGCTTCCGCGCAGCGGGTTGAGGCTCGTTACCTCCTGCGGTTGTACGACCCAGACGGCGTGGTCGCTCGCGGCCAGGCCCCAGATTCCGAAGATCTTCCCGTCTGCTCCGAGCACCGGTTGACCCGTTGAGGTCCTGGATTGGACGGCGTTCGTCGACGGGTTCACCTGGACGACCGTCGGCTCGCCATCCATCGCGACCCAGACGTACCTGCCCCCGAATACGACCCACAAAGGGTTGATTCCTAGCGGGATCGTACGGACGACCTGATTCGTGGCTGGATCGATCCGTGACAGGACGCCGTCAGCGACGCCCTTCGTACCCCAGTTTGTGACCCAGATGGCACCGGCACCTACGGCGAGGCCTTCGGGATACCCGACGGTCGGGATCGTCGCGACGACCTGGTTCGTCGCCGGATCGATCCGCGACACGGTACCGGTAATCTCGTTGCCGACCCACACCGACCCTTCCCCGAAAGCAGTACCGCTGAGCCCTGCGCCGATGGTGACGGTCGCGCTGACGGTGTTCGTGGCAGTGTCGATGCGGGAGACCGTTCCACCATCGAAGCTCGATACCCAGACGGCGCCGGGGCTCGAGGTGATGTCGGTGAGCCCCGTTCCCACCTTGACCGTGGCCAATGATTGCCCTGACAGCGGGTCGATCCGGCGAACCGAGAACCCCGTCCTGTTCTCGCCGGCCTCATCGTATTCGTCAACCGTAATCCAGAGCGATCCGGCGGCGTAGGTGAGGAGACCTGGCGCGAGGTTCTCGGCGCTGTTGGAGAGCGTCAAGGTTGACAAGATGCTGTTTGTGACCGGGTCGATCCGCGACAGCGTGCCGTCCCAATAGTTCGCGACCCAAACGCCCGACGGCGAGATCGCGACACCGTACGGCAAGTGACCAACGGTGATCGTCGCCGCGACGGTCGGCGTTAGTGGCGGCGGCACGGCGAGGACTGCAAACAAGCCGCACCTGACCCCGCCGGTGGTGCTGCTGGCGACCCGGATGGCGATCCTGGCGGTGCCTTTCGTGGCGGCCTTGACGAGGGTCACCTGACTGGTGCTGAGGTTCGACGTCCGGGCGGCGGCGCCGCTGCTCGACGTCTTGATCGAGGCGAGCTTGAAGAGGACCGCCCCGACGCTACTGCAGGTGCCCTTGTGGAGGACGACCGGGACGGAGGTCGAGGCCTTCAGCTTGGCGAGCTTGAGCGTGAGCGTGCCGATCCCGGTATCGAACACCTGGACCTTGGCCGTGCCGTTGACCCCGGCGCTGCCGATCTTGGCCTGCCAGGCGTTGGTCAGCGTGTGCGACGAGACGATGGGGGCGAGCGCAAGCGAGCCGACGAGGACAAAGCTCACCAGGGCCGTCGTCCAGACCACGATCCGTTGCCTGGGCGAATGGGTCGAACTGGGACGCGCCACGGCAGAGCCCTCCTTCGTGGACGCCACGCGGGTCGGTCTCGCCAGTAGCTCGGCGCGGTCTCGGCGGCCAGGGTATGGACCGCGCGTCATCGCTCCCTGCGTGTGCGGACAGCCTAGGCAACCTATCACCGCCGTCAAGAGGGGCGCTGAGCTCGAAGTCAGTGCTCAGCGAATGGCACTGCTAAACTGCTCAGTGACTTTGTCAGTCTCCACCGATGAGAGAGAGACTGACCGTCGACCACAGAGACCAGCAACGGATCGACATCCTGGCCCGCTGGCAGGCGGGCGGGCTGACTGTCGCCGAGGCGAGCGCCCTGCTCGGCACGAGCGAACGGACGGTCTGTAGGCTGCGTTGGCCGGCGGATCGGGATCGCGCGCCGGACGCGGCGCGGGCGAGCAAGGTGAGATCAACTCTCGCCACGGCGGCGTGACAGGCGCATCATGCGAGTCAGGCCAATGGATGACGTCCCGGAGTGGCGAGGAATGCGATGAGCGCGCAGACCCCCAGCGGCGAGCAACCTCCCGACCCGGCCGTCGCGTGGACCGCGCCCTCCGTTCCGGTCGTGGTCCAGGTGCCTGGCGCGCCGGGCCTTCGTTTCGCGGACACGGCCTCCCGCTTCGTGGCCTACCTCATTGACTACATGATCCTCGGGATCCCGACCATCATTGCCATCGTCGTGATAAGCCCGCTCACTGGGACCCAGACCAGCGCCATATACCTCGCGAACGTGATCCTTGGCCTCGCCTACTTCGTCTTCTTTTGGACCGGGGGACGGCGGGCGACGCCCGGTCAGCGGATCTTCAATCTCCAAGTCGGGAATGCGTTCGATGGCG
>JBCLDE010000108.1:0-5471 GCA_038915165.1 Candidatus Limnocylindrales bacterium
CGTCGCCCACCCGCCGGGCGTCGCCCACCCGCCGGGCGTCGCCCACCCGCCGGGCGTGGCCCACCCGCCGGGCGTGGCCCACCCGCCCGAGCTTGGCGGCCGGCTCGTCCCTAGCGAGACCCGGGCGCGGTCCGACTCTGGATGAACGCACGTGTCTCGTCCCATGCCGCCGTGCTCGCCTCGGCGAAGTCGGTCGCCTTGCGGTCGAAGAAGCTGTGCGGAGCGTCTGGATACGTGACGACCCGGTGATCAACGTCGGCGGCCGCCAGTGCCGTCTCGAACTCATCGACGATCGACGCCGAGATGCCCTGGTCGGCACCACCGAAGATGGCAAGGATGCCGCCCGTCATGGTCGATGCCAGGTCCGACGGAGCGGGCGTGCCGTTGCGCGATGGCCCGGTCGGCCACCCGTAGAAGCCGATCGCCCCCGCGATGCCGAGCCCCATCGTCGCGGTCAGGAATGCCAGCCGGCCGCCGAAGCAGAAGCCGATCGTGAAGATCGACCGACCGGCTCCGGCCTCCGCCGACCGACCGGCTCCACTCTCCGACGAGAGGAGATAGGCCGCGGCGGCACGGATGTCGGCACGCAGGTCGTCCCAGCTCGTCTGACCGACATGCGGCATGAAGTCGAAGTCGTCATCGCGCGGTTCGGCGCCGGCGGTTCGCCCGAAATAGTCGATCGCGATCGCGTCGATGCCGTGTTCCGCGAAGCGCAGGGCGAGCTCCTCGTAGTACGGGTGGAGGCCGCGCACGTCGGGCAGGATGAGGATCTCAGCGCCAGAGGGCTCGGCGGCGCGGGCCCGGAATGCGGCGAACCGATTGCCGTCGTCGGCCGTCAGCACGAGCCGGGCGGAATCGAGGGCGCCACCGGCGATCGGGGCGATGGGCGGGCGGCTGTCGAGATCGAAGCACATGGCACGGCTCTCCAGGACAGCGAACGACCGGGACATCGTACGGCTCGCGACCTGAGCTGCCAAGGCTCGTCGAGCTGCCACGGCTCGCGACCTGAGCTGCCAAGGCTCGTCGAGGCGGCCTTCGCCTCAGGGTTGGCCTCGTGCTGTTGCTTGACGCCGCCACCACCGCGACTGAGACTGGCCCCATCCTGAGCCGAGGCTGGGAGGGAGATCCGTGAGTCGTGTGACCGTCATCGCGACGGCCGGTGCGGGCGGCGATCTGCAGCCGCTTGTGGCCGCCGCGCTCGCGCTCCGCGACCGCGGGCACGAGACCCGGTTCGTCGGCGACCAGTCGGTCCAGCGACTGCTTCGGCCTATCGGAATCGAGACCGAGACGCTGCCGCCGGAGCTCCCGCTCGCAGACCTCAACGCCGCGGCCGGTCGATCATCGACTGCCACCGTGAGAGGAGGCACGGCGTGACTGATGCGTCAAGCGCAGCATTCATCCTTGGGCCGGGCGAAGGCAGGCCGATCGACTTGGGCGGGTTTCGCATGTCGGTCAAGGCGGCGCACAACGAAACGAACGGAGCGTTCTCGCTCCTCGAGACGCAAGAGCCGCCTGGCTTTGGGCCGCCGCTCCACATCCACCGCGATTCCGCCGAAGCTTTCTATGTCCTCGAGGGCGAGTACGTCATCTTCCTCGACGGTCGGGAAGCGTCCTGCCCGGCCGGATCGTTCATCTTTATCCCGGCTGGGATGCCACACGGTTTTCGGGTCGGTAGCGTCCCGAGTCGGAAACTCAATCTCTACACACCGGCGGCCATGGTTGGCTACTTCGACGAGCTGGCGAGCGCTACCAGGGCCGGCGACATCGAACCAGACATCTTGTCTGAGATCGCCTTGCGGTACTCAATGGAGGTGATCGGTCCGGTGCCGGATGGTTATGTCTAGTCTGAACTTCCAGCGCCCACCGGGCGCATTCGAGCACGAAACCGGCTGATCCGGCTGCAGCGCTCTGACTACACGGACGCTGGAGCGACCCCGATGAGCGCAAACGCCCGGGCCTGGAGGGGGGTCGGCTCCGCCAGCAGGTCGAAGGCGGCCGCCTCGTCGAGTCCCGCCGGCACGACCCGGTTGCGGGTGAGCGTGGCGAGCTCGGCCATGAGGGTCGCGAAGCTGCCCACCCGGAGACCGTCGGGCGTCGCGTGGTCGCGCTCCTTGGCGAGCGCCGCGGCCGAGCGAGCCCGGGGGCCGACCGGGTCGGCCCGTTCCGGTGGTGCCGCGTCGCGGAACAGGAGCGGTGCCCAGGCGGCCTCGAGGTGCCAGCGCACGTAGGCTGCGAGGAAGCACAGGAAGAGGTGCGCCCGGACCCGGTCCTCGCGCCAGTGGAAGATCGGGCGGACGGCGAGGTCGTCGCCCTTGAGGGCCCGGAAGTCGCGCTCCACCGCGCTCAGGCGCTTGTACGTCTCGACGACCGCGGGAGCGGCGAGCCGCTCCTCGGACACCGAGGTCCGCACGACGTACAGCCCGTCGAGGGCGGCCTCTGCGGCGATCGCATCCGTGCGCCGCCGGGCGCTGAAGTGGCCGTCGGCTATCTCGAGCTCGAAGTGCTTGGCCATCTTCTTCGCGTTCACGACCCGGCCCGCCCGGAGGCCGATCGCGGCGGCGCTCCGCAGGCGGCCCCGCTCCACCGATGCGGTGACCTTGGCCAGGGCCGCCTCGGTCGCGAGGAGCGCCTCGCGCTTGCGGGCGCGCTCGGCCGCGAGGGCCGGATTGCGGCACACGACGAGGCGCTCGCCCGGGAACTCCGGGCTCGTGATCTCGGCGAGGTTGCGCTCGTCGAACAGGGAGAGCTGCAGGTCGCCGGCGTCGACGAGGGCGCGGATCGCGGGCGCCCGCAGGCAGCTCACCCAGCCGATCCCGCCGATCTCCCGGAGGCGCTCGATGCGGGCCGAGGTGAGCATCCCCCGGTCGCCCACGAGGATGATGTCGGTGAGGCCGAAGCGCGCCTGCAGCTTCTCCACCTGGGTCTCGACGGTCGCAGGATCCGCCGTGTTGCCGGGAAACGCCTCGACCGCGACCGGGCAGCCCCGCGCGTCGGTGAGGAGGCCGAACTCGATCTGGGGCCGGTCGGGCCGGTGGTCGCGACTGTGGCCGTGGCGGGCGAGCGGACAGTGGCTCCCTTCGACGTACGTGCTCGTGAGGTCGTACAGCACGAGGCTGCCCTCGCCCAGGTGGCGGCCCGCGAGGGCCCGCTCGACCCGGTCCTGGCGGGCGAGGAGCCAGTCCATCGCCCCGTACAGCTCGTTCTCGTCGGCGCCCTCGATGCCCAGGCACCCCGCGAGCGTGGTCTGGCCGAGCGAGGCCGCGGTGGCGAGCTTGGAGGCAGGCGAGAGCAGGCGGGCGACGATGAGGGCCGTCGCGAGATCGCGGAGACGTGACGGGCGTCGGTCGAGGAGGGCAGGGAGCCCCATGGAGCGGACCAACCCCAGGACCGCCGCCACGTGCCCGTGGGGCAGGCTCCGGGTGATCCGCAGCGCCTCGCCCACGGGCAGGAAGCGCTCGCCCCGCAGGAAGGCCCGGATCAGCTCGATCAGCGGCTCGGGCAGGTGGGACAGGTTGGCGAGGGTCTGCTTCTTGACCTTGCCGTCCTCGCGGTACGAGTTGCGGAGCAGCGTGCTCGTGTACTCGCGGCCACCCTGGCGGCTCACCACCCTGACTACGTGCATGGCCGTCGTCTTTGCCTTCGCCATGCCACCAGTATGCACCTCCGGCGTCATATGTCAAGCAATCTACTGACTACATATCACACCGCGCAACAACGTGCGATCGACAGCATTTCGAGATCAGGAAGGCCCGTCCCGGTGCCCGATCAGGCCCGTCGGGCGCTGGAAGTTCGGTTTAGTGGCGAGTGACCGGGAAGTGCGTCGCCGGGGGAGGGCCCGGAAGGTCGAGCGCGAACGCGGAGATCGACAATGAGCGAACGTCTGGGCCGCGACCGCCGCGATGTGGCCCGGCCCGCTGCGACCGCCGCGATGTGGCCCGGCCCGCCGCGACCGCCGCGATGTGGCCCGGCCCGCCGCGACCGCCGCGGTCCCCGCCATGTGGCTGGCAGTCAACACTGAGGGTCTGAAGGCCGCCTCGGTCAGGTCCTCGGCGTCGTCTGGTGTCTGGCAGCCACCGATCGGTTACGAGAACGGCGTGTAGGGGCGCATCACCTCGCTTCGACCTGCCAGTGTTGACTGGCAACCACCGGCTGGGCCCCGCCCGGCGCCCGCCGCCCGCCCGGCGCCCGCCGCCCGCCCGCCCGCCGCCCGCCGCCCGCCCGCCGCCCGCGGCCCCTCTGACCCCGCACGGTAGAATGCCCCGGCGATGCCTGCCCCCCTCGTCGTTCAGAAATTCGGTGGCTCGTCGCTCGCCGACGCGGACCGCATCAAGCGGGTCGCGCGCCGGATCGCGCGCGAGCGGGCGGCCGGCAACGACCTGGTCGTCATCGTGTCCGCGATGGGCGACACCACGGACGAGCTGCTCGGCCTGGCCGCCGCGATCACCGACGAGCCAGACCCGCGCGAGCTCGATGTCCTCCTCGCGACCGGCGAGCACCAGAGCGCAACCCTCGTCTCCATGGCCCTGCACGCGATGGGCGTCGCCGCGATCAGCCTGACCGGGCCGCAGGCCGGCATCACGACGGACGGCCGCTACGGTCGGGCCCGTATCGCGGGCATCGAGCCGCGCCGGGTCCGGGCGGAGATCGCGGCGGGCAAGGTCGTCATCGTCGCCGGGTTCCAGGGCCAGAGCGCGACCGCCGCCGACGACGACGAGATGACGACCCTGGGTCGCGGTGGCAGCGATACGACGGCGGTCGCCCTGGCGGCCAGTCTGGGTGCGAACCGCTGCCAGATCTTCACCGACGTGCGGGGCATCTACACCGCCGACCCGCGCCTCGTCGCCAAGGCCCGCCAGCTGCCGGTCATCGGCTACGAGGAGATGCTGGAGCTCGCCCAGCAGGGCGCCCAGGTCATACAGGTCAGAGCGGTCGAGCTCGGCTGGGTCAACGACGTCGTCATCGAAGTCCTCAGCTCGTTCGAGGACGCCCCAGGCACACTCATCAAGGAGGACCCGCTCGTGGAGCAGCGCAACAAGGTCCGCGGGCTTGCCCACGACCGGAACGTCGCCAAGATCACGGTCGTGGGCGTGCCGGACCGGCCGGGCGTCGCGCGGTCCATCTTCGATCCGCTCGCGGAGGCGGGCATCAATGTGGACATGATCGTCCAGAACGTCGGCCACGACGGCGAGACGGACCTCTCGTTCACCGTCCCGCGCGTGGAACTGGCGGCGGCCAAGAAGGCACTCGACTCGCTGATCCGCGAGCTGGGCGCGCGCGAGCTGACGACTGACGCGTCGGTGGCCAAGGTGTCCATCGTCGGCGCGGGCCTGCATAACGCACCCGGGTATGCGGCGCGCATGTTCGGCACGCTCGCCGACAGCGCCATCAACATCGAGATGATCTCGACGTCCGAGGTCCGCATCACCTGCATGATCGCGGAAGCGGACCTCGAGACCGCGCTGCGGGCCCTC
>JBCLDE010000109.1:0-5420 GCA_038915165.1 Candidatus Limnocylindrales bacterium
GCGCCGTTCCGGGCGACCGCGATCCACTCGCTTGCGTAGGGCATTCGGGTGCGGTCATCCGATCGACTGACTCGGATCTCGGCGTCAGGGAAGAACGGGATCTTGGTCGGAACGTAGGTGGGCATCATTCAGCCCGAGACGACCGTCTCGGCCTCGGCGACCGTCTCGACGGGCGCCTCCTCCGTGGTCTCCAGCATCTGCTGGCCCTCGTCGGACGCGACCCCGACCTCCGCGACCCTGGCCTCGAACTTCGCGCGGCGGGTGGTCACCGCCGGCGTCTCCGAGGACATCGACCCGTCGGCCGCCGGCACCTTGCCGGCAGCCCAGGCCGCCGCGCGGCGCTGCTGGTTCGAGATTGGCGGCGCGCTGGCGAGCATCGCGTCGACGGCGTCGACGATCTGCTCGCCTACGGTCGGGCGGGTCCGGCGCGCTTGGCGCGGGCCGCTCGACGTGAAGACGCCCTTGGCGATGCCGGGGGCGGCGGCCGCATCGGCGACCTTCGCGGCCTTGCGGTCGCGGGTGAGGGCCTGGACGTAGGCCTTCCAGTGGGTCTTGCACATCGTCCCGAGTCCGTCCTTCCGGGCCGGATGGACCGGGAAGTCGGCGGGCGGCACTTGGTGCGCCTCGATCCCGAACCTCGCCGATCCGACGCACTTGCGCAGGGTCGCCGTGTCAGCGGCGGGCTTTGCAACGGCGCGCTTCTCGGAGTCGAGCATCCCGATGGCGGCGGCGCCGTCCTTGGCGGTGACTCTTCGTCGAGCGGTCATGGATTGCCTCCTTGGCCTGTCGAGCGCGAACGCCGACCTGGCGATCGCCATGCACATCCATTGCTCGGCGGCGATGGCGATGCAAGTTCATGTCTGAATGGACACCCGGTGGCGGCCTGCCCTGGCCACGGGTGCCACTCCACCCCGTCCCGCCCGTCCAGGGGCGAGCATCCCGCCACGCAGACGCCCTGGAACCGATCGAGTGGCCCGAAGCACTGACAACCAGCGTCGTGAAAGTCGGCGGAAGGCGGCCGCATTGGCACAGGGCGACCCGCTCGCAACGAGACTCGAGATCGGCGACCCGTTGCGACGCCCGGAAGCGTCAGGTCCAGCATCGTGAAACTGACGCTTCGGCTGCATCGTCATCGACAACCGCCGACGTGGCCACGTCGACGCCGAGCATCGCCGGGACCCGAACGGCGACGGGACCCGCTGGTACAGGGCGGCGCGGCTGGTGCGGGCGCGGCTGGTGCGGGCGGTCGTCGTCGGCCCGCGCGCCGGCGGCGAGGACGCGGGATGAGCGACGGACGGCGCTTCACCGGCCGACACGATGGCCCGATCGTGCGGAGGCGCATGAGAGCCTTCCCGCGTCAGGACCGAGCAGATCTGAGAGTCGGCCTCGGTCAAGCCAGGGCTTTCACGGCCAGTTCGGGGACTTGCTGCAGCTCCGAGCAATCGGTTCGAAGCCGTAAGGCTTCGGCTAAGCCGTTTCAGGCACAGGGCTGTCAGCCGGCGGCCGGGGAATGACGTCCGACTCGGCGTCACGAAGCAGTTCGAGGCCTGCCGTGTTGCGCCGGATGATTTCGTCAAGCCATCCCGGCGTCGAGGCGTCGTCAGTGACAAGGGGCGATCCGCCCCGCTTGAGACGACGCTCGTGGAGGTCTGCGGCGAGCTCCTTGAGTCCCGACCAAAGGGTCGGATCTCCATCGATTCGACGCTGCTCCTCGATGCGCGGGTGCAAGATCGCTGCATAGAGTTGAATGGAGAATCCCCAGTTGTTGTCGATCTCATCGAGCGTGATATGGCCCTGCTCACGTAGGTTGCCTAGGTCGACGAAGAAGTCCAGTACCCGCATCATCTCGGCCGACAGCCCCGGTCGAGACTCGCCGTACCGAAGCTGCAGGCCGCTCCGCAATCGGGCGAGCGTCAACAGCCGCGACTCCCAGCGACTCGAAAGTCCCGTCATCCGAGCAATGGCGTTTCCCGCAGCCTGCGCGCGCAGCTGGCGATAGATCCCGAACAAGGTCACCACGACGACGACGACCTGGGTCATCGCCCAGAGCCACTCCGACCCTGGTCCAAAGACCGCGCCGCCCGAGTTGAACAGTTGCATTGCGCACGCTCCTCCGCACTTCCTTGGCCAGGAGCGAAGTATGGCGTCGACCTAGGCAACCTCAACGTCAAGGCGATCCGGCTCGTGTTCGTCACGAAGCGGCTTGGAGCGGGCTCGCCGGAGGCCACACGATGACTTCATCGTGTCGGGTGCCGGCCCAAACGCGGCACGTCGGGCCATGCGCGGCGTGTGAGACGGCGGCCGTCCCAGATCAAATAGCAGGGCAACCCCAGTGCGCCGCGGCATCGGGCTTGCCAGCGCCTCCGCGCGCGCCTACCGTCGGCCCATCGTGGTGACGGCAGCGGAAGGGGCAGACGTGAAGCTCATCAACACGGACGGTTTGGTGCTCGTCGGACCGGGTTCGGAGTGGCTCTGGGCGGCCGCCCAGTTCGTCGTCGTGATCGTCACGCTGATCGGCCTGTATCGCCAGCTCCGTCGGCAGGGGAACGCAAGGGCCGCGATCGCTCGAATCGAGACGCTCCAGAAGACCTGGGACTCGCGGCAGATGACGCATGCGAAGGTCCGGGCGTGCCTGGCGATGCGCTACGGAGACGAGGCGGGCATGGACGCGGCGATGCATCTGGTTGCGGGTCACCTCCTCGACGTGATCGGGCTCTGGGAGCAAGGGCTTCTCTCCGACGGGGACTTCGGGCCGACGTGGGCCCAGCCGGCGCAGGTGTACTGGGGCCTCCTGCGACCGCACATCGAGCACCAGCGCGAACGCGATGGCCCCGGTCTCTACGAGAACCTGGAGACCTTCGCGGCGTTCGTGCACAGCAGCCGCGACAAGATATGGCGCCAGGCGAGAATGCCCCCGATCGACGACTCGAACCGGAACGAGTGGCTCGATGAGGCGATCAGGCGGAATACGGAGAAGCTCGAACTGCTCGAGGAGATCGAGTCTCGTTCGATCCCGCGACCGCCTGCCGAGACCGCGGCGCTCACGCCCGACGGAAGCGCCGGATAAGCGCCCCCCGCTACCGTGACACCGCCTGCCCGCTCCGCGTCCGGAGCGCGATCCCGGTTCGTGTACCGGCACAACGGGAGCGACGGACGGGCTCGACTCTACGGAGCGCCCGTTCGAGCCGCTTCGCAGGGCGGCTCGCTGGTGACACTCGGGCGCCGGCGCCCGGCGGGGCCGACACGATGAACCCATCGTGTCGCCCAAGCCGACACCGGCAGGGGTATCGTCGCGGCATGGATGCCCGCGAGCGAGCCTGGAACGCGGTCCACGATCTCCTACCCGACGGCTGGCACGTCGGGCCGCTCAGCTACGACCCGGGACGGCACGCCTGGACCGTCGTTGCGCGCTCGCCGCAGCCCGTGGGGCGTCGGAGGCCGCCGGAGTACCTCGAAGGCGCTGGTGAGGACGAGGATGCCGCGCTGACCTACCTCGCGCTCGCCCTGGAGGAGCGGCGAGCCGACGCGAAGCGCACCGACATCCGGAAGCGCGGCCGCCTCGCCTACATCGAGGCTGCCGAGGCGGCGTCGCGCCGGTCGCAGGGCCGTGGCCTGACCGGCGAGGAGATGGAGCGGGTCCTCGAGCGGCTGCCGGATCGGCTCTGAGGAGCGGCGGCGGCGTATCACGCCGACTTCGTCATAGCCACGCTCTTCCCCGAGCTAACCCAGTTCGCCGGTGGTGCTACGCCTGCGGGCCCAACCCTACGTGCGGCGCATCACACCGTGATGACGACTTCCCCCTGAGCACGCCCGTGCTCGAGATACCGAAGTGGATATCGTCTTTGGCGAGATCGATCTGCCTGCCGCCGGCGACGACTGGAAGGCGGCGATGCGCCAGCGGGCGATCTCGCTCCGTGACGCCTTGTCGCGCCATCGCTGGGCGATCGGCCTGATGGAGTCGCGAAGGAACCCGGGTCCGGCGGGCCTGCGACACCACGACGCGGTGATCGGCAGTCTTCGGGCAGGAGGCTTTAGCATGGAGATGGCCGCCCACGCGTACTCGGCCCTGGACAGCGACATCTATGGCTTCGCCCTGACGAAGATGAACCTGCCGTTCGAGACCTCGGAGGAGGTGGCCGAGGTGGCGCAGACCATGCTCCGGCCGTTCGCCTTCGACGCGTACCCCAACCTCGTCGCGTTCATCACCGAGCACGCCATGAAGCCCGGCTACGACTTCGGAGACGAGTTCGAGTACGGGCTCGATCTCATCCTCGACGGCCTCGAGAGGGTCCGGGGCTCAGCCTGACATAGGGTGGCACTGATTTGTTGGCGCCCGAGAGGTTAGGCTTCGATCCGATGTCAGAACTCCTCCGTCTCGCCGCCTTCACCCTCGATCCCGCCGGTGGCAACCCGGCCGGCGTCTGGATCGGCCCCACGATGCCCACCGCCTCCGAGATGCAGCGCATCGCCACACAGGTGGGCTACTCGGAGACCGCGTTCCTCGCCCCCGACGGGACAGGCCGCCCGGACGCGCACCGGGTCCGCTATTTCAGCCCCGCTGCCGAGGTGCCGTTCTGCGGGCATGCCACGATCGCCAGCGGAGTCGCGCTGGCCGAGCGGACCGGCCCGGCCCGGTTCCTGCTGACGACGAACGGCGGCCTCGTGACAGTCGACGCAGAGCGCGGACCCGACGGGCATCTGCGGGCGACCTTGACGTCGGTCCGGCCGCGGGTGCGCGAAGCGGAGCCGGATCTCGTGGCCGATGTGCTCGCCGCCCTCCGGTGGCAGCAGGACGAGCTCGATGAGGCGCTGCCCCCGGCGATTGCCTATGCGGGCGCCAATCACCTGATCCTTTCGGCAGCCTCATACGAGAGGCTGCGAACCCTGGACTACGACTTCGAGCGACTCCGGTCGATCATGCTGGCGGCCGACCTCACGACCGTGCAGCTCGTCTGGCGGGAGGCCGCGGATCGGTTCAGGGCACGTGACCCGTTCCCGGTCGGTAACGTCGTCGAGGACCCCGCGACCGGCGCAGCGGCCGCGGCGCTTGGCGCGTATTTGCGCTGGCGGGGCGAACTCCGTCCGCCGGCCCGATTCACGATCAGCCAGGGTGTCGAGATGGGCCGGCCCAGCCTCATCGAGGTCGAGGTGCCGGACGCGTCCGGCGGGATCCGCGTGACGGGGACAGCCGTGTCGCTCGGCTGACCGATCCGAATGCGGCGACGTGAGATTGACCGACCGCCTCAGGCTCGGGACGACCAGCCATCCAGCAGCTCGTCCGCTGTAGATCAGCTGCTCGGTGGTGAGGCCCGATTTCGCACGCAGGTCGGCTGCTTATCGGGCCGTCTCCGGCCGAACACCATGACCTGATGGTGTCGATCATCGGATCATCGGCCCTCGTCGAGGGAGCGGCCGCGGCG
>JBCLDE010000110.1:0-5400 GCA_038915165.1 Candidatus Limnocylindrales bacterium
CAGCCTCAAGCGCCAGCTCGCGAAGGTCGTCTACCGCCATCTGGTCGCCGATCAGGCCCATCGTCGCGCCCTCGCCTCTTGACATAGAGGCGCTATAAGGTCACTGCTCGCCTGGCCGGCGGGACCAGTAACGCCATCCCGGGCACGGGCCGACAGATCAACCCGAAGGCACGAAGCCAGTCATTGCGAGGGGTCAGGCCCGGCCCGGGATGGCGTGAGCCCATCATCGCAGTCATACCCACAGCCTCGTCATACCCTCGATCGACCCGCCGTTCCAGACGTCGAGGAGCTTCGCGAACGTGCTCCGCTCGTGCATGGAGCTCAGCGCTGCATCGGTCATGTGCGGTGCGTTGAGATCGACATGCGGTTGCTCCGTGCGCTCTTCTGACGGGCCGCGGCGAGGTGAGTGCCCGAAGTCAGAGACTACGCCCCGCACTCGCTTGGCGTGCAGGAATGTCACTCGTCAGAAGGCGGCCAAACGCCCGAATCCCGCCGAGAGAGGACCCTGTGCACAGCCACCGCCCAAACGACCGACTCAGGGAACGCGACCAGCAGCGCGAAGGCACCGAAGACGACCACTTCCCAGGCGGTGGAATGATGGAAGTCCGGGTCGTCGATCGGCTCCCGGATGGGGTGATCGTCGCCGTTGGGGATGTCGCGTCCGAGCACCGTGAGGATATTCCGGAGCGTGGCCGGAGGGCGGCGGCCTCTCGGGACAGAGAAGGCCAGACCATCCGCGTTGCCGGGCGTCGGATAGGGATCCTGGCCCAGGATGACGACCCGGACGTGATCGAATGGGGTGAGCTGGAATGCCCGGAAGACCCGGTCAGAGGGAGGGATCAGGTCCAGGTTCCGGTCTACCTCAAGCCACCGGCTGAGTCTCATGACCTCCGGGTCGCGAAGGGCGGATCCGAGCTGTTGCTTCCAACTCACGGGCAGGCCATCGAACACCGGCTCGCGTCCTTTCTTCACTGACACTCGTCCCGATGATCCGGCGCTCGGAGAGCAAAGGCGAGCCGTCCCGGCGTACCAGGCGCTTTGGCCATCCGTAGGGGGCACCTCTACATGGCCACGATCTCGGCATCGTGTTGCTTTCTCGGCGCACCTGAGTGAGTCATGTGGGCACCAACCACACGATGAGGTGCGACATGACCGCCACTCCTCTCCCCGCACTCCCGTCCGGCGACCCATCGACCTGGGACCAGGCGCTCTACGCCTTCCTCGTCGAGAAGGGCAATCGCGCGGTCTACACGAAGGAGGCTGCCGCCGCCACCGTGACCCTCGACATGGTCGATGCGACACATGGCTTCCTGCTCGTCCCGGCCAACGGAAGCCCCAGTACGAACGAGCTCCTCATCACGAGCGACGGTGGAGCGACCTGGACGACGCTCCGGGCCGCGTGGGCAGGGGCCGGCAGCCCGTAGAGCCGACCGCCGCCGCGCTCCCGCCGAGGCAGGTCGCCAGCAAACCCGCGGATGAACGATAGGGGCCGACCGCTGATTGACAGCCACGTTGACAGCCACGGCGGTGGACTCCGGTCCGACCGGGTAGAGGCCATGGATGGGCGCCACGCGCGGCATGCGCCGGGAGCGGCCCGAGGGTACCCTGTGGACGGGCTCGGGGGAGACTTGTAATCCCTTGGTCGAGGGTTCGAATCCCACCCGGCTCGCCAGCATTCTGAACGGCGTCATCGGGCGCCCTCTGTCGAATCGCGCCATCACGAGTCTCCTCGATAGCGCCGGAGCACCTCGACGCGGAGGTAGCCGGCGTTCATCGTGAGCGTTCCGATCCGGCGGCGAGCCTGGCCCGTAGGTCGTCAGCGGGATAGAAGTGGAATCGTCGACCGATGACTTGACGCTCGAGCAGACCTCTGGCTTCGAGGTCGATGAGATCAGTCCGCGCCGACTGACGCGTGACGCGGTGGCTCTGAGCGTGCGAGCGGATCGTATAGACGGCGCGCTCGTGGGCGAGCGCGTTGGACAGCAAAGCGATCTGGCGATGATTGAGGTCGGTGCGCCGGAGGAGCTTCAGCGTTTCACGGATCTCCGCCATCTTCCGGACCAGGTAGTCCTGGAGCTCCTCGATCGCACGCCGCAGGATCTTGAGGTGGTAGAGCAGGAAGTACGTCGCATCGAAGCCGTCCGTCTCTGTGTATAGAAACGATCGCCCATATTCGACCGGTGCTTTGAGCAGGAGGCGGGAAATCGAGACGTACTCGAACAGCCAGTACCCCTTGGCGAGCATCTCGCGGTAGAACAGGGCTCGGGCAGTTCGACCGTTTCCGTCCTCGAATGGGTGGTCGTACCCCAGCCATAGGTGAAGGAGGATCGCGCGGACCACGGGGTGTATGAAGCCGTTGCCCTCGCCGTTTGTGAAATGGCACATCGATTCGAGGCGTTCGGGCAGTTCGACCGCCGGCGGCGGCATGTGCGCGATTGTTCCGTCGGAAGCTTCGACGTGCACCCGCTGCTCATCGACGCGTTGGAGGCGACCGGCGGCGTCGGGGTTATCGAGCGTTCCGGCTGTCAGAATCTTGTGAAGGTCGAAGACGGTCCCCGGAGTCAGAGGAGCAGCCGCGAGGTCTCGCAATATCGTCATTGCCTGGTAGTTGTTGCGGATCATCCGCTCGCCGCGATCACGCGGCGGCCGGCCGGTCCGCAGCATCTCCTTTGCCACACGTCGAGTAGCGCTCGCGCCTTCGAGTTGGCTCGATGTGATCGCCTCCTCGATGAGGGAATTCACGAGGTAGCGCTGTCGATCTCCGGGCTCCTTGATCGCTTCCGACACCACGAGTTCGCCCGCAGCGTGCTGATCTATCCAATGCAATAGCTCCAGGACCGGGTCCGGCAACGAGTATCGGAACGGCCGGCCGTCTGAGGCCAGAAGGGGGATCTCCCGCAGCGTAGGTTGCCGCGCGAGCGTGATACCGAGCCACCACTGCTCGTGCGACAGCCCGACGGGCGGGGTTCGCCTGCGGATGCTGTCCCAATGCATGTACCGGCCGTCGACCAGTGGCCCTAGCCCTCTGGCGATGACTCGAGGAAGATCCTTCATGAGATCGCCGTCTTTGAGCATGTCGCCGAAAGTCGGAGCGCGCTCGGGAAGTCTCATGGCAAATCCACGGCTAATATTCGTCAAGTTAGCCGTAGTCTACGTCGCGATGACAAATACTGTCAACGTTAGCCGTCGATTAGCCGTAGGCGGCAGGATCCGCCGCCGTAGCCGTCACGTCCTCCCACGCACACTGCACGACTTCATCCCGGACTTCATCGTGGGTCTGCGCGAGGTCGCACGTGATGATGCCGAACACGTCGTCATCGAGGTCAAGGGTCTCGAGCGGGAGGCTCGTCGGTCGGTGGCGTTACGCGAAGCTTCATAGCAGCACGACCTTGCCGTCATCCTTGGATAGATCGTGTCGCGGAGCCTTGCACGCCGCTAGCCGGCTGGACGGCCCGCGCTGGCTATCCTGACCAGCATGTCTCGCCATCGCGGAGCCGCGGCCTTCTTCCTGCGTTTCGCCGATCGGCGGACGATCCTGGCGGCCTGTGCGGCCATGCTCCTGTTCCCGCTCGCTGCCGTCGTCCTCGCGCCGCACCCGCTGGAACAGCCCTTCGGCGTCGACTTCGCCTTGTACCGCGACGCGACCGCGCGCTGGCTGTCGGGTGGGCCGTTCTACGAGCCGTACCAGCTTGCCGGGCCATACCCGATCCGGGCCGGCGATGTCCTGTATCCGCCGGTCGCGCTGTGGCTGTTCGTGCCGTTCACCGTGGTGCCGTTTCCGGCGCTGGCGGCGGTCCTCTGGGCGGCCATCCCGGTCGGGGCAGCGGGCTGGGCGATCTGGCGGCTGCGACCGCGGCCGGCTGTCTGGCCGATCCTCGCCTTCTGCATCGTCTGGCCGACGACCCTGCTGAAGTTGTGGACCGGCAACCCGGTCATCTGGAGCGTGGCCGCCCTCTCGCTCGGCGTCGTCCACTACTGGCCGTCGGTGTTCGTCCTGCTCAAACCGAGCCTGTTCCCGTTCGCCCTGTTCGGAGCTGGTCGCCGGCACTGGTGGCTGGCGCTCGCGGCGTTCGTGGCCCTGGGCCTGCCGTTCGGGGCCATGTGGGTGGACTGGCTGACTTCGGTGGGGAACTCGACCGGCGGCGGCCTCCTCTACTCCATCCTGGAGGTCCCGATGTTGCTCCTGCCGCTCGTCGTCTGGGCCGGCCGCACCCGCTGAGCGTGGGCGCCGCGACGGGCGTGGGCGCGACGGGCGCCGCGACGGGCGTGGGCGCCGCGCGGCCGTAGGCGCCCGCGGCCGACCCGCAACCGCAACCGTGGCCAGCCGACCGGTCGCCCTCGCCACCCAAACGACACCTTGTTAGTCCTGGCGGGGAGTCGCCCGCGACCTTGGCGCTCCGTAGCCTTGCGACAAGCCCGCCCGTACCCGGGCTGTATCCGTGGGTCGGAGGATCAGGATGGACTCTGGAGATACCGCCTGGATGCTGATGTCCACGGCGCTGGTCATGATCATGCTGCCGGGTCTGGCCCTGTTCTACGGCGGGCTGGTCCATAGCAAGAACGTGCTCTCGACGGTCATGCACAGCTTCTTCGGCCTGGCCCTGGTCAGCGTCGTCTGGGTGATCGTCGGTTTCACGCTCGCTTTCGGGCCAGACGTCAACGGCATGGGCCTCATCGGCGGCCTCGATTTCGCGATGTTCAACCACGTCGGACTCGAGCCCAGCACGGTCTACGCGACGACGATCCCGTTCGTCCTGTTCGCGTCGTTCCAGTTGATGTTCGCCGCGATCACACCGGCGCTCATCTCGGGCGCGTTCGCGGAGCGCAAGCGGTTCGGGTCGTTCGTCCTCTTCACGGTCCTGTGGTCGATCTTCATCTACTCCCCGCTGGCCCACTGGGTCTGGTCCGCCGACGGCTGGCTGTTCAAGCTGGGCGCGCTCGACTTCGCCGGCGGCACGGTCGTCCATATCAGCTCGGGCGTCTCCGCCCTGGTCGTCGCCCTCCTGATCGGCAAGCGCCACCTCAACGGCAAGGGCACGGAGCCGCACGACGTGCCGATGACGGTCCTTGGCGCGGGCCTGGTCGCGGTCACACCGGCGTCGGGCTTCGTCACCGTCGGTGGCGCCCTGCTCATCGGCCTCGTGGCCGGCGGCCTGTGCTTCAGCGCGACCCTGCTGCGAGCGCGCTCCAAGGTCGATGACGCGCTCGCGGTCGTCGGCTACGCGGTCGTCGGTACCTTCGCGATCATCAAGTTCGTCAATCTCCTGCTCGGCATCCGGGTCAAACCGGAAGTCGAGGAGATGGGCCTCGACCTCTCGGTTCACGGCGAGGTCGCCTATCAGGCGTGATGCGGGCCGAACCGTACGCCGGGCCGTACGCCCGACCGTACGCCCGACCCCG
>JBCLDE010000111.1:0-5247 GCA_038915165.1 Candidatus Limnocylindrales bacterium
GGAACCTCGCCGAGATCAGCTCGCCCGACTTCCCGGGCGAGCGGCTGGTCGTCTGTCGCAACCCGGTCCTCGCCGCGGAGCGAGCCCGCAAGCGCGAGGCGCTCCTGGTCGAGACCGAGGCCGCGCTGGCGACGGTCGCCCGGCTGGTCGAGCGGGGTCGGCTGCGGACGGCCGCCGCGATCGGCCTGCGGGCCGGACGGGTGGTCGACCGAAAGAAGATGGCCAAGCACGTCGAGCTCGACATCGCCGACGGCGCCTTCGCCTATCGCCGGCGCACCGACGCGATCGCCGCCGAGGCCGCGCTCGATGGGCTGTACGTGATCCGCACGAGCGTCGGGCCGGAGCGGCTCGACGCTCCCGCGGTCGTCGAGACGTACAAGCGTCTCAGCGCGGTCGAGCGCGACTTCCGGGCGCTCAAGGGCGACGACCTCGCCGTCCGCCCGATCTTCCACCATCGCGAGGACCGGGTGCGGGCGCATCTGTTCCTGTGCTTCCTCGCGGCCTACCTGCGCTGGCACCTCGAACGCGCCTGGGCGCCGCTCCTCTATCGCGACGAGGCGCCCCCGGCGCGGACCGATCCGGTCGGGCCCCGGGGCCGCTCGCCTGAAGCCCGCCGCAAGGAGCGCGATCACCGCACGCCCGACGGGCTCCCGGTCCACAGCTTCCCCACGCTCCTCGCCGAGCTCGCCACGCTCACCCGCAATCGGGTCGTGCCGGCCGGGGCCGAGGAGGCCGCCGCGTTCGACGTCCTCGCCGAACCGACCGCCCTCCAGGCCCGGGCGTTCGAGCTGATCGGCGTCTCACCCGCCGCCACGTAGACAGAGCGGCGCAGCCCGAACGAGCCGATCTGAACTCAAACGCGCCCGTTTCTCACTGGAAGTTCGGACTAGACTTGTGGCACGGGACGCACGACCGCCCGCGGTGAGGGGGTCGCGGCGTCACCGCCACAGCGAAGCGGTGCACGGCCATGAAGCGACTACGGCACGACCTCAACTTCCTCTCGAGCGCCGGCCTCCTCCTGAGCGGTTTGACCACCGGCATCACCGGGATAGTGTCCGATCTCTGGGACCTCAACGACTTCTGGTATCACACGGTCTCGGGCTACGTCATGGGCGGCTTTGCGCTCCTTCACGTCGTGCTCAACTGGGGCCGGCTGGTCGGCTACGCGAAGTTCCGGTTGCGCCGAACGCCGGCACGCCCGACGCCGTCGCGAGCGGCCGCACCACGGCCGCTCGCGACGGCGAGCGCCGCGGTCGACGGTGAGCCGGTCAAGCCCCTCCACCTGCTGACCCGCGCGACCCTGTCGCGCCGCGGCCTGTTCGGCCTGGCGGTCGGCGGCGTCGGTGGCCTGGTCCTCGGCCGCGGGCTGCGCCCGCCGCCGCCGATCTCGGCCGGCTCGGACGTGGGGGTCATCTACCACCAGTGGAGCAAACCCGGCGTCATCGACGCCCTCGGCAGCGTCGCCAACTGGGGCCAGCCGGTCGAGCTGTACAAGGCCTACCCCGGCGCCCGCAGCGTCGCCCTCCCGGAGCCGGGACTCGACGGCGGGCTGCCGACCGCCCGGGCGATCGCCGCCCGTCGCTCGACGCGCTCGTACTCAGGCCAGCCGATGAGCCTCGACGAGCTGTCTCGCTTCCTGTTCCTGACGAGCGGGATCAGCGCCGACAGGTTCGGCAACGCCCGCCGGACGGCGCCGTCATCGGGCGCGCTCTATCCGATCGAGGTCTATCCGATCGTCCACAACGTCGACGGCGTCGAGCGCGGGGTCTACCACTATGCCTACCGCGAGCACGCCCTCGAGCAGGTGCGGGCCGAGGACATGCGGGCGCGGGTCGTCGAGCAGGGGCTCGGCCAGGAGTTCCTCGGCCAGTGCGGCGCCGTCCTGTTCGTGACGATGATCCTCCAGCGGATGCGCCCGAAATACCAGGACCGGAGCTACCGGTACGGGCTGCTCGAGGCCGGCCACGTCGGCGAGAACGCCTACCTGGCGGCGATCGAGATGGGCCTCGGCGCGTGCGGGATCGGGGCGTTCATGGACGACGCGATGAACGAGATGCTCGGCGTCGACGGCGTGGAAGAGGCGGTCGTCTACATGCTCGCGGTCGGACACCCCAGTGCGGCCTAGCTGTGACTCCCACGGACGTTGCTGACAAGGACGTCCATCGGGGTGCGGCCCGCGAGAGCGGTATGCGTGCGCTCCGTGATTGTAGAAGTCGACCCAGTCAACGCCGTTCGCCCTCATTCACTCGCCCGCACACGATGACCTGATCGTGCGGGGGGCTGGTGGCCTCGATCAGCCGGTTCTGCTCGGTGCCGATCGGTTATCGGTTAGCGCGGGATTGACACCTGGATCGTCGGCGACTGCGCTCTGCGAGTGCGGTTGGGCAGAGTCGCCACGCATCACGGGCCGGCGTCGGGCGGCTCAGGTGGCTCGACGGCCGGTAGGCCCACCACCTCGGCCTTGTTCTGCAAGTTGATGTCGCTCGCGACCAGGATCACGACGCTTGATGGGTGCTCTGCCTGGACCTCGAGCGCGCCGGCCAACACGCGATCGTCAGGCACCTGCGGGTTGAGCCAGTCCGGGAGCCGCGCAAAGTCCGGCTCACGCGGGTCCGCGACAACCGTGATCCCTCGCGTCAACTTGACGCCCTTCGTGAGTTCGCCTCGCTGCTTGAGGTTCTTGATCCCGCGCAGGGCCGCGCGAGCCCGCTTCTGCTGCTCGGCATTGCGACCCCCGTCCTTTAGGGCGTCCAGTTCGACGAGGACTTGGGGAAGCAGGTGCACCGTGAACGTCTTGGCGCCAGCAGCCTCCGAGTAGGCGCTCAGGTCGGGCGCGTCCATCAGGGCGCTGGTGTCCGGGACGAGGCGGATGCCACCCTCTCCCTGGCTGCCCAAGAGTGCCAGGGCTTCGCGAAGTGGGGTCATGCGCCTAGCGGCGACCATCTTGGCCTCGGCGATCGTGCGTGGGATCGCGTGGTCGTAGTGGCCTGAGCGTGTGATCCAACCGCGCGTGAACCGATCCGCCTTATTGATCGACTTCTTGAGTTCCGGCGTGATCCCGCCGAAGAGCGTGCGGAACCTCGCATACCAAGAGTCGTAGTCACGGGTCAGCCGCATTCGGGCTAGTTGCTGCTGATCGTCGCTTGGCGCCCATCCGAAGTCAGACGCCCCGATGACGAAGATCCCGCGGCCACGACCGTTGGGATTGATGTACCGGATCTCGGAGATGTCGATCAGCGCCTGGAGTTGGGCTTCGATGTCGGCGAGGTCTCGCGCGAGGCGATCGCGGAAGGAGGGCGGGCGACGCGGCATACGGTCCATCATCGCAGGTGAGCCCGGCTCGTCGATGGCCGCTGAGTCGGGCAGGGTGCGAGGCTGCCACAGGAAGCTCGCCAGGTGGGCGGCGCGATCCGCTCGTTTGGCAGACCAGGCCCAGCACGATGGGTGGATGGTGCTGCCGGCCCGGTCGACCACCCTCCGACGAGGTCACGTTCTCCCAGGCGGGCGACCCGTCACCGGGCCAGCCAGTTCGAGCTCGAGGCTTCTGCGGGCCGTTCGCATCTGGCCAGCCTGCCCCTCGGAGGTCATCGTGGCCACACGCGGGAGGCGTCGACGCGCGGTCCGTACACCGGCCGCCGGGACCGCGCCGAGCCACTGGCGAGCCCGACTCGCGGGATGGGTTCCTGAGGAGGGTTCGCCGTGGCCGAATTCGGGCTCTGCATCGGTTGGGGCTCGCCGCGCGCCGGCAAGGAAGCCGCGGCAGGCAAGCTGTTCGAGGAAGCCGCCGCCTACTGGAATGGGCTCAAGGCGGCGGGCGAGATCGAGAGCGTCGAGCTCGTGCTCCTGGCCGCCCACGGCGGTGACCTGGTTGGCTTCGGGCTGCTGCGGGGCGATCCCGAGAAGCTGGGTCGTCTCAGCATGGCGCCGGAGTTCCAGCGCCTGGTCATGCGGGCCGGCGTCTGCCTCGATGGCCGCGGCGTCATCAGTGCGCTCGTCGACGCGGGAGTCACCCGCAGAATGGTCGCGTGGAATGAGGCGATCGCTGACCTGATCTGACGCGGCGGGACGACTTCGCGTCCGACGCCCATTCGAATGTGTGAGTGGGATGCCCGCTCCCGCGGACCTCCCACTCATGACCGGCCAGGGACGGCGAAGCGCCAGGGACGGGCCGCCCGGTTTCGGCCGATATCCAATTGTTCGTCAACGCGGTCGGCTACGCCACCGCCGGGGTTCGAAGACCGCGCCCTTGGGATGCTCAGGACGGCCGCGGAGGCGTATGCTGTCGGTGCCGATACGACGCCGCCGCCGAAGCGGCCTTCAAGTCGACTCCCCACGGCTCCCGGCTCCGCAGCGGGCGCTCCGCTCTCCTCGGAGGATGGGACGCGTACCGGGCGTGCGGCGATCGGATGGCCGGGAGGGTTGAAGGTGCAGGCGTGACCGTGGAAGGAAACATCGAGTTCCTGTTCGACTCGCGCGGCGGTGTCGTGGCCTTCCGCCACGGGCGTGATGTCTTTGATCTGGACCTGGGCTGGCTCGGCTGGGCGCCCTGGAACGACGGCGACGTGTTCGACCCCGCCGGCCGCTACCTCGGCACGATCACCCCCGAGGGGCGCCTCTACGAGATTGAGGCGCGGTGCGACCTGAGGAGCCCGCCTCCCCGCAGCCCGACCATGGTCAGCTACCCCGACCCGCCGCGCGGCTGCGCTCCCGAACGGCTGGCTGCCGGGATGCGGGACGTCCGGCCACGGCATGTGGTGCGGCCGCACGAGCTGGCGGATCCCGCCGCCGATGGCAACGCCGCCCTGGCCAGCGACCCGGTCCGCCCTGGCCTGCCAACCGGGTCGCCTGGACGGGCCACCAAGCCGGCCGCCGAGATTAGCTGGAGCAGCGGCAGGGCTCGGGGTCTCGGTTGACGATGAGGCCGGGCGCGACATCGGCCTCCCACCTCTCGAACCGCAGACTCCACCCACTGCACGCGCCTCACGGCGGAGGCCGGGGTCGGGTCGGGCGGCCAGGTGAGGCGACCGAGAGTACGAGCCGCCCTGCGACGCGCGCCTGGGCCGCCGTGACACGTCGAACGCCTCAAGCGCGCCATTGGCCCACCTGCGATCGGTCCGAACGCCAGCGGCCGCGACAGCCGTTACATCGGCTGCGGCGAAACCCCAACACCATGACCTGATCGTGTCGATCATCGGATCATCGGCCCTCGTCGAGAGAGCGGCCGAGGCGCCTCCTGGTGCCCTCGAC
>JBCLDE010000112.1:0-5119 GCA_038915165.1 Candidatus Limnocylindrales bacterium
CATCCTCGGTCACGAGATCGTGGACCCGCCACGTCGTACCAAAGGGTCCCTCGACGATGGGTTCAGAGTGTCGGTGGGATGCGGCCTTCGCCATGACCAATTGCGAAGCCACGGATCTTATGGGTCTCGTCGCGCTCCACACGAGCGTCAGAGGCACACGCGTGGCGCACCTTGGTGGCAATGACCTCCAGCGCGCGCCTCCGCCAGCGCCGAGGGCAGGAGACAGGGCCGAACCCCTCAATACGGGCGCGCCTCGTGATGCTCGCGCTTCAGGTTCGGATGTCCTGGAGGAGCCAGTCATCGGGGAGGCGCTGGCCCGCGTCGGCGGCGTCAGCCGCCTGCAGGATGGCACCAACGACGGCTGCGAACTGGACTCCCTGCGTCCCCACAGCGACGAGCACCGTCAGGGCGGCGCCTGGTCGTTCCACCCACGGGAGTTTCTGCTCAAAGAGGGGCAGCTCGGTTGGTTCGTCGCCAGGCTCGGGCGTGGGCAGGATCGATTGCTCTTCCGGGGTGAGGGCCAGGAACGCGCCAAACCCGCCCCGGGTGAGGTGCATCCTGGGGACGGTGTCTGCGGGGTAGCTGCTCGCGCCCAGGCAGGCGACCAGGTCGGCGCGGCGGAGGAGGTCGGGTCCAACCTCCCGCCGCGTCACGACGGTGACGTGCGAACCCGGTGCCAGCCACGCGGCTTCGAACGGGGGCTTGGTGCTGTTCGTCGCGCACAGGACCAAGGGCGCACCCTCAACCGCTTCGCGGGCGGATCCCACCGGCTGAACCTGGATCCCCAGGCGGGCGGACATGGCCGCGGCGAAGCTGGCGCGATGAGCGGGGTTCGGGCTGAACACGCGGACTCGCTCTGGTGAACGAACATGGACGATCGAGGCAAGGAACGCCTCCGCCATGCCGCCCGACCCCAAGAGTGCGATGTGCGAAATCTCTCGGGGCGCGAGGATATCGGTCGCGATGGCCGCGGCCGCACCAACCCGAACGTGCTGGAGGAGCCCGTCCTGGAGGATCGCCACGGGTGCCCCCGTCGAGAGGCGGAAGGCCATCACGATCCCGGCGAAGAGGCCCGGCCGTCCGGCGTACTTCTCCTCGCGCCCCGAGGCCGACCAGCTGACGATGTCCGACTTGATCCGGACCACGGCGAGGTCGAGATTGCGGGAGGAGCCGGCCATCACGCCCAGGCGGTGGACGCTGCCCTGGTTGCCGACGCCAGCGTGCGAGATCAGATCGGCGCGAGGGATCTGCTCGGCGACCCCGCTGCGGTACTCGTCGTAGCCCGCCCGCATCACCTTGATGGCGGCCTCCGCGTCAATCAAGTTCGCCACGTCGGCGTTGGTCAGGTAGCGCATCGGCGGGGTCCTCCGCGATAGATCGTCGTGGTGTCCCATGAGCGTGTCAATGGCTCATCTGACGACGACGGCATGAGGTGAGCAACTCGACGATGTACGCTGCTGTCGGCCTACGTTGACAGAGGAGATCGCGAGGTCAGCGGAAGCCAGCAACGTGCGCCCAGGGACATGCCGCTGTGACATCATCGGCTCCAGCCCGCATCTCGACTTGCCTGACAGGGAGGATCACCTGGACCGAGCGGCAGCTCGGGTGCTGCATCGTTGGGGGATGAGGGTTCACGAGGATCGCGGGATGCTGAACGTTCCGAGTCGCGATCTCAAGCGATGGCTTGGCAAACCCAGCGAGCGCATCAGCGCCGCAAGGGACCCAAACCGCAGAGGATCCCGACGCGGTGACTAGGAATCCCGATTCGACACTATGACCTGATGGTGGCGATAACGCGACGCCGTAGGGGATCCGCGATTCTGCCGGGCATCAACATCCCGTGTTCGACAGGGCGACCCGTGCGCCCGACACCACAGCTGGGTCCCGCGGGCAGCGCGCGGCCGTCACGCTGGCTGGCGCGGTCCGGAACCGATCGATCCGGACGACGGTCCCGGCCCAGACGCCTTCAGCCGCGCGATCGTGGGCTGGCGGGTATCGAGCTCCCTGCGAGCCGAGCTCGCCCTCGACGCCCTCGAGATGGCGATCTGGAGCCGGCGGTCGGCCGATCTCGCGGGACTCGTCCACCACTCCGACAGGGGTACTGGGCGGATTCAAGGGGTCGTCGCAACACCTTTATCACGGAGGTGGGCATGGGACGACCACAGGGATGGATCACGGCGGCGACCGGCAGGGCAGCGATGCGGTCGCCGAGACGGTCAACGGCCTCTACAAGACCGAGCTCATCCGGGCCCGGGGCCCCTGGCGGACGGCCGACCAGGTCGAGCTCGCCACCGCGGCGTGGGTGGCTTGGTGGAACGAGCAGCGTCTTCACTCCGCCTGCGGCGACATCCCGCCGGCCGAGTTCGAAGCGGCCTACCATTCCCGCCTACCGGCGACCGGTGAGGCCGCCTGAAACCGAAGGCACCTCAGGGTCTCCACGAAACCCAGGGCGGTTCAGTCGGTCGTCGCTGTAGACAACTGTATCCAACCCGGCAGCCGCCCGCCGAACCGTCCCGCGACGGTGGCGGTTGCCCGGACGTGTTCCGCCGGCGAGCCCTACGCGATGTCCGGGAACTCCCGGGCGAGATGCGGGAACGCGCTCCTGATCCCAGGAGGCGCCACCGGAGCGACCGACCGCAACTGCCCTGGCGCGAGCTCGGACACGGAGCGTGCGCCGAGCAGCGCCATCGTGAGCCGAACCTCGATCTCGAGAAGCTCGAGCGCTCGAACCAGGCCCGCATCGCCCCCGGCCGCGAGTGCCCAGACCTGAAGCTTCCCGATTGCCACCGCATTCGCACCCAGCGCTAGCGCCTTCACGATGTCGGTGCCGCGCATAAACCCGCCATCGACGACAACTTCGGCCTTGTCGCCTACTGCGGCGACGATGTCCGGAAGGTGGTCGATGCTGGCCGCCGAATGGTCGAGCTGGCGGCCACCGTGGTTGGACACGTAGATGACGCGGACGCCTTCCCGGACCGCCAATTCGGCGTCCTCTGGGTGGGTCACCCCTTTGAGCATGATCGGCAGCGGCGCGGCTGCGATGGTCCGCCTGAGCGTGTCCCAGTTCAACGCCGCCTGGAATTCGTGGCCCCCCGACTGCCGTCGGCCCGGAGGTACGTATCCACGGATCTGGTCACGCTCCCGGCTGGAGTAGTACGCGGAGTCGACGGTGATGCAGACCGCGACGTAGCCCGCACGGTGTGCTCTGCTGACGTAGTCGTCGATCCATTGCTGATCCCCCCGCACATAGAGCTGGAAGACCATCGGCGACGATCCGCTCTCCGCAACCTCTTCCAGCGACGGCGTAGTGACCGAGCTCACGAAATTGATCGTCCCGAACGTCGTCGCGGCCCGCGCGACGGTCGCCGCGCCCTGCGCATCTGCGAGTGACAGGGATCCGATCGGAGCCAGCACCACGGGCAGGCGAAGCTGGTGGCCGAGCAGGCTCCCCTTCAGGTCGACCTCCGAGACGTCCCGCAGAACGCGTGGGTTGAACCCGAGGCTGTCGAGCGCCAGGCGGTTCCTGAGCATCGTCGTCTCGGTCGCGGTCCCGCCGCTGATGTAATCCCAGGCGTCGTCGGGGAGGCGCTTGCGCGCGAGGGCCACGAGATGGTGCAGGGTGCGCGCCTCGCGTGCGAGGTCAGCGTCCGCTGGCTCGGCTGGCGCCGCGATATCGCCGGGGACTGCAGGGATTGCACTCACTACCTGGCGAATGTACGCCAAATTGCTTGACAGTGTCTACACGGGCTTCGGCTCCGGCAGTCCCTTGACGAAGCGCTCGGGGTGGGCGGCGTAGGCGCCGGCGAGGACGCCGGCTCGAGCTTCGAGCAGCTGGTCCGTCCGACCGTGGTGGACGTCGGCCGGGGTGAACAGCGCGATCCCGCTGTGGCGGTGGATCACCCGCATATCGTGACCAAGCGAAGAACCCCTGACAGAAGGCCCGGGCATCCTCGATCGAGCCGAACCGGTCGGGAAAGCCTGGGCGGTACTTGAGCGTCTTGAACTGGGCCTCGCTGTACGGGTTGATGCTCCTATAGATGTCAAGCGGCCCGGACGCCATGATCGAGGACGCCCACAGCGGACCCGGGCGGGCGCAGGAGGCCGTGGATCTCGCGTGCGACATAGCGCTTGAGGCAGCGCATGATCTCGGGCTTCGTCTTCCCGTCGCCGAGCCGGCGAGCCAGGTAGGCCTGCGTCGGCGCGTGCCAGCGCAGGCGGACGACGACGACCCGGTGCAGGGCGGCGTTGGCCTGCCGGTCGCCGCCGCGGTTGAGCCGGTGGCGTGTCGTCTTGCCCGACGAGGCGGGGATCGGACTCGCCCCGCACAGGGCGGCGAAGGCAGCCTCGGAGCGCAGTCGCCCGGGATTGTCTCCCGCGGTCCGGAGGAACATCGCGGCCCCGTCGGGTCCGACCCCGAACGCGGCGAGCAGGTCCGGGGCGGTGCTCGCGACCAGCCGGCGGATCTCGGCCTCGAGCTCCCGGGCCTCCGTCCGAAGCCGGAGGTTCCGTCGGGCGAGCAGTCGCAGGCTGTGCCTGGCCACCGCCGTCGGCGAACGGAGGGCACCGGGCCGGAAGGCGCTACAGCGGTCGAGCAGCCGCCCCACGGTCAGTCCCGTCAGGGACTCGCGCAACTCCGCGGGCGCGGTGACGAGCAGCGCCCTGATCTGGTTGAGCGACTGGGTCCGCGCCTTGACCGCCGAGTCCCTGGCGATCTTGAGCATGCGGATCATCTCGACGCTCCCGTCGCCGGCCTTGGGGGTCCCCGTCGCGACGCCGGACAGGACCGCTCGGGCAGCCATCTCGGCATCGATCGGGTCGCTCTTGCCGAGGCGGTGGCGGGTGGCCCGGTCCGGCCGGTTGACCTCGACGACGCGCTGGCCGAGCTCGCGCAGGAAGCGGGCGAGTCCCGCCCCGTACGAGCCGGTGCCCTCGATCCCGAAGACCTCGACCGAACCGAGGCCGACGGCCCAGCGCTCGAGCTGGCGATAGCCGGCCCGCGTCGTCGGCACATGGATCTCGCGCAGTCTCACGCCACGCTCGTCGAGCGCGACCGCGACGTGAACGTCCAGATGCGTGTCGACCCCGATCGTGACGCGGCGCTCGAGGGCGTGCTCGGTCA
>JBCLDE010000113.1:0-4967 GCA_038915165.1 Candidatus Limnocylindrales bacterium
ACTTGCCGCAGGCGGTAATGCACGATGTGTTCAATTCGCTGTCCATCGAGGAACGCGAACAATTGCGCGCGGCGATGTCTTATCCGGAGGGCGCGGTCGGCGCGCTGATGGATTTTGACATGGTGACCATACGCGAGGAGGTCACGCTGGAAGAGTTGGGTATGTACGTTGTGCGCAACCCGGCCGACATAGGGGCGACGGTGTTGCGGGCGGTGAAGAATTCAGGGCGCCTCTAAAAATTCAGAGTTCGCCCAAATGTAAGGCGCGGGAAAAATTTTAGTTCCGGCCAACCTAAAGGTTACCCTACACTGAAACTTCGTTTTGCAGCGCCGCATATGATAGATATGTTAGCAAGAAATTTTCCCCGCAACGCAGCAGTTGGGATGAAATCTGGATTTTTAGAGGTGCCCTATGGAGGTTTCGCGCCGCTGATATTGCTATCAAATACGACTCAAGTGTTATAATTTGGACAAAGGACAGCGCAAATTATGCGGGTTCAAAACGGTATGCACTGACCCTGTTAGGCCATACAACATCAAGGATATATAATGGCAAAAACAGCGCTTATTGTTGATGATTCCGGTGTTTTCCTGAGGATGCTGGAGAGCACTCTCTGGGCCCTAGACTATGAAGTGACAGAGGCGTCCGATGGACAGGAAGCGCTGGAAAAAGCCAGGCTGCAGCACTTTGATCTGGTGTTGACCGACCAGAACATGCCACGCATGGATGGTGTGGAGCTGATCAAGGGCTTGCGCACCTTGCTGTCCTACCGCAACGTACCCATCCTGATGATTACCACCGAGACCAGCGATGAGCTGAAAGCGCAAGCCAAGGAGGCGGGTGCGACCGGTTGGTTGCATAAGCCCACCAACCCGGGCAAGTTGCTGGAGATATTGAGTAAAATTCCTAGCTCGGATGCTTCATAAATTGACGCTAGGGAAATGCAGATTTAGAGGTGCCCTTTATTCCGTTCGTGGTGAGCTTGTCGAACCATGAGACGTGACAAATGGCGATGCCACATCGCCTATATCACGGTATCACCGCGTCGTTCATGCGCGCCAGAATAATCGCCTGCTTGCGCAGTAAACCTGGCGCTTCGCGGTGTCTGTCATAGTAGCGTGGGTTGGGCACCATGGCCGCCAGGCTGGCGGCTTGCGCCTCGGATAGCTGCCCCGCGCTGACCTGGTAATAATGCCGTGCCGCCGCTTCTGCGCCAAACACCCCATTGCCCCATTCGATGACGTTGAGATAAATTTCGAAGATGCGCTGCTTGTCCATCACGCTTTCCAGCATGACGGTGATGAGCGCCTCCTCAGCCTTGCGCCACGGAGTGCGTTTGGTGGAGAGAAATAAATTCTTCGCCAGTTGCTGGCTGATGGTGGAGCCGCCCGCCACGATCCTGCCCTTACGCAGGTTTTTCTCATAAGCCTTCTGGATGCCCTCCCAATCAAAACCTTCGTGGTCAACGAACTTGGCGTCTTCTGCGGCGATCAGTGCGCGCTTGAGATGGGTGGAGATTTTTGCGTAGGGTACCCAGCGATGCCGCAACTCGGCGTTCGGATTCCTGTCTTGCATGATTTCCAGCCGGGTTTCCATGAACGAACTGGTGGCAGGGTTGAATTTAATCCACCAAAAAATTTGCGCGAATATCCACAGTTGGTAGAGCAACAGCAGTAACAGCAGCCCCGCAAACACGCGCCATAGCCATGACCACAGCCATTTCATCGGGCGCCCTTTCGACATATTAACGTGAAACTCGCGCAGCGAGACTTTGCCCCCCTCTCCCTCGGGGAGAGGGCTGGGGAGAGGGAAACGGTCATGGCAAGTTCCATTATCGGGGGGCAATTGCCATGACCGTTAAGACTGGCGCAGCTTGGCCAGGACAGGCTGGGTATCCGGGCGAACTCCGCGCCATACCAGGAAGGCTTCCGCCGCCTGTTCCACCAGCATACCGAGGCCATCCGCAACTTTGGCAGCACCCTGTTCGCGGGCGAATTTCATGAACGGCGTTTCTGTGCCATACATCAGGTCGTAGGCCAGCGCGCCGGGCGCGAAAATCCCCCCTGCTCCCCCTTTTACAAAGGGGGAAAGTACTGCGCGCGGGGGAATTTCTTCGTCGCGCGGCAAGGGTGGCATTTCGTCGGACAGGCCGCTGGAGGTGGCGTTGATGACCGCATAAAATTTATTGCCAGCCAGGGACGCATAACTGCGGCTGCGAACGCTGCCCAGCAGCAGTCCGCCTGCGAGCGCATTAATTTGACCGTTTTTTTGAGCGGTATTTTCTTGCGACATTTTTCTGAGTGTCTGGACCAGCAAGTCGGCCTTGTTTCTGGTGCGATTCGCTATGGTCAGCATAGCGCCCGAGGCCAACAAGGGTAAAGATACCCCATATGCCGCACCACCCGCGCCCAGCAGCAGGACATGCTTGCCGCGCAATTCAAAACGAAGATTGCGTTCGATATCGGCCACCAATCCGGCGCCATCGGTGTTGTCACCCAGTATTTCCTTACCGTCAAATTTCAGTGTGTTCACCGCCTGCGCAGTTTTTGCGCGATGCGTGAGTGCTGTGCAGAGTTTAAAAGCCTCGAACTTGAAAGGTACAGTGACATTGCAACCCTGGTAACCCTCATGGCGCAAGCGCTCGACCGTGGCAGCGAACCCATCCAGCGGCGCGAGCACGGCTTCGTAGCTCAAATCCTGTCCGGTCTGTTGCGCAAACATCTCGTGGATTTGCGGCGACTTGCTGTGTGCGATGGGGTTGCCGATAACGGCGTATTTGTCGGTCATAGTGGCGCAATTATAACTGCATGTCGGGCTTCACTGTTCCTCCAGCACGTAGGTCGGATCAAGCGTAGCGATCCGACGTTCTTTTAGGTGCGCATTGTCGGATCGCTACGCTTGATCCGACCTACAATGGGTCACGCCCAAGCGGCGGCTAGTTTAACTGTTCTTCCAAACGGAAGGCGATCGGCACGCGCACCCAGATTTCAACGGGGTCGCCGCCCCGTTGCGCGGGCGTGAAGCGCCAGCGCTTTACGGTCTCCAGCGCCGACTGATCGAGGGCATTGTATCCGCTGGAGCTTTCCAGCTCGACTCTGCTGGACAGCCCCTCGCGCGTAACCAGGACTTTCAGCAGCACCGTGCCCGATTCGCCGTTGCGACGGGCGGACGCGGGATAGCGCGGCTTGGGGTTGCGCAGGTAGGCGGCGGCGAATTCAGGCGGCGTGACTTGTGGCGCATCCTCACGCGCGACGGACGTCGGCTGCGCTGTCGGCGCGGGAGCAAGGGCGGCAGGCTCCGGCGCGACCTGAACGGATGCCGGGTCTGGAGTCGTGGCGACAAGTTGCGGCATGTCCGCTACCGTTTGCTGTGGCGCCGCGCGCTGCGGCTGTGCCGGTGTTTCCGGCGTTAGCGCAGGCAGCGGTCGCGGAACCTCCTCCATCGGGCGCAGATGAACGACCAGCGGCAAGGCCAAGGCGGGGTCGTGACGAGGCGATTCGAGCCGCAGCGAGCTCAGCACGAAGGCGTGCAGGGCGATGCTGGCGAGCAGAGCCCAGGCTAGTGCCGTGTTGCATTCTTGGAGGAGCTTATTTTTACTTAGCATTTTTAATGCGCGGTTACGTTTTTCTTTTGAATGGGAGCGCCGACGTCCTCGTTGGCATCTGCCGACCAATGCCGACTACATGAAACTTTTGTCCCGGCACCGGGAGGACGTCGGCGCTCCCACAAGCTCAGAAGCTGACGCGCAACCCCACGAGCAGGCCGCGCCCCGGCAGTGGCGCGATGTCTTTCAGCGGCGACGCATGCACCCGCGCTTCTTGATTGAACAGGTTGTTGCCCTTGAGGGTTGCCTCCAGGTTCAGCGCCCGCGCCTTGATGCGCCAGGTCAGCGCGGCGTCGGTCAGCGTGTAGCTGCCGGTGCGCAGTTCACCGGGCGCGACGCGGTTTTGCCCGGCGGCACGGGTGACGTCCAGACTGGCACCGAAGTTGCCAATCCGGTAATCGAGTCCCGCGCCTAGGCGCAGCGGGGCAATGCGCGGCAGCGGCGCGCCCGTGTCGCGGTTGGTCGCCCGCACATAGTCGCCGCGCAGCTTGAGATCGAGGCTGCCTGCTCCCTCAGCTACCCGGAATTTGCCTTCCGTCTCGAAGCCCTGGAACCCGGCCTGCACCGCGCGGAACTTGGCCTCCGGCAGCAAGTCATGGTTCGAGCCCACGTCGTCACCGCTGTTGAACAACCCGATGTAGTTCTGGAAGCGGTTGGTGTAGCCGCCGATACTGGCCGAATGCGCGCCCGAACGCCAGCGCAGTTGCACGTCGGCGCCGTTCGATTGCTCTTTCGCCAGTGTCGGGTCACCCACCTCGTACTGGCTGGTTGCCACGTGCCGACCCTTCGCAAATAACTCGGCGTAAGACGGCGCACGCTCGGTGTACGAAAGGTTGGTGGCCAGTACCATGTTCTGGTTGAGGCTGTAGAGCGCGCCCATGGCACCGCTCTGCGCCGAAAACTTGCGCGTCTGGGCTGGACCGAATTGGCCACCGCCGGCCGAGTCCAGCGCAGTGCGCTCACCACGCCCGCCAAAGGTGAGCTTGACCTCGCCGAAGGTGGCTTCTTCGTAGAGGAAAAGCGCCTGGGTGCCGGTTTCGACTTGCGGCACGAACGCTTCAGCGCCAAGCGCCGAGAAATCAACGTTAGTCAACTGCATCCCGAAGACGCCGGTGAACGGCCCCAACCTGGCGTGGGTGGCCTCGATTCGCGTCTCAACCCCCTTGTTCTTGAAAGTGGTCTCCGTCACACCGTCCGCCAGCTCCTCGTGCCCATAATCGGTATAGCCATATTTGAACTTCACCCCCTGAACGAAAGTGTCCAACTCGCGCACTTCTCCCGCCACGTCCCAGCGCGCGCTGTTCATGGCTATGCGCACGTTCTCTTCGGCCACGATGCCGTAGTTCGCGTTGAAGCTGCTATG
>JBCLDE010000114.1:0-4785 GCA_038915165.1 Candidatus Limnocylindrales bacterium
GCGACCACCGCCAGACTGGCGAGGATCCGGCGTTCGTGCGCGTCGGCGTCGCCGCCCTCCGGAAGCCGGATCCAGCACACCTCCCGGTGCGCCGGTTCGGACCGGTAGAGGGCCATCCCGACGGAGTCCGGCCCGCGCCGTGCCAGGCTCGTCAGCATGTCCAGCATGATCCGCCCGACGGGCTCCGGTTCGTCCCGTCTCGACAGGTAGCCAGCGATCCCACACACGGTCCGACTCCACCACGGGTTGAGCGCGCGACACGACGTCGGCCGGCTGAACCGCCGGATGTTCCACTCGCACGGAAGATTATAGCACTGGCTTCACTGCGATGCAACAGATGTCGCGGACAGCCCTTGACTGGGTTTCCTGATGGTGTACCCTCCCCGAACAGCCCCACTGCGCTGCGGGGCGCTGGAGCGGAGCGACGATGTCAGGACCGGACGAGGCCCACGCGACGCTGCTGGAGGATGAGTCAGCGTTCCTCGAGGACGCCATCAACCAGGCCATCGGTGGTCGCCTGCGCGAAGAGCGTCGACGACTGAGCCTCACCCTCCAGGACGTCGCCGACCGATCGGGGCTGTCGCTCGGGATGATCTCCAAGATCGAGAACGCGCAGACGTCGCCCAGCCTGCGGACTCTTGCCCGCCTTTCGCAGGCACTCGAGGTCCCGGTCACGACGTTCTTCCGCGGCTTCGAGGAGGAGCGGGACGCGTCGTACGTCCGTGCCGGGGAAGGGATCGAGCTCGTCCGACAAGGCACGCGCCACGGCCACCGCTACGAGCTCCTGGCGGCGGCCAAAGGGGCCCAGCGAAGGATCCAGCCGTTCCTGGTCACCTTGACGGAGCAGCGCGAGACCTTCCCGCTCTTCCAGCATGACGGCGTCGAATTCCTGTACGGACTGCAGGGCTCATTCGTCTATCGCTACGGACGCCATACGTACGAGATGGAGCCGGGCGATTCGCTGATGTTCGACGGCCAGGTCCCGCACGGACCGGAACGCCTCGACGGGCTGCCCATCCGCTTCCTGTCAATCACGGTCGAGCTCGATCCGGAGGAACGCACCGGCGCACGGTAGGGGGAGGAAGGAGGACCCACCAGGAGACGCAGTCGCCGCGGCCCAGGAGCGGCAGCCGGAGTCTGTCGCCGCGCATCCGATCGAACCGCATCCGCAGAGGGAGTTCATGTCCGATCTCACCGATTCCCTGAACGTCCTGTTCACTGAGTTCTACTACTGGATGACGGTCGTCATCATGTTCCTCATCCATGTCGGCTTCTCCTTGTACGAGGCCGGCATCGGACGGAGGAAGAACCTCCAGCACATCCTGATCAAGAACGTGATGCTCATCCCCGTCGTCACGGTCTCGTTCTTCTTCTTCGGCTGGTGGATCTACTTCGCGTTCATCAACGGTCCGTTCATCAACGCCGGCATGGGCATCGATACGGCCCTGGCGGATAACTTCTACCCGTGGTCCCCGCTGATGGGACCGAACATGGGGGACCGCATCACCGGCGTCTTCTGGGCGGCCTTCCTGCTCTTCTCGTGGACGGCCGCATCGATCGTCTCGGGCGCCATCATCGAACGGACGCGGACCACCGCGTTCCTGATCATGGCGGTCGTGCTCGGGTCCATCCTCTGGATCATCGATGCCTCCTGGGGCTGGTCGCCGAACGGCTGGATGGTCCAGCTGATGGGCTACCACGACGCGTACGCCTCAGGCGTCATCCATGCCATCGCCGGCGGTGCCGCGCTGGCCGTGGTGATCGTGATCGGGCCGCGGATCGGGAAGTTCGGTCCCAACGGGGAGATCCGGAACATCCCGCCCCACAACGTGTGGATGGCGTCAATCGGCCTGCTGCTGATCTACACGGGCTTCTGGGGGTTCTACGCAGCGTGCAACATCCCGGTCTTCAACATCGGCACGGAGGCCGAGCCGTTCTACTCGGCGACGAACATCTACCTGATGCCGACCACGCTGTCCGGCATCACCTTCAACTTCCTGATGTCCCTGTCCGGGGGCATGCTGGCCGGATTCATCGTCAGCAAGGGCCAGCCCTTCTGGACCCTGTCCGCCGGACTCGCCGGGATCATCTCGGCCTCGGCCGGCAACGACCTGTATCACCCGATCCAGGCGATGATCGTCGGCGGTGTGGGCGCCATCCTGGCGTTCAAGCTGCATCACTACGTGGAGCGCCGGTTCAGGATCGACGACGCCGTCGGCGCCGTCGCGGTGCACGGCTATGCCGGATTCTTCGGCGTCGTGGTCGCGGGCTTCCTCCTGTGGGGGTACCCGGCGGCAGCCCCTCTGGCGGGTAGCGCCCTGCCGTGGTTCGGTGTGACACCCGACGGCTTTCCTGCGATCAACCCACTCGGCAACCTGATCGGCGCGGTCATCATGTTCGCCGTCCTCGGGTTCGCGCCGTTCTATGTCCTCGCGCGCGTCCTGAAGGCGGCCGGCATCCTGCGCATCCCGCGCAAGGTGGAGCTCGCCGGAATGGATACCAACACGCTCGATTCGTCGTACCCGTACTTCTCCCGCACCTACACCGCCTTCGAGGAGATCGAGAAGCGGGAAGGGCTCGCGGAGTTGTCCGGGTCCGATACGCGCACCTGATCGAAAGGAGCAACCATGCCCACCGGACTTGAGTCGTTCAGCAACCCGGCCGATATCGGGCCGCTGTACCCGTTCCCCGGAACCGAGGGTCCGCTCGCGATCATCGGGATCGCGTTGTGGATCCTGTTCCACGTCCTGCAGACCCGCGAGGAGAATCGCAAGTGGAACGAGGCGGAGGCCGCGTTCGACGCGAAGATCCTGCTCCCGGGCTCGGACGAGCCGCCGCACACCATGGGCGGATAGGTCCCGCCGGGTCGGGTCGTTCCCGACCCTCGAGACCAGTGAAAGGGCCGGCCCTTGCGGGCCGGCCCTTTCCGTCTGCGAGAACCCGAAACGGCTAGTTGCCGCCTTCGGTGACCTCGACGACGCCCTTCACGAAGCCGGCGCCCTTGGTGTCGTCGGTGATGCCTTCGAGCGCCTTGGTGGCGAGGTCGGTCCGGTACGCCTCGGCCGGCGGGGCGGCCTTGATGATCCCGGCCACCAGGGCGACGTCGACGGTCTGCTGCCATTTGGCCAGATCCATGATGCCGATCCCATTCGGGGAGGGCCAGACCAACGCGTTGATCTCGATACAGCCTGGGCGGACAGCGCGGCTTCGAGCGCCTCGATCGTATCAAAGCCGATCGAGACCTCGGCATAGACCAGCGGGTTGATGACGAGGACGGCCTCGTCGGCGCTTCGTTCGAGGACGGCGCTGGACCAATCCCCCCAGACCGGGGCACCCGTCGCAACGTCGAGAAGGACATTGCTATCTACGAGGACCGCGGTCATGCCTCGCCTCGGGTGAGGGCCATGATCTCATCCGTGCTCATCCGAACCTGGCCCGTATGCTGGCGTAGCCGACCAACGGCGCGCGCCCCGCGCGAAGCTCGCTTGATCGATGCGGACTTCACGATCCTGACCGCCCGGCCCTCGACGACGAATTCGACCTCGGTATTCGGCAGGAGGCCCGCCTGCTCGCGTACGGCCTGCGGGATGGTGACTTGTCCCTTTGATGTGATCCGCATGTCGCCTCCGCCCTATGCCTGTCGACTGCCGCGTTCTTACTTGTTACGGTAAGATTGGCTAGCCGGCGGGTCAAGGACGCTCTCTGCGGTCGCCGTCGTCGTCGAACACGACGAGCGGGTCGACATCGCCGCGGGTGAGGAGCTGCGGTCGCTATTGTGTCGGCAACGCCGCAGGTGACCGCCTGCGACTCGCCATGATGCTGGAGGTTAACGATGGGCGACAAGACTCCGAACCGACCACCCAAGCCGAAGAAGCCGAAGAAGCCAACCGCCGGCTAGGGTTCGAGCCCGCGCGATGCCGCTGACAACGACGAGCGGCGGGTTGCCCGCCCGACCGCGCAGCCGCCCCGACGAGTAGTGGGCCGATCACGTCCGTAGCAAGGCGTGCCAGCGACGGGCCAGGCGTCGTCAGGGCGCGGGCGAGGCGGTCGGCGTCTGGTTGAGCAGCCCCTTCAGATCGAAGATGGAGGCATTGCCAGACGGCACGAGCATCACCGTGATCTTGTCGGTCAGCTTCTGGATGTACTGGTACTGCAGGATCTGGTCGGACAGGGAGGCGGCGAGAGCCTTGTTGGCTGTCGCCTGACCATCGGCGAGAGCGATCGTCGCCGCCGCCTGGCCTTCCGCGAGTTTCACGTTCGAGTCCGCCTGCCCCTGTGCCTGGGCGACGGCCTGCTCGGCCTGGATCTTCTTCTGGGCGAGGATCTGGGTTTCCGTCTGGACCTGCTGCTGGGCGACCTGCTTGGCCTCGATCGCCTGCTGGAAGGCATCGCTGAAGCTGATGTTGGCGATGTAGATGTCGTCGACGATGATGTGGTACCGGGCCAGATTGGCGCCCAGCGCGTCCTTCGCCTTGGATCGGATCTCGTCCCGGGCACCGAGGATCTGGTCCACCTTGTACTGGGGCACGACGGTCTTGATGAAGTCGTTGAAGGCCGGGTCGATGACCTTCGAGGCGAAGTCGGTGCCGACCCGCTGGTAAAGGTCCGACGCGAACTGACCATCGACGTGGTAGTTCATCACGCCGGTCAGTTTGACCGTCTGGTACTCCGCCGATGCGGCTTCGATCTCCATGAACTGGTGAGGCTGGACGCGGGTGTCGATGATGACAACGCGCTGGACGATCGGGACGACGACGTGGAGGCCCGGCTTAAGGGTGCCGGACT
>JBCLDE010000115.1:0-4771 GCA_038915165.1 Candidatus Limnocylindrales bacterium
GGCTGGCCGCCGATGCTGACGGGTCCGGCGTTTAGGCAGGCAACGGCACCGGTGTCCGCGTGGCCGTCGCGGCGACGCTCCGGGCCGGGGTGGTACTCGGCGATGCGCAGGCGGCCACGAGCAACGCGGCAGCCGCCAGCCACACGGCGCCACCGGTGCAGTGACCACCTCGGCTCAAGGCCAATTGACCTCCACCGGCACGGGCAGGACCCCGGTCACGGCTATCACTCAGGCGGCTCGGGCGGGTCTGGTCATGCGGAGGACGATCGCGGCGGCCAGCCCGATCAGGGCGACGACGAACATTCCGACGGACACGAGCTCGCCGAAGATGATCGTGTAGCCGATGCCGTAGGAGGCCCACAGCCAGGACGCCGTCTGGAGCACGCCCCAGAGGATCCCGAGAGATGCTGCCCGGGTCCCCAGCGACCCCAGGGCGGCCAGCCCGATCATGGCGACGACGAACTGGGGCAGGAACACGAACATGCCGAACACCAACGTTTCCTCGGCCTTGTGAGACGACGGGTCCGGGAGGACGACAACGGCGATCTGGACAAGGATGACGACCGTCGCCACCAGCCAGGTCACGATTGCGGCCATGAGGACCCGGGCAGCCGGGCGCCGTCGTCCGTCGTCCGTGATCCGGGTCTCGACCCGACCCTCAGCCGGCAGCACCATCGGACGCCTCCAGTTCGGCCCGCCTCGGCCTGGCGGATCTCAACGCCAGCAGCCCGAGGGCGGCGAAGCTCAGGCCCGCTCCGGGGTCCACAACCGGCTCGAGGTCATCGGGCATGCCCATGCCCCGAACTATCGCATTGAATGGTCGAGCGTCAAGCCCTGGCTCTTGCCCCACGGGTCTCCCACGACGGCGGGTGACGAGGTAGCCTCCGGTCGTGACCCGCCAGTACACGCTCCCTCGTCGGTGGCACCGTCATTCCGAGTGGTGACGAACCCGACGCCTCGGCGGTCGCCTGGGCTGAGGACACCGTGATCGTGCTCGCGAGCGACGATAACGTCCGGCCGATCTCGCGAGGGGATTCCCACCTCATCGACTTGCGGGCGCGAGCGTCGTCCCCCACGGCGAGGCCGCCGACGCCTCCTGGCCGGTCGACGCGACGCCCGAGGTCGGAGGGCGCGCCGACCTCGCCGTTGCTCGGCGGTCCGAACGCTAGCGCTCGTCCGCGGCGGACGTGTCGTCGCCGGGGCACTGCCCGGCGCGTCACCGCACGGCGACGACGATGACGCGCCCTCCGCGGCGTACTGATCGGGACCCCAGGTCACCCGGCACTCGCTCCTCGACGTGGGGCATGACGCCGCCGTCGCACGATCCACCCATAGTGTGGAGGTCAGCCGCGACGGCCACGCGCCTCCACGCGCCGGGCTGCATATCCCTGCGTCCTCCTCGAGGGCGAGACCGTCGAGGAGGACGGCCGTGGCCTGCTGATACAACGCCGGCCGGACCGCGACCGGCTACGCTTGCGCGGTGGAAATCCGCCCGATGACGCCGGCCGACGTGGACGCCGCGGCCGATGCGCTTCGGCGGGGCGAGTGGGGCGAGTGGGGCGAGCGGCGTGACTTCTTCGCGTTCGCGGTTGCGCATCCCGCATGCCGGCCCGTCGTCGCCGACGACGGCGGCGAGATCGTCGGGACCGGCGTCGGCACGTCGCACGGGCCGAGCGGCTGGATCGGCCTCGTCTTCGTCGCGAGGGCGCACCGGGGCCGGGGTCTCGGGACGGCGATCACCGACGCCGTCGTGGGCGAGCTCCGGGAATCCGGGTGCCAGACGCTCCTCCTCGTCGCCACCGAGCTGGGGCGTCCGATCTACGAGCGGCTCGGGTTCGAGGTCGTCGGGGCGTACCTCGGCCTGACGGCGATCAGCCTGTCGCCCGAAGAACCCGACCCCAGCGGGTCGAGCCTCCGCCCGTTCGCGCCGGCCGATCTCGACGCCCTGTGCGCCCTCGACGCCTGGGCGACCGGCGAGGACCGCGCTCACCTCCTCCGAGCGATCACTCATTCGGGTGACGGCATCGTCGTCGCCGACCGGCTCGATCCGTCGGCGCTGCGGGGGTTCTCGCTTCCGTCCCGCTGGGGCGGCTGGCCGACGATCGCGGTCGGGCCGGTCGATGCCGTGGAGCTCCTCGCCCATCGCCGTCGGCTCGTCGGGCCGGACCGTGAGACGAGGACGGCGATCCTCGCCGAGAACCGGGCCGGGCTCGAGGCACTCGCGACTGTGGGCTGGCGCGAGACGTGGCGGGGAGTCCGGATGCGGCTCGGTCCTGCGCTCGACTGGCACCCAGAGGCGATCTGGGGCCAATTCAACTTCGCGATCGGGTGACCCGGTCCGCTCCATTCGGCCCACTCCTCGTCTCTGCCACCTGGAGATCAGTGGCCAGTAGGCGCCACGACGAAAGTTGACTGACACCATGAAGTCATGGTGTGGTTGCCTGCGGGCCTGCGTCGTCCGACACACTCGCCCGCAGGCAGCGGGCCGCGATCGAGGTGGCGCCCTCGGTGTCCCCGAGGAGGTCGAGCGCCGCGGCCCGGGCCTCGTCGACCAGCCCTGCAGCCACGGCCGGGGCTGTCGTGCGGGCTCCGGAGCGGAGCGCGTCGAGGTCGAGATCCGGGGGCACGATGTCGGCTGATCGAGGCGCGCGACGACGGCCGTGTATGAGCGGTCGGAGGGCATCACCGAGCCCAGCGAGACGCTCGATACTCTCCCGGAGCCGCTCCCAGTCTGCGATGGCGTCCGGGAAGAGCGCGGGATGGCCATCGAGGTAGCGACGCTCGAGGAGGGCCCGTGCCTCTTGCGCAGCGTAGAGCCCGGTCAGGAGCGCCGCAGTGGCCTCGCTCCACGCCTGCCAGCGCTCCACGAGGCCCGAGGCCGAACCATCGCCACCGGATCGATTCCGCCGCGCCAGTTCCGCCTCCGCGGCCAGGGCCCTCATCTCCCAGAAGAGGACGGCGTAGCGGAGGCCCTCGATCCTGATCGTCTCGGTGGCCGCGCTGTTGAGGCGGAGGACGAGCTCGACAAGGAAGATCGCGTCCCGGATGGCCTGATGAGCAGCCTCCCGCACCGCCTCCCGGGGTTGCCCGCGCAGCGCCGCGACGACGGCCGCCCGGGCCTGCGCGATCGAACGGGTGCACCGACTCTTTGAGGGCTGATCCGTGACATCGCGCCGGCGTCACACGACGCCCAGCCGGCCGATGGTTCCCCCGGAGCCGGCGCGGATCGACCTCCACTCGCACACGGCCCGATCCGACGGGCTGCTGGAGCCCGCGCGGACGGACCGATCGACTATCACACGGTGACCAGCTACCTCGACGCGCTGACCCGCATTTTCGTCGTCGAGGACCTGCCCGCATGGTCTCCGGCCCTGCGCTCGAGGAGCACCCTGCGCGGGGCGGTGACGCGCCATTTCGTCGACCCCTCCCTGGCCGTCGCGGCCCTCAACACGCGACCCGAGCGGTTGCTGCAAGACGTCGAAACTCTCGGCCTGCTCTTCGAGTCCCTGGTCGTGCGGGATCTCCGGATCTACGCGCAGGCGATGGACGCACAGGTCTTCCACTACCGTGACAATACCGGGCTCGAAGCAGATGCAGTGGTCGAGTGTCGCGACGGCCGGTGGGCGGCCTTCGAGGTCAAGCTCGGACTGGCTGCCATCGATGATGCCGCGGCGAATCTCCTGCGGCTCGCGGCAAGGATCGATACCGAACGACACGGCCCCCCCGCAACCCTCGCGGTCATCCCGATCGGGGGTACGGCTATCGTCGACCCGACGGCGTCGCGGTCATCCCGATCGGGGCCCTCGCGCCCTAGACTGGGAGGCGGATCCATCTGCTCCTCGCGCCCGAACCGTTGACGGAGAGGCAATGTCGCCCGGCGTCCTGCTGTCGATGCTTTATTGCGGGGCCGCGTTCGGCGGCTCGTTCCTGTTCATGCGCATCGCGGCGCCGGATCTGCCGGCGCCGGCCGTGGCGTTCCTGCGGGTGGGGATCGCGGCCGTCGTGCTCCTCGTCGTGGGTGGTCCGCGCCTCCTGGCCGACCTGCGGCAGCACTGGCGGGGCTTCGTCTTCCTCGGCGTGTTCATGACCGGCGCGCCGTTCCTGTTGTTCGCGGCCGCCGAGCAGTCGATCACCGCGGGCCTCGGCTCCATCCTCAACGCCACGACGCCGATGTGGACGGTCATCACGGCGTCCATCTGGCTTCGCCAGCCGCTCACGGCGGGCCGGATCGCCGCGATCGTGATCGGGTTCGCCGGGGTCGCGCTCATCGTCGGTACCGAGGGACTGCGGATCGGGCCGGAGGCATGGGTCGGGGTCGTGCTGGGAACCATTGCGGCCGCCTCGTATGGTCCGGGCCTGACCTTCCTCCGGAAGTACATGGGTCACCTCGAGCCGCTCTCGCTGGCCTTCGGACAGCTGACGGTGGCGGCCCTCCTCCTCGCCCCGTTCGCGGCCCTGACCGTGGGCGAGGCGCATCCAACCCTCACCTCGATGGCAGCGGTCCTGGGGATCGCGATCGTCTCCACCGCGATCGCCTGGCCGCTGCTCTTCCGGATCAACCGGACGGTCGGTCCGGTCGCGACCAGCACCATCACGTTCCTGAACCCGATCTTCGGCGTCCTGTGGGGCGCCCTCTTCCTCCAGGAGGCGATCACGCCCACGCTCCTCGCCGGCGGTGCCCTGGTCTTCGTGGCCCTCGGCCTCATCTTGGAGGTACGCCCGCTTCGGCTCCTTCGGCTCCTTCGCGCCGCGCGCGGCTGATCGAGGCGGG
>JBCLDE010000116.1:0-4769 GCA_038915165.1 Candidatus Limnocylindrales bacterium
AGCCTCGATCTCCGCATCGGTCAGGTCGAGATCCTCTGCGATGGACGCGAGAGGCTCCCGAGCCAGGATTCTCGTCCGCACGGCGTCGGTCGAGACACCCTTTTGGATGATGTATGGGCGCCCGAACGATACGTTGGGATCAATCGCGATCGGCGTGTCTCGGCCGGCTGGATACCAGCGGACGGCCAGATCGTTGTCGTACTCGAGTTCATTGAGAACGACCTTGATATCGTCCCAAGCGACCTGGCCCGAACGACTCAGGTTCACGAAACGGGAGTTGCCGCCGCTGGCCTGGGCGAGTTCGTGTACGAACAGCTCCCGGCCATCGTGCATGAATTTGAGGAGCATCAGCGGCCGCTCGACACCGTACAGCTTGCGTGCGGCGTCCACGGCGCCACGAACGACCTTCATCGAGACATGCTTTCGCGCGGCGCTCACCACGGCGACCTCTACGAGATCGTTGAAGCTGAGAAGCCCATACGCGGCACCGCCGGTGACGGGACCCGATGCCTTCTGGCCACGCTGCGTCGGATAGGTATAGCCGGCACGCCAGCGGGCCACGCTCTGCGCCGAGGATCGAGCGTATCGGCCCGCCTCGGCCGCGGAGTAGGTTGGAACCTCCCCGACGTCGAGCTCGGCCAAGCTTGTTGCGGTCACGGCGTCACGCTACCACACGGATTCGACCCCCTCGGAACATTCCGCGACGGAGATCGTCGGCACTTCGGCACTCGACTATGGGGAGACCACCAGCTCGCTCCCTTTCACGCTCCGACGCGGGCTAGACTGACCCGACCGTCAGGGGATGACCCTCCCGTCGAACACAGTTCAGCACCGTGGAGGAAGGGTGACCGAGGCAAAGCCCGAAGCCAAGCCAGCCACCAAGCGACGCGAGATCAAGGCGCCGGTCCAGCGCCCCCTTGAGGCGATCCTGTGGGACGCGGCCGACAAGATGCGCGGGAACCTGGAGGCCTCCGAGTACAAGCACGTCGCGCTCGGGCTCGTGTTCCTCAAGTACATCTCTGACGCCTTCGAGCAGCGCCACACCTATCTCGAGCACGCGACCGCCGAACCCGGCAGCGACTACTACGTCGAGGACCCCTCCCGCCGGCACCTGATCTCCGAGTCCCGCGACGAGTACACCTCGGAGGCGGTGTTCTGGGTTCCGGAAGAGGCTCGCTGGCCGCATCTCCAGGCCAAGGCCAAGCAACCGGAGATCGGTGTCCTCCTCGACGCCGCGATGGATGCCATCGAACGCGACAATCCGTCGCTCAAGGGCGTCCTCCCCAAGAACTACGCCCGTGCCGACATCGACAAGCGGCTGCTGGGCGAGTTGGTCGATCTCATCGGGTCCATCGGTTTCACCAGCGTGGACCACGGTTCGGACGACGTGCTGGGCCGCGTCTACGAGTACTTCCTGGGCCAGTTCGCGAAAGCCGAGGGCCAGAAGGCGGGCGCCTTCTACACGCCCCGCTCGGTCGTCCGGCTCCTGGTCGAGATGCTGGAGCCATACAAGGGCCGCGTCTTCGATCCCTGCTGCGGCTCGGGCGGCATGTTCGTCCAGTCGGCCGCGTTCGTGGCCGCGCACGGCGGGCGCCGCACGGACGTCTCCATCTACGGTCAGGAGGCGACGGCCACGACCTGGCGTCTGGCACGCATGAACCTCGCCATCCGGGGCATCGAAGCGAACCTCGGCGATCGAGCGGACGACAGCTTCCACCGCGATCTCCACCCCGATCTTCGAGCCGACTACATCCTGGCCAATCCGCCCTTCAATCTCGACGACTGGTACAGCGACGCCCTCCGGGACGATCCGCGATGGAAGTACGGCTTGCCACCTGCGGGCAACGGCAATTTCGCATGGGTCCAGCACTTCATCCACCACCTGGCGCCATCCGGAGTGGCGGGCTTCGTTCTCGCCAACGGAAGCCTGTCGTCCAAGACCAGTGGCGAAGGCGAGATCCGCCGGAAGCTGGTGGAGGCGAACCTGGTCGACTGCATCGTGGCGATGCCAGAGAAGCTGTTCCTCAACACGGGTATCCCGGTCTGCCTCTGGTTCGTGGGCAAGGACCGCTCCAACGGAGCCTTCCGAGATCGACGAGGCGAGGTCCTGTTCATCGATGCCCGGAAGCTCGGTCGCATGGAGAACCGCACCCTGCGCGTGCTCGACGACGCCGACATCGCCAAGGTCGCGCGTACATTCCACGCCTGGCGCGGCGAACCCTCTGAGACGCCCTACGCGGATGTCCCGGGCTTCTGTCGCTCGGCTAGCCTCGAAGAGGTCAAGAGCCATGACTTCGTCCTGACGCCGGGACGATATGTCGGAGCCGCCGAAATCGAAGGTGACGGCGAACCGATCGAGGAGAAACTCGTGAGGCTCCGCGCACAGCTGCTCGCCGAGTTCGACGAGTCCGACAGATTGCAGGCGGTCATCCGAGAGCGACTTGGGGGCTTGCTCGCGTGATCACTTGGGCCCGGGCTCCACTTGGCGACGTGCTCGAGCTCTTGCTTGACAACCGTGGCAAGACGCCGAAGAAGATGGGCGGGGATTGGATCGGGTCCGGGATACGCGTCATCTCAGCCATGAACGTCAAGCAGGGCCGCGTCGACAACGAGAACATCCGATACGTGTCGGACGACCTTTATCACCGCTGGATGCCCAATCCTCTGCAACCAGGGGACGTACTCGTCACGTCCGAGGCACCGCTGGGCGAGATTGCATATTGGTCGTCGACCACGGAGGTCGTCCTCGGGCAACGGCTATTCGCGCTGCGAGGGACACCGGGGACCGTCCATGGGCGATTCCTGTACTACTGGCTCACCGCGGCGGACGCTCAAGCGCAACTCCAGGGACGCGCCACCGGCACAACGGTAGAAGGCATCAGGCAGTCTCAGCTGGTGCAACTCATGGTGCCGGTCCCGCCGCTCGCGGAGCAGCGCGCCATCGCCGACATCCTTGGCGCGCTCGACGACAAGATTGAGTCGAACGGACGCTTGGTTGCTGCCACGAGTTCTTGTCTCATGAGCCTGACGAAGCTCATCGAGTCCCTACCGAGAACGGCGTTGCGCTCGGTAACGGTGACTTCGCGTGAGGTGATCGATCCGAAAACGGTCCAGGGCAGTCCCGTGGAACACTTCAGCATTCCGGCGTTCGATCGCAACGGGATGCCGGAGGTGACCTCCCCATCCGCGATCCTGAGTGGCAAGTTCGCAATCCGTGGACCGCGGATCCTGGTTTCGCGGCTGAACCCGAGGACGCCTCGCGTCTGGCACGCCGTGCCGGTATCGACACCGGCACTCGGATCGACGGAGTTCCTTGTGCTCGACGATCCTGCTGGTGGTTCTCTCGCGAGAGTCTGGCTCGCGGTGACCGGCGAGTCATTCACGACCGAGATGCAACGACGAGCGACGGGTACCTCCGGCAGCCATCAGCGGCTGCGTCCGGAAGACGCGCTCGACATCGACGTCCCTGACACTCGACTCGCGGATCCGAGGGTCCTCGCCGAAGTCGATGCGTACCTCGGGCTAACCAATCAATCGCGTGTCGAGTCTCAGACCCTCGCCGCGCTCCGCGACGCACTGCTCCCTGAGCTCCTCTCCGGCCGGCTCCGGGCGCCCGAGGCCCGTGAACAGGTCGAGGCCATCGCGTGAGCGGCATCAGCGAGGGCGACGTCGAGGAGGCCTGCCTCGACTACTTCCGCGCTCTCGGATACCAAACCCATCACGGGCCTGACATCGGACCTGGCGGCATCGTGCAGGAGCGCTCGGATTGGGGTCAGGTCGTTCTGGTCGGTCGGCTCCGCGAAGCGATCGAGCGGATCAACCCGGACCTTCCGTCCGACTCGGTCCGGTCCGTCGTGGCGACGGTGCTGCGCGCCGAGTCGCAGAACGCGATGGCCGAGAACCTGCGGGTCCACACGCTCCTGACCCAGGGTGTCCCGGTGGAGTACCGCGCCAAGGACGGCGCGACCCGCCACACGCTCGCCTGGCTCGTGGACTTCGACCACCCGATGACCAACGACTGGCTGGTGGTCAACCAGTTCTCGGTGGTCGAGGACGGCCACACCCGTCGGCCCGACGTGATCGTCTTCCTGAACGGCCTGCCGATCGCGCTCCTGGAGCTCAAGAACGCGGGCAGCGAGCACGCGACCATCAAGGGCGCCTGGAACCAGATCCAGACCTACCGCTCGGAGATCGGCGCCATCTTCGTGCCCAATGCGGTGTGCATCGCGTCGGACGGCGTCAACGCGGTCATGGGCGCCTTTTCCGCTGGCTTCGAGCACTTCGCGCCCTGGAAGACCATCGACGGCCGAGAGGTCGTCAGCGGCCGACCGGGGCTCGAGGTGCTCGTGCGTGGCGTCTTCGAGCCCGTTCGGTTCCTCGATCTCCTGCGCAGCTTCATCGTCTTCTCGGACGAGCCGGCGGGTCTGGTCAAGCGGGTCGCGCGCTATCACCAGTTCTGGGCGGTCAACGTGGCGATCGAGCGGACGATCGAGGCGTCGGGACCGACCGGCGACCGGCGGGGCGGTGTGGTCTGGCACACCCAGGGCAGTGGCAAGAGCTTCGAGATGCTGTGCTACGCCGCCAAGATCATGCGCGAACCGGCGATGGGCAACCCGACGCTCGTCCTGATCACCGACCGCAACGACCTCGACGACCAGCTGTTCGCGGAGGTCTTCGCGCCCGCCCGCATCCTGCCCGAGGAGCCGCGCCAGGCGACCTCGCGGACGGACATGCGCCGGCTTCTGGAGCGTGTCTCGGGCGGCATCATC
>JBCLDE010000117.1:0-4724 GCA_038915165.1 Candidatus Limnocylindrales bacterium
CTACGTTGCCGCTGGCGGGTCGGTCCCGGACGCGGCCGCACTGGTGGGCATTCGGCCGAGCACCGCGAAGCGTCACCTCGCCGATCTACGTGCGAAATCGGGGTTTTCTACCGAGCAGCTGATCTATGTCGGAAGAGCTGCGGGGTGGCTCGTTGTCCCAAGCCTCGAGCCCACCTGAGTTTCCCAATGCTCAAAGGCCGCCGCCGGCCAAACGTGTTACTCGAACGTCGCCGGTGGTCTCGCGTCGTAGGCGGCGCGTGAGGCCGCGATGTCGTTCGTGTGCGCCTCTGCCCACTCCATGAGCGGCGAGATCGTCTCTAGCAGCGTCCGGCCCAGCGGCGTGAGCGCGTAGTCCACGCGCGGCGGCACGACCGGATGCACGGTTCGGGTCACGAGGCCGTCGCGCTCCAGGCCGCGCAGCGTCACCGTGAGCATGCGCTGGCTGATGCCGTCGATGGTCCGCAGCAGCTCGGTGAACCGGCGGGTCCCGAGGCCAAGCAGGTAGATCACCATCACGGACCACTTGTCCCCGACTCGGTTGAGGACCTCGCGCACGCGGCACTCGTCCCCGGAAACGGGACGTGTCTCCGCGAGCCTCGCTTCGCCCAGTTGCGTGTTCATGTGCGGCGGTTACCTCGAGGTCACCCGGGGACGGGAAAGTGCCGTCTTGCGCTGCTGCCATTGTGCTCTATCATCTGGTCAGGCACAAGAGGTAACTGATCTTACTGATCGGTATCCAGAAACGACACGGAACGGGCCGCTGGCCGACGCCGTTGCCGGGGCGTCGAAGGGCGGCTTGACCCGTTCGTGTCCAGAGGCGATCAAACAGGAGGAAGACCGTTGCTGGTTCAGGAACTGGGCAATTACGCGGACTGGGGCGTCTTCGCGCTCCGGGTCGCCGTCGGGATCATCTTCATCGTCCACGGCTGGCCCAAGGCCACCAACGCCCGGGCGATGACCCAGGCCATGGGGCGGTCCGACACGGGAAGCGTCGTCTTCTTCACCGCCCAGGGCGTGGTCGAGGTGCTGGGCGGCATCCTGCTGATCTTCGGCATCTGGACTCAGCTCGTCAACGTCCTGTTCGCCGTCATCATGCTCGGGGCGATCGGCCTCAAGAACTCGATGATGAAGACCGGCTTCATGGCCCAGCAGACGACCGGCTGGGAGTTCGACTTCGTTCTCCTGGCGGCGAACATCCTCCTGCTCGTCACCGGCCCGGGAGCGATTGCCGTCCTTTCTTCGACGCTCACAATCGGGTAACGACGCTCACAATCGGGTAACGATGATGGACGCCCAACCCGCTCAGGCGACCCGACCGAGCATCTCCGGCCTGCCTTGGATCGGTCCGCTCACCGCCGCCGTGGCCGCGGCGGCCAACGCCGTACTGGCCCTCGTACTCGGCCGGCTGCTCGACGTGCCGTCGACCTTCACCCCGCTTTCGATCGGATCGGTCGTCTTCCTCACCGTCGCCGTCGCCCTCGCCGCGACCGTCGTGGTCGCCCTCGTCGCCCGACGAGCGGCCGACCCGGTGCGGACGTTCCGGCGCATCGCGGTCGTGGCCCTCGTGGCGTCGTGGGTCCCGGACATCGCCCTTCTCGTCGGGCCATCGCCGGCGTTCCCGGTGTCGCCCGCGGGTGTCGGCGTCCTGATGATCCTTCATGCGACGGCCGCCCTGATCATTGTCACGCTGCTCACGACACTCGCCACGCGACCGCGCGGATGACAGCCCGACCGCAACCTCCAGGCTCTCATGCTCTTGGATCCCGGACGATCCCCCGCCGGCTCGGGCCTCGGCCGCCGACGCACCAGGGCATGCCGCACACGCAGATCGGGGTGCAACCCATCCGGGAGGTCAACGCGGAGTTGTTCCGTCGGGCGTTCAGCCTGCCGGGCGTGTCCAATCGGCCGACCGTCGTATCGATTCCCGGCGCGCGCGCCCTCTGGCTGGACCCATCGGTGGAGCTCGCCCACCCGGAGTTGATCGTGGCCGGGCGCGAGTTCACCCACATCCATCCCGACGGGAGCATGCACCTCGCGCTGCCGGTCGAGCGAGCCCGCGAGGCGATCGCAGCGGGCTGGGCAGAGCCCCACCCGATCGCCCGGCAGATCGGGGTGGACGGCATGGTCCTCGTCTACACGCCGCGGACGTTCGACGAGCTCGATGTGCTCTGGGCGCTCGTGCTCGATGCCTACTGCCACGTGACCGGACGCCCACGTCCGGCGCCCGACGTCGTCGCCTGACGGGGCCTCCGCGCAAACGTCGTACACTCCGGGCCGGAGGCAATCGACGGAGGCGCCCTTACCACTGCATGCGCGGGGCTCTCAGCTTCCCCGAACAATTGGAAGGGATCATCATCGACGTGAGCACACATGCGGCCGCGATTGCCCGATCCGGGTCGGCGGTGCCAACCCGTCCAACGCGGTCCCGGCCGTCATCCTCTGCACAGGGAGGACGGAATTGACGGGCACGGACGGCCTGGCGCTCGCGACGCGAGGGCTTCGCAAGAGCTACGGCTCCCAGGTCGCCCTGGCGGGACTCGACCTCTCCGTGCCGACGGGCACGGTGTACGGGTTCCTCGGCCCGAATGGCGCCGGCAAGACGACGACGATGCGGCTGCTCACGGGCCTCATCCACCCTGACGCCGGGAGCATCGAGCTCCTCGGCCGGCCCTTCGGGCGTCGCGACCGCCATCGGCTGTTCGACGTCGGTGCGCTCATCGAGTCGCCGACCTTCTATCCATTTCTGTCCGGCCGCCAGAACCTTCGGGAGCTGGCGGCCACGGGAGCTCCGATCGCGCCGGGACGGATCGAGGAGCTCCTCGAGCTGACCGGCCTCCGTGATCGCGCCGGCGACAAAGTCTCGACCTACTCACTCGGCATGAAGCAACGCCTGGGGATCGCGGCCGCCTTGCTGAGCGATCCCACCCTGCTCCTGCTCGACGAGCCTGCGAACGGCCTGGATCCTGCCGGCATGGTGGCGATGCGCGAGACGCTCCGCCACCTCGCATCGGTGGGCAAGACCGTCTTCGTGTCGAGTCACCTGCTCGGCGAGATGCAGCAGATGGCCGACATCATCGGCATCATCGCGGCCGGTCGCCTCGTCCGAGAAGGCCCGATCCAGCAGCTCCTGAACGCGGAGGGCATCGTGAGAGTCCGAGTCGCACCGGACGAGGTCGTACGGGCAATCGCCACGCTCGGCGCGTTCGGCGGGCCTGGCGGTGTGACGTCGTCAGTGGCGGAGCCGGACTGGATCTCAGTCCGAACGACCCCCGATCGGGCGGGCGAGATCAACCGCGCCCTGGCCGGGGCCGGCATCTGGGCGACGGGCCTCGAGTCCGGAAACGACCTCGAGATGTTCTTCCTCGAACTCACCGGCGGAGAGCAGGTCCAGAGTGGGGAAGGCACGTTCTTCGGGATGGCGGGTGCGGGTCCCGGTCCGGGCTCCACAGGAACCGGGTCCGTGGCATGAGGCTCTTCCTGTCCGGGCTGCGCAAGCTCGTCCGACGCCAGGCCACATGGCTGACGTTCGGCCTCCTCGCAGGCCTGCTCGCGCTGATCGTCGTCGCCGTCGGCGCGACCGCCAATCAGGCCGGAGGGTCAGACGAGCAGCGTGCGGCCAGGCTCTCGCTCGTCACTTTCCCCGCGGCCTACGACCGGCTCCTCTCCTTCATCCTCGGCCTGGGCGGCCTCTTCGCCGTCATCTACGGCGCCGCCGTCGCCGGATCGGAATGGACGTGGGGCACCCTGAAGAACGCCGTGGCCCGGGGCGAGAGCCGCAGTCGCTACACCTTGCTCTCCTTCGCCCCGATCGCCGTCGTCATCGCGATCGGCCTCGTCGCCACGTTCGTCGTTGGCGTGGTCGCAGCCCTCGTGGGTGCGAATATGGCCGGGATATCGACAGGCGGACTCAACGACGCGGCAACCCTGGGCCGGCTGCCCGAGCAATTTGCCCGCGGGTGGCTTGCGATCATCATGGAAGGGGCGATGGGCTTCGCCATCGCCACCCTCGCCCGCAGCCAGCTGGCCGGCATCGGCGCCGGCATCGCCCTGTATTTCGGGGAGACGTTCGCGGGGATCTTCCTGCCCGATATCGTGAAGTACTTGCCCTTCAACCTCGCGAGGGCGTCGGTCTCGACGGGGACGGCCACGGGCGGTGGGTTCGGCGGCGGGTTCGGCGGCGGGGCGCAGATCGCCTCGCTCGATGCGAACACCGCCCTCGTGCTGGTCGCGGTATGGCTCGTCGGCTCGTTGGCGGTCGCCGCGCTGTTCACGGAGCGCGCAGAGATCAACGGCTAGCGGCCAGGGGCCAATCGGCCGCTCACAGCGCCAGATCGGAGTCTCCGAGAAGCGCCTGCTCGTCGCCCCATCGCACTGATTTGTGGGGCCCCAAGGGCGATCGGCCCAATCCCAGACAACGCGTCGAGGTTGGTCCCGCAGGCGTAGCACCACAGGCGAATAGACCGCAGCGTCCGCCCAGCCCACGCTCATGAGCGATGGAACGATCCGCGGCAACGGCCGTAAACCTTCGCGCGGGCTGCGTCGTCCGCACCTTGGGGCCAGGCGACGACTCCCGGGGCGATGGCCGGGCGGGATGACGAGAAGCTGCAGGCCCTCCTCGCCGGGATCACGGTGGACGACGCTGGGCTGCTCGCGCTCCTCGGCGACCTGGCCGGCAGCGACCCGAAGGCTGGTCTCACCGACCCCGACGACGTCCCAGAGACGCC
>JBCLDE010000118.1:0-4704 GCA_038915165.1 Candidatus Limnocylindrales bacterium
CTGAGCATCCGCCGAACTCTGACGTCTTTGTCGGCGCCTCCTGCCCATCGAAGGGCGCTGACGCGCCCCTAAACCGTCGAGATAACCGATCCGAGGTGCACGGAAGCGGGACCATGGTAGCCCCGACGAGGCTCAGTTGCCCGCACCGCTCGACCGGTGAGGCCCGGCTCGCACGAAGATGCCCGCGAGCAGCGCTCAGACGGATTGGTCTGACTCCTCGGTCGTCCGAAACGGACCGCTCGTCACCTCGTAGAGGTTCCCATCGGGGCCCTCGAAGTACTGCCAGATGAGTGAATGCAGTCGCTAGCCGTCGGCCGGCGAGACTGGTCCGTCAGGGGGCTCGATCCGGATCGGAGCGTTCACGTCGAAATAGGCATTGACCATGTAGTGGCCGGGCAGGCCCATGACAAGCCGGTGGATCATCCCGTCATTCCGGCCGACCCAGATCTCGTACGTCACGTCTGATTGCGGGTCGATACCCACCAGGACCTGGCAGCGCTGCCCTGCCTGGCTCGCGTCGCCCTCCACGGTCACCCCGATCGCCCCGCGAAGGTACCCGAACCAGGGCCACCTGCCCGGTCCGCTGCCGGCCCCACCTGGCGGCCCCGTCCCGATGGACCCGGTCGGCTGGACCGTCCAGGTGTCGTCACCGGCCTCCCGGAAGTAGCGCTGGCCGTCCGCGGTCACCGACGAGAACCGGGCCTGGATGTCGAAGCGCTCGCGATCGGGGGCCACAAACTCGTGGTAGCCGAACAGCATCAAGGACAGGCCGTCCGTCAGCTGGTCGATCATCCGCGCCGACCGCATGCCTGTCTCCGTGCGCTCGATCGCCGCATCCCACACCTCGCGCGCGGCTGCGTCGTGGCGGGCGACGCGCCCGAAGGCGACATCGAGCGGAAATGTCACGTCGCTCCCATCGGCGAGTGGCAGCGACGCCACCCAGACGCCGTCACGCGGAAACGCGAGGCCCTCCGCGACCCATCCTGCCCCTTCCTGCCGAAGTGGCAGCTTCCGCTCGAGATCGCCCGTCTGGCTGAACAGCGACAGCGACCGTGATGGCGCGAGGACCCCGTCGGACGCCGTCACCGCAAATCGCTGCAGGGTCTCCGAGATGGGGCTGACCGTCAGGCGGACGGTGCCAGGATCAGCGGTCAGCTCGGCCTGCGGATTACTCAGCTCCGCCACGATGTCAGGCCGAACGAAGATGGCCGTGGCGGGGCGAGCCGTCTCGGTCGTCGCCAGGACGCCGGTCACGGCCAAAACGGCGACCCCGACGACCGCCTCGACCCGGATCGCTCGCATCGCTCGGCGAGCCGGGCCGGTCACGTCGCTGGCCTGCCTCAGGCTCGGACCGACCACGAACCGGTTGAGCGCCGCCATCGCGAGCACGCCGACGACGAAGGCGTGTTTGGCCACGAGGACACGTCCGTACCCGGTGTCGACGAGGGCCTCCGGAGCCGGGACGTAGAGGATCGCCTGGTACACGCCGGTCGCTGCCACGACGAGGAATGCCACGAGCGCGATCCGCGAGAACCGGGGGTGCCAGGCGGCGAGCTCAGCGCGTCCCAAGCCGGACACCGATGCGAGGAGGAGCCCACCAACCCATACCCCGATGGCCACGATGTGCGCCGCGGCGACCAGGATGTTGAGCTGGCGAGCCGCCTCGAACGCGACGCCGAACCAGGCGTATCGGCTCGGGTCCGCGATCGCCATGTCGATGCTGTCCCACGCGACGCCGACCCAGGGCCGGATGCCGACGCCCGCGGCGTGCGATTTCGCGGCCTGCAGCCAGGCGAGGGCGATGCCCGCCGCGAGGGCGATCAGCCACACACGACGCCCACCCGGGTTGGACGCCAGCCGGCCTGCCGTGGCGATGGCGGCCAGGAAGCTGAGCACGATCGCGATCCGGGCAATGTCGGCCGGATCGGCGCCGCTGAAGAGCCCGCCGGTGCCGTCGGAGATCGTGGCCGCGGCGCGCGGTTCGGCGGCTGCGGCGACGGCCATCGATGCGAGAAGGAGTCCGGCGCCTGCGGCCCCCACGGTCGCGACCCGCGAACCAGGGAGCCGGAACGCCGTGGCCTGAAATGCAGCGCCCAGCATCAGGGTCAGTCCGGCGATGGCGAGAAACGTTGAGACGGGAATGAGCGCGCTGCTCCCCGCGCCACCCAGCTCGCTCACCGTGATGCTCGGCGCGGCGGCCGGTTCGCCGACGCCGAACACCAACTCCTTGGCCGCGGGGTGCGCATCCTCCACCGAGATCACGGACCAGACCACCGTGTACGGCCCCGGCGGAAGCTTGGCCGGGACCGGGATCACGACCGTCGTCGGGAGCGGACCGACCGACGGGGCGCCGAGCACGATCTCCTTTCCCTGCCGATCGAAGAGGCGGATCGACAGGCTGCCGAGCTCGGGCACCTCGCTGAAGACGAGGCGGATCTCCGGAGGCGGCCACGAAAGCTCCACCCCGTCCGCGGGCGTCGAGCTCACGAGCGCCGCGTGCCCGAAGACGGCGGGCGGCCAGGATGCCGCCAGGAGCAGGAGGACGGCCGTGGCCAGGAATGTGCGCAACAGGCGCCCAGGAGCCGTCATTCGTTAACCCGACCGATGTTCTACGGATTGTCGGTGTCGTTGTGGATCATTATCAGGTGTCAGGGCGTGGCTCTTCCGATGACGCTTGTCAGGCCGGTTCGATCGTTGCCGAAAGCCGTCTGCCGGGACCGCTGGTCGTCGCTCGCCGGAGGAGGGCGAGAAGCACGATGGCCGCCACCAGCCCGACCAGCGAGAAGACCTGCGCCTCCTGCAGTCCGAAGAACCACATCTTCTCCATTCGGGTGTATGTCTGCGAGTGACGATCCGCAACGCGGCATCGGATGGTCCGTCCAGCAGCCAGATGATCGCATCCCATAGGTTGCGGGCGCGCTGCAATGCGGGCGCGCTGCAATAAGGACCACGGCGCGACCATCTCGGGCATGACGGAGGCGCCTGGGCCCAGGGCGGCGCCGAGCTCCTCCAGCCGACGTGTGGCGAGGTCCACCATGGACTGGTGCGCAGCCTGTCGCTTGGACGTCGCCATTAGTCGAGAGCGTATCCCACGCAGGTCAAGCTCGGCCGGAGCCCTTCGACGGCGGCCCCTTCGAGCCGCTCCTCTCCACCATTGCCCGATCGCGGTCCTCCCGCGTGCGGTCACGCTCGCCCTGGGCCTGACGTTCCCGTTCAACCTGATCGTCGGCATTCCACTCTACCGGGCGGTCGACCGCGCCCCCTCAGGGTATGCGGCGGCCGCTGTCCGCGATCTGCGAGCGCGTTTCGGGATCCCGCTCCCCCGCGGCGCGCCGGAGGCGATCCGCGATCGCCAGCCCGAGCCCGTCCTCGGGCGGCAGTGAAGCGAGCACGACGTCGCAGCCGTGGCGATCGAATGCCCGAAGGTTCTCGTAGAGTCGTCGTGCATATTCGGGGAGCGAGCGAGCCTCCCCAAGCACGACGACGCCGTCCGGAAGCTCCGGCACCCACACCTCGCCGGAAGGCAGTGATAGAGGCTGGGGCGAACGGCCAGGACGCGCCCGAGGGGATCGGGCCGCAAGACAGACGCCGCCCGCCCCGGCAACGAGGCCCAGCCGCGCCCACCCGCGCGGAGCGGGCAGGAGCACCCCGACCCGGTGCCCCTCGTCATGCAGGCGACGAGCGCGCTCGTCGAGGTCACGGATGGCAACGAGGACCACCTCCGCCCGTGGGGCGTAGTGCGACGGATGTTGTCCCGGCGCGCGCACCGTCGTGCCTGCGTGCACGGGCAGTGCGCACCCGAGGGCGCGCTCGATCTCCTCGCGCGGGATGCCGCCGGGACGCAGGATGACCGGCCGGTCGGTCGAGAGGTCCACGATGGTCGACTCGACGCCGACCACGCACGGTCCGCCGTCGAGCACGAAGTCCACCGCCGACCCCAGGTCCTCGCGGACGTGGCGCGCCGTCGTGGGACTCACGGAGCCGAATCGATTGGCAGACGGAGCCGCGACGGCTCCGCCGAAGGACCGCAACAACGCGAGCGCAAGCGGGTGGTCCGGCACGCGCAGAGCGACCGTGTCCAGCCCACCCGTCACGGCAAGGGTGACGCGGTCGCTTCGCGGCAGGACCAGCGTCAACGGCCCGGGCCAGAAACGCTCCGCGAGCACCTTCGCGGCCTCCGGCACCTCCGCCGCCCAGCGTGCAAGCTCGTCGGACGCTCCGATGTGAACGATGAGCGGATGCGTCGGTGGCCGTCCCTTGACCTCGAAGATCCGCTGGACCGCGTGGACGTTCTCCGCGTCGGCTCCAAGGCCGTAGACCGTCTCCGTCGGGAAGGCCACCAGGCCGCCGGAACGCAGGACCTGGGCGGCGCGCCCGATGTCGATCGCCTCGTTCATCGATCGGGATCCCCTGGCTCCCGGAGTCGGGTCGTCCCGGGCGCCCACCCGCCGCTGCGGGAGTCCCCGGTACGTTCCCGCGGTTGTTCCCGCGACGCCAACCGACCGACGACCTCCTCCATGGAACGCAGGATATCGCGCATCCGCGGCAGGTCGTCGAGGCGCACTGGGACGTCCCGCTGGTGGAGCACCCGCTCGCTTGATGGCCGGCCCGACCGCGGGCCCACGTCCGGCACGTCCCAGGCTCGGCCCCCGTATCGCTCATATGATCCGGGCCGGTCGCACGCGATGTTGCCATCGTGGGGGG
>JBCLDE010000119.1:0-4674 GCA_038915165.1 Candidatus Limnocylindrales bacterium
AACACCAGGATCCCCACGGTCGCCGCCGCGATCGCGTCGGGGGTGAACATGAACGAGTGGGTCCACGAGTCGATCGAGTGCTCGGGCGCAGGGACCGAGCCGTACACGGATGCTCAGTTCGAGAGCGTCGCCCAGCTGGTCGCCGCGGCATCACGCGCGCTGGGCCTGCCGGTCAACCGCAGCACCGTGGTCACCCACGCCGACATCAACAGCGTGTCGCGCCGCAGCGACCCGTGGCCGCCGGCCACCCGCGAGGCGAGGGTCAGGCGCGTCATCGACCGAGCGAACGCGATCCTCCTGCCGCCGACCGTGACGGTCACGGTAAAGGCGGGCGACACCCTGGGCGCGATCGCGTCTGCGCACGGGCTGACGCTCGCGGCTCTGCTGGCGTTCCCCGAGAACGCGAGGTACCGCGTCAACCCGGGACTGATCCACCCGGGCGACATCGTTCGCGTGAAGTGATGGGAGGCGCCATGGACACCCAGCCGGGCACCATCTGGGGCCGCGAGCCGGCGATGGTCCTCGCCCTCGTCCAGGCGGTGATCGCCCTCGTCGTGGCGTTCGGTCTCAACCTCGCACCCGATCAGATCGGCGCGATCCTCGCCGTCACGGCCGTGATCTTGGGGCTCATCACGCGCAGCAGGGTGAACCCAGCGTGAGCCACGCACCATGAGAGACGGGTACCTGCGCGGCTCGCTCTCGCAGACGCCGACCGCCCGCCAGGTCGACGTCCTCGCTGCCTTCGTCGCCGCCGGGGGTTCCGTTTCGGATGCGGCTGCGCGCGTGGGCATTCGGCCGAGCACTGCGAAGCGCCACCTCGCCGACCTGCGGGCGCGGTCGGGGTTGTCTACCGAGCAGGTGATCTACAGCGGTCGAGCCGAGGGGTGGCTCGTTGTTCCGAGCCTGGAGCCGCTCCAAGGACCCGTGAATCGGCGATCCCCGGTGCTTCGCTCGATCAGTGCAGCCAGGCCAGCATCTCGGCCCAATGTGGGATCGCCAGCAGGTGTCCTGCGTCCGGGTACGTCACGAGCGTCGCTCGCGGGATGGTGGCGGCGAAGTAGGCCGCCGCCGAGTGGAAGTACGGGTCATCCGCCTCGCCCACCCACACGCCGACGTCCTGGATGACGTCCGCCACGGAGAAGCCGAACGGCAAGAACTTGATGGCCACGTCCGCCATGTATCCCTCCGCGCCCTGGCTGGTCCCCTCGAGCATCATGCCGTAAAACGCCTCTCGCACGTCGGGTTGCGCGAGCAGTGCCCCGTCCGGGCCGTCCAATCCCTCGAAGGCCGACGCAGGATCGTCTGCGTACCACTGGCACTGCTTCGTGAGCTGTTCGCGGGCGGCGGCTCGGTCACGGCGCAGCAGCTCGGCGAGGCTAAGTTCCTCGGCCGATCGATCCTCCCAGCCCCCCGGGACCTCGTCGAGCGGCCCCGTGCTGGCCGCCAGGCCAACCGACGAGACGAGCGCGCGCGTGCGGACGGCGCAGGCGAGCGCGTACGGACCGCCGCCCGACCAGCCGATGATCGGACAGGGCGGCAGACCGAGCCGGTCGTGGAGCTCGCCGAAGTCCTCGGCCCAGGAGAGGAGCGTGCGGTCCGGCTCTCGGGGTCGGAGCGGCCATACCCGGGTCGGTCCACGGTGATCAGGCGGACGCCGGCGGACTCCGTCGCATCCGCGTCCGGGCAGAGGAGCCGCGAGCCCGGCTGGCCATGGAACAGGACGACCGGCCGCCCGAGCGGGTCGCCCCACTCCGCGTAGGCGAGCGAGCGGCCGTCGCGGAGCGCGACCACGCTGTCGAACCGGGGAACGGCCGTGACTCGAGTCATCGTGCGCGCCTGCTAGCGGACCGGCTTCGGGGCGATGGTGTCGTCGCGGCGGACGCCGGGGTTGCGTCAGCGTAGACCTTCGACCCTCCGGCTGCGTGGCGCCGCCGGCACCGGACCCCTGGATCGTCCTACCGCCAACCGAGCTCCACGGGTAGTCCCGCAGGCGTAGCACCGCAGGCGAATAGACCGCAGCGTCGGCCTCGCTCACGCTCATGGCGATGTTCAAGGGCCTGCGATCGAGCGTCACCAGCGTCAGGCGCGGCACCACGACGCCCACGACCTCGGGCCCAGACACCCGTCGTGATCCATGAAGCTGTGCACGGTCTGTGGTGTCGTCACCAGCCGTCCGGGTAGCCGCTGCACAGACCACGCCCGGCAGTCGAACCGCAGCAGGCACAACGCCCTGTACAGCACGCGGGCCTGGCAGCGTCTGAGCGCGCGAGTGCTCCGGGCATGGCGTGGGCAGCACGGGAACTGGTGCCCGGGCTATCAACGTCCGGCTCACGCTGCAGCCGACCTGACCGCCGATCACGTCGTCCCGCTCGCAGCTGGTGGCGCACCGCTCGACATCGCCAACTGCGCCGTGCTCTGTCGGTCATGCAACTCGACGAAGGGTGCGTCCGAGCCCGACCGGGGGTACCCACACGCGGATCCCGCAGCCCTGAAAGACCGCGCCTCCCATATGTGCGCACGCGGCCGAGTTTCGCGAAAAATGTCAGTCCCCATCCGCGCCCCCGTTGGCCCACGGGCGCCACAGGGCGCCCACGTGCCGCGATGAGTGAGCGCATGGCCACTGACGCGACCCGCCGAGAGGGGGCCCACGTTGGGTAGGAGAGGCCCGGCCCCGACCCCGACCAGGGTGAAGCTGCTGCGCGGCGAGACCCGCCCGAGCCGTCTGAACCTGCACGAGCCGATGCCGGCGCCGGACGTCCCGAAGATGCCGGCTGACATGGACCCGGAGGCGAAGGTCGTGTGGCGGCGGGTCCTGCGCGACATGCGGTACACGGGCGTCATCCGGGCCGCCGACGCGGACATCCTGCGCTGCTACTGCGAGGCGGTCAGCCGGTACGCGGGGGCGGCCCGCCTCGACGCGCAATCCGGCCCCATCGTCCGTGGGCGCCACGGCGGCGAACTCGTGAAGAACCCGCTCCACCAGGTCGCCCGCGACAACGCCGACGAGATCCGCCAGTTCGCCCGCGAACTCGGCCTGTCGCCATCGGCGCGGGTGGGCCTGCGGATCGAGCGTGAGCGGGCGCTGGACTCGCTGACCGCCGACATCGGCCTCCCGCCGAGGCTTCGGGTGGTCGCCGATGTGGGCATCACCGACCGTTGAGGCGCTCACCCTCGTCGAGCTCGTTGCTGTCGAGGAGGAGGCCCGGGCCTCCCTCGACCCGCAACGACGGGCGCCCGGTCCTCTTGGGGGACGCAGCGCAGGAGTGGGCGGGCCTTCGAGACATGGTCGATCGACTCGCCTCGCTCGCCGAGGTCCTGCCACCGGTCATCGGGGCGAGGACCTCCGGGCACAGGCGATCAACCGCCGCCGCCGCCGGGCGACGACACCTCGCGGATCGAGTCCAGGAACGCGCCCGGATGCTGCCGACGATGCCCGGGTGACGGCCTTCGAGCAGCTCGGCAAACGATGCCGGGCGCTGGCGATCCTCGAGCGCCGCCTTTGCGGGGGGCCCACACCATGACTTCATCGTGTCGGGGCGCAGTCGGGCGGCCAGCCAGACAACCCACAGGACCAAGAAGCCAAGGGCCCGAGGATGGCGCTCGGCCGCCACGATCAGGTCCATCACGGGTGTAACTCGCGAGGCCCCAGGTTCAGGCTGTCGCCCCGTCGCCGGTCACGCCGACCCCCAGGGCGAGGAGCCCGACGCCGGCGCAGCCGAGGATCAGGAGCGCCCACCCAAGCAGGGGCAGTGGGACAACTAGCACAGCCCCGAGGAGGACAAGCCCCACGACTCGCGGACCGCCCGGCGAGCGCACGAGCGATACCGCGGTCACGAGCCATCCGATGACGCTCGCCGCGCCCCCGCCGAGCACTGGGAAGATACTCCAGCTCGCCATGGAATTGGAGCCGGGGTCGATTGGGACGAGCAGTCCGAGCGCGAGGCTGAGCAAGCCGATCGCGACGAAGCCCAGGCCGACCCGGGTCAGCCGCGGACGGAGCGGAGGTGGTGCCGCAATGCCCACGACGCCAGCTCCCGCACCGAGGAGGCCGCTGCACGCCGCCACGAGCGCCGTCACGAGCGGCTGCGCATTGACACGATCTTCCCCGGGCCCGGCTGGGCCCCCACCGATCGACCCGGTCGCCACGGCGATACCCGTCAGGACGCTCCCGAGGATCAGGAGTACGCCACCGACCCGTGCCAGCACCATGTCGACCGCCTTTCGCTGACTGCATGATAGGTTCCACGGCCCACGGTCGCGCCGCAGGCAGCGATCAGGTCGCCCCCGGCGGCACCTCGGCTAGCTGGCCACCGGTGGATGGTGGGGCGGGTTCGGGGCCTACCTGCGACGCTGCCTGGCCTTGGGGATCGTTCGCGCGGTGCCCGCAGCCGGGCGGATGGTGCTCTCGTGACCGTCGTCCCAGCGGACGCGGTAGCGGATCCCGTAGGACGCCTCGATGACCTCGAGGATGTCGCCCTCACGCGCCGGCGTGCCGACCTTCTGCGACACGATGACGATGCGGTCTCCGACCTTCGCGATCATCCGGTCGCCTCCTTGAATGTCCGCGAATCGACGCCACGCGCTGTCGGCTCGATGCTCGCCTAGCATGGATCGCAGCCGGCCTCATGTGAAGGGGCCAAGGTCAGGCGTCGGTCCGACCGCGCAGGCGTCGGC
>JBCLDE010000120.1:0-4515 GCA_038915165.1 Candidatus Limnocylindrales bacterium
TCGCCCGCGTCGTCGCCGAGGACGATCCCAACTGCCGTGGACCGAGCCGCGCCTGGCGCAGGCTTCGACGGGGTAGCATTCGCGGAGATCCTCGCGGCGTTCGCTGCCCATCGACAAGTCGCTGCTGTGCGATTGACGCTCCCCGTCGGGCCGTCTAGACTGCATATCCGACGAAATCACTCGGATATCGAGGAGCCCTCCCCTGACTGTCACGACCCGACCGACGCCGGCACGCCCCTCCTTCCGCGGCAGTGGCGTCATCGCCTTCTCGACGAAAGGTGAGTACGGCGTACGCCTCATGGTCCAGCTCGGCCGGCACTACGGCACGGGACCGGCCAGCCTCGCCGAGATCGCTGCGGAGGAAGACCTCCCGCGCGCCTACCTGGAGCAGCTCGTCGTGAGTCTGCGCGAGGTCGGCCTTGTGACGAGTACGCGCGGCGCGCATGGCGGCTACGAGCTCGCTCGTCCGCCCGAAACGATCCGGATGAGCGAGGTGTTGCGCGCGCTCGAGGGGCCCATCGCCCCGATGCTCTGCGCGAGCGACGACCCTGAACACGCCACACTGTGCGATCGCTCGTCCTATTGCACGGTCAATATCCTGTGGGTCCGCGTCCGCGATGCGGTCGTCGGAGCGCTCTACTCGATGACCCTGGCGGACCTCGTGCCGCCGCGCGTGCCCGCCGTCTCCCCGTCCAGCCCACGCCACTACAGGGAGCCCTGACCCACTCGTGATCGACCCGTCCGCCACCGACCAGCACCTCGTCATCCGCGGCCTGCGTGTCGCCCCCGCAGCCAACCCAGATCACGAGATCCTGCAAGGGATCGACCTGACCGTCGGCAAGGGTGAAGTCCACGCGATCATGGGCCCCAACGGCTCCGGCAAGACGACCCTCGCCTACGCGCTGATGGGCCACCCGGCCTACATCGTCAAGGGCGGTGAGGTCATCTGGAAGGGTCGCGACCTGCTGAAGCTGTCGGCGGACAAACGGTCGCGCCTGGGCCTGTTCCTCGCCTTCCAGTACCCGATCGCGATCCCCGGCCTGAGTGTCGCGAGCTTCATCCGTTCTGCCCTGAACGCGAGGCTCCAGGGCATCGACAAGGATCCCGCCATCGACCCGACGGACGCTATCAAGGGCGGCGTCTCAATGCGCGACTTCCGCAACAAGATGCGCGAAAAGATGGCGCTCCTGCGGATGGACGAGGGCTTCGCCAGTCGCTACGTCAACGAGGGCTTCTCCGGTGGCGAGAAGAAGCGCCTGGAGATGCTCCAGATGGCCGTCCTGGAGCCCGAGATGGCGATCCTGGACGAGACCGACTCGGGCCTGGACATCGACGCCCTGCGCATCGTCGCCGAAGGCATCAACGTGATGCTCAATCCGAACCTCGGCGTGCTCCTCATCACCCACTACCAGCGCCTGCTCAACTACATCACGCCGGACGTCGTCCACGTCCTGGCCCAGGGCCGCATCGTCAAGAGCGGTGGCAAGGACCTGGCCCTGCGCCTGGAGGACGAGGGCTACGGCCCGATCCTGCGCGAGGCCGGCCTGTCCCCGAACCTGCCGGACGAGGCACTCCTGGTGCCCATGGGTCCGGAGCCGGAGCACGAGCCGGTGGAGGCTGCCCGCTAGCCGGGCTGAACGCGATGGCCATCGAGACGACCGTGACGACCGCAGCCGCGCCCGCCGCAGCCGCGCCCGCCGGAGCCGTGACGACCGGAGCCGCGACGACCGGAGCCGCGCCGACCGGAGCCGCGCCCGCCGGAGCCGCGCCCGCCCGCGCCCTCGATCCGGTCGCGCTGCGCGCCGACTTCCCGATCCTCGCCCAGCAGATCAACGGGCACCCGCTTGTTTACCTCGACTCGGCCTCCACGAGCCAGAAGCCGACCGTCGTCATCGATACGATGGACGCCTACTACCGTGAGTACAACGCGAACGTCCATCGCGGCATCTACACGATCGGCGAGAAGGCCACGGCGGCATACGAGGCGGCCCGCGTCAAGGTCGCGCGGTTCATCAACGCGCCGGACAGCCACGAGGTCATCTTCACGCGCAACGCGACGGAGGCGATCAACCTTGTCGCCTACTCGTGGGGCCGGCGGCACATCGGCCGTGGCGACCAGATCGTGCTGACCGAGATGGAACATCACGCCAATCTCGTCCCGTGGCAGATCCTGGTCCAGGAGGTTGACGGCGACCTGGAGTTCATCCCGATCACGGACGACGGCATCCTCCGCCTGGATGTCTTCGAGGTGCTCCTGCGCCTCAAGCCCAGGCTCGTCGCGTTCACCCACGTCAGCAACACGCTCGGCACCATCAACCCAGTCCGCGAGATGGTGGAGATGGCCCACGCGGCGGGCGCGCTGGTCCTGGTCGACGGGGCGCAGGCGGTGCCACACGTGCCGGTCGACGTGCAGGCCCTCGGCTGCGATTTCTACGCGTTCAGTGGCCACAAGATGCTGGGCCCCATGGGCTCCGGAGCCCTGTGGGCGAGGCGTGAATTGCTCGAGTCGATGCCCCCGTTCCTGTCCGGCGGCGAGATGATCCGCGAGGTCCACCTCCGTCGCTCGGAGTTCAACGACATCCCCTGGAAGTTCGAGGCGGGCACGCCGGCCGTCGGCGATGCGATCGGCCTGGGCGTCGCCGCCGAGTACCTCATGGACATCGGGATGGATCGCGTCCGCGCGCACGAGCGCGAGCTCGTGACCTACGCACTCGATGTGCTGCCGCGCGAGGTCCCCGGGATCGAGCTGTACGGCCCGATGGATCCGGCCGTCCGCGGCGGCGTCGTGCCCTTTAACCTGCCGGGCATCCACCCCCACGACGTCTCCCAGATCCTGGACCGCTTCGGGATCGCGGTCCGGGCCGGCCACCACTGCACGATGCCGCTCCACGAACGCCTTGACCTGGCCGCCACGGCTCGAGCCTCATTCAGCGTCTACACGACCCGCGCTGACATCGACGCCCTGGCAGCCGGCCTGGTCCAGGTGCAGCGCGTCTTCAACGGCTGAGCAGACGAGCGACCTCCGCGGGACCTGCTGTAGCCGAGTTCCGACACCGCGGCCTGGACCCGCTGTCGCGCGTCCGACGACACGTATCCGTGCCCAGAGAGCGCCCGAGAGGCAGAACCACCCCCTCCGTCCCCCTGCGTGCCGGCTGCCACCGACCGATCGATACGGTCATGCCGAAGGCGACCATTGACTATGATGGTACGAGAGTCGTACCATCATAGTATGAAGTCCACTGTTAGCGAGAAGGGCCAGATCACGATCCCGAAACGGCTCCGGGACCGGCTTGGCCTACGTCCTGGCACCGTCCTCGAGTTCGAGGAGACGGAGGGACGGCTGGTCGGTCGAAAGCTCGTCCTGGTCGATGACCTCGATGACCTCGTTGGGATCCTTCCACCCATCCCAGGCGGCACGGATGCGTTCATCGAGGAGATCCGGGGCCCTGGGCCCGTTGAGTCCGGACGGTGATCACGGCGGTCGACACGAACGTCCTGCTCGATGTTTTCACGGACGACCCGACCTTCCGCGATCGCTCACTGTCTGCGCTTCGTCGCTGTCTTGCTGAGGGCCGGGTGATCGCATGCGACATCGTCTGGTCCGAAACGGTGGCGGCCTTTCCAGACGAACATGCGGCCAGCGTCGCCCTCAGTTCGATACCGGTCGGATACGTCCCGATCGATGTCGGAGCCGCTGCACGGGCCGGAGCGGCCTGGCGCGACTATCGCGGTCGTGGTGGTCCACGTGATCGGATCGTCGCCGACTTCCTCGTTGGCGCGCACGCGCTCGTCCACGCTGATCGATTGTTGACTCGCGACCGCGGGTTCCAACGCGCGGCGTTCGAAGGACTGACGATCGTGGATCCGACTGCGTCGTGACGCTTGAGCCTGGCGCGAGCGACCGCCACAGCACGCCGCCGGCCCGTTCACGGGCACTCGGCGCCGCTGGGCTACGGCGGGGTTTGCGGTCTGCCTCCGAGGGGCACGCTCCAGCCGAGGAACTCGCAGCCGAGGTTGTGCGGCGCTCCCTCACCGGATGTGCAACTTGGGCAGCCCCAGGGCGTGAGACCGCCCTCGTCGGGCAGGAAGGCGAGGTCGCACGTGTTCTCGGACGGGTCGCAGTACCGGCCGTGACATGCGCAATCGCAGTGGACCCAATGCTCGCAGGTGCAGCACGCCGAAGGTGACGGAGGCCGCAGGACGCTTGCCGGGAACGGACTCGGTACCTGCATATGGCTCTCCTTTGTCGCGCCACCGGATCGGCAGGTTGCGCGGGATCGCGGTGCTTCCCATTGTCCTCGCCTCGTCAAATGCCCACCGATCCACGTGTCGTCACCCGACGCACCACGTCGATGATCGACAGGCCCGAGGCGCGTCCCCGCGCTCCGTGCCGGCGTCAGGCGGTCGTGAACGTGCCGTCCATCCAGTCCGGATCTGCCTGGAGCTGCTCGCGCAGGCGCAGGTACCAGGCGTGCTGGGCCGGGCTCTCCGCGTTCGCTCGGTACGTGGCGGCGT
>JBCLDE010000121.1:0-4309 GCA_038915165.1 Candidatus Limnocylindrales bacterium
ATACTCCGCCACCGGCGCCGACATAGCTCAGCAGTGGAGCAGCTGTTTCGTAAACAGCAGGTCCTCGGTTCAAATCCGAGTGTCGGCTCCACTCCTCCGAACGAAGCGAACGGCTGTTCGCACCTTGTGTGCCATCTGGTGCCGCCAGATACCGCCAGATACCGCCAGATACCGCCAGATAGTCCGTCAGATAGTCCGTCAGGACCTGGTGGGGAGCGCAGCCCAATAAGCCTGGCCAGGCAAGACGCCGACGAATCCCGCGCTGACCATATGCTGCCGCCGTGAGCGAGCGGCCCCCGTGTTTCCCTGAGCCAGGCGTGCCAGATGTCTCGTGGGGTCGGACTGACGGAGCGGTCCGGCCACTCGGAGCCAGTACGAACGTGGGGTTCCGGCGATCGGCGACGAGGACCATGATCGAGGCGTGACCGAACCCCCAGCCCCGAAGAAAGGCGCCGACAGCCCCTACGCAAGCCAGCGGAGCGCCACATTCCGCAACGTAGTTCCCCGGAGAGCGGATTCCCCGGCGGTGCCGAGGAGCGCCCGGGTCGCCACCCGGCGATCCTCGGCACCGCCACCTGGGGCGAGGGGCGCGGCTGTCGCGCCGCTACGAGGGCACCGAGGCGAGCGCAAGAGCCTGACTCGAGGTCGTCTGCGTCGCTACGTCATGGTGCGGTTACGGGCGTAGCCCACCTGACCTCAGGCGCTTGCCATGAGACCGACGGCATCGGCGGCGGGTGTGGCTTGGGCATTGCTGGCCGGTGTCGACATCCACCTGGACGATGCGAGCAGAGCTGCCCCGAGAATGACCAACGTGACCAGGAGCAGAAGCAGTCGAGACCGCCGTTGGCGGCGCGGCGCGGGAAGGACCGCGACGTGCCCGCTGGCCCCGCGAAGCAGCCTGGGACTCACAACCCTGGATTCCCGACGCCATCGCCGAACGAGATCGTCCCAAAACATACCTTCCCCCCTCGATTCCCAAGCCAGACGCTGACTCCAGCCTACAAAATCTCGAGCTCGGCCTTGACGTGTCGAGCAAAGGCGCGCAAAGTGTTGTCTGGAACGCGCGCAAAGTGTTATCAATACTGCGCGCAAAGTGTTATACGCGCGGATCGAGGACGCCATGGTCAACGCCTTGCCGGCCAGCGACTATCGCCCAAGGGTGGCAGATGCCGAGATCGACAATGCCCTGCGAGCGAGTGGCGGGGTCCTGATCGTGGGGGCTCGCGGCTGCGGCAAGACCGAGGCCGCCCGCCAGCAGGCCAAGAGCGAGGTGCTTCTCGACACGAACCTTCAGGCTCGCGCTGCGGGTCTCGTTGCGCCCGACGTGCTCCTCGATGGGGACCATCCTCGACTGATCGACGAGTGGCACCTCGTCCCAGAGGTGTGGAATCAGGCGCGCCGGCGGATTGATGACGCTCACGGGAAGCCCGGCCTGTTCATCCTCACCGGGTCGGCCGAGGCGAAGGACGATGAGACCCGCCACAGCGGAGCCGGGAGGATCATCCGCTTGACGATGCGCCCCATGACCCTTGCCGAGATGGGGTACAGCTCGGGAGCCGTCTCCTTGGCCGCGCTCCTCCGCGGAGTGCCCGCCAGGGCCGGTGACCAGGGGCTCGGCATCCGCGAGATCGCTGACATCATCGCCGTCGGCGGGTGGCCGGTGGTCCAGTCCAAGCCCGTCAACCAGGCGCTCACCGCCGTCCGCGGCTATCTCAAGGAATCGGCACGCGTCGACCTCCGCCGCCTCGACGGGCCGAACCACGAGCCGGAGCGGGTGATGCGTGTCCTGCGGTCACTCGCCAGGCATACGGCGTCCGCCATCGGCGACAAGCCGGTTGCCCAGGACGCGAGCGACCCCGGCGACCCGATCAGCCGGCAGACCGTCAACGAGTACCTGTCCGCGCTCACGAGGATCTTCGTGCTCGAGGACCTCCCCGCGTGGGCACCGACGCTCCGGGCAACCGATCGTGTCCGCAAGACGCCCAAGCACCATTTTGTGGATCCGTCACTGGCGGTGGCTGCTCTCCGGGCGGATCCTGATCGACTGGTGCACGAGGTCGACACGCTCGGCCTCCTCTTCGAGTCTCTCGCCGTCCGTGACCTCCGGGTGTACGCCCAGTCCATGGACGCTTCGGTGATGTACTACCAGGAGCAGCGCATCGAGGCCGACGCAATCGTCGAGTGTCCCGACGGTCGCTGGGCTGCGTTCGAGATGAAGCTCGGTCCGTCGCAAGTCGACGACGGTGCCGCGTCACTCCTCGCCCTACGCCGGAGGGTTGCTGGCAACCGCCAGGGCGAGCCTGCATCGCTGAACGTCATCACCGGGTGGGGCTACGCCTACCAGCGGGCGGATGGGGTCAACGTGGTCCCCATCGGGTCCCTTGCGCCATAGGCGCTAAGCCACGCGCCCAGGTGGAGATGAGACACCGTCGCGCCGTGCGTCTCGGATGGCATTGTGGTCGTGGCTGAGCAGCGGCAAGCCTTGGGTGCGACACACCTCGAGGCACTCAGCCTCTCCACGGTCGCGTCGCGGATCCGCCTCGACCGCATCCCTTCCGCGCCATCGTCGTTGGCGATCGAGCACGCGATCGGCCATCGCGTCGGTGATCGGCTGCACGCGGAAGAAGCGTGGAGCGCTGAGGAGAGTGCCACGGCTGCCGCGGCCCCTGAGATGCCCATCGAGCTCCCGATACACGGCGGGGGGCAGGTGCGCACGGTCCCTGAACAGGCCCTTGAACTTGTCCGCGATGCCGTGAATCTCGAAATACAGCGGGACCATGGTGTCCAGGACGACGGGGTAACGGTTTGGGGCTGCACGTAACATCTTGACCCATTGCATTCACTGTTGTGCCTGAAGATTTCTCCGCCCTCGTCACCCGATTGTGACAATGGCAGCAACCGAGCCTCTCGCAGCGATCTGGCGCGCCCCGACCCCGGGCCCGGACGCCCCCGAGCCGATGACGCCCGCGGTCCGATCTGCAGTGGCGACTACACTCGGTCCTATGGACGACGAACGCTGGGAACCGGAGATGCCGGTCCTTGACCGCCAGGCGGTCCGAGTGCCCGGCGCGCTCCCGCCGAGCCTCCAGGGACTCCCGCCGAGGTCCGTGCCGGAGACCGCCCCGACGCCGCTCCAGCGCCACTACATCAACCTGAGCGTGGTCGTGCTCATCTGCGGGGCGATCGCGATCTCCATGCTCTCGCTCGGCGCGTCGTTCGGCAGCCCGCTCGTCAAGCTGTGCGTCCTCATCGCGGCGCCGCTCCTCGTCGTCACCACGGCTGACGCAGTGCTCCGCATCTGGCGCTCTGCCTGGGCGTGGATGCCGGTCGATCGCGGGAAGGGCCTGTTCCGGCTGGCCTGGGTCGTGGTCAGCGTCATCGGCCTGACTGCGCTGGTCGCTGCGTCCGTCCTGGTGCTCCTGGCATGACCGGACCCGGACGCTCGCGATGACCGACGGGTTCGAGCGCGGCCCGGACGGCCGCTCGACGGACGTGCCGTCGGGCCGGGGCGTCCCGAGCTGGCTCGCGAGCAGCCTCAACTTCTGCTCGCGTTGCGGCGGCCAGCTCATGTTCGGAGCGATCCGGGGCGAAGATCGGGAGCGCCTCGCATGCGAGGCCTGTGGCCATATCGCGTACGTCAATCCCCGGCTCGTCGTCACGACGCTGCCGATCACCGAGACCGGCGAGATCGTCCTCATCCGCCGAGGGATCGAGCCCGGAGTCGGGTTCTGGGCGCAGCCCGGCGGCTTCCTTGAGGTCGACGAGACCGTCCACGAGGCGGCCATCCGCGAGACCTGGGAGGAGACGGGCCTGCTCGTGGCACCCGGCGACATCGTCGGCCTGTACACGCGGCTCGAGGCGGCCGTGGTGACGATCGTGTTCGAGGCCCGCATCGTCGGCGGGACCGCGGCGCCCACGCCGGAGGCGACCGAGATCAACGCCTACGCCCCGGACGCCATCCCGTGGCTGGACATCGCCTTCAAGACGACGCACTGGGCGCTGCGTGACTGGCTCCGGCTCCGCCGGCCGGATGTCGAGCCGAGCGACGAGAACCGGTTCGCGTCCTGACTGACCCCATGCCGGGTGCCGCCCGGGTGCCGGCCGGGTGCCGGCCGGCTCAGTCGCGCCGCGTTCCGCCCTGGAACGGTTTCGCCACAAGTCCCTCGTGGACCACTGCCCAGACTGTAGTCGATCGTCGTCCGGGCGACGGTCCACGAGGCGTTCATCGCAGATCCGTTCCTGGGTGGAACGGACCCTGGCCGGGTGCCGGCCGGGTGCCGCGCCGGCCGGGTGCCACGCCGGTCGGGTG
>JBCLDE010000122.1:0-4302 GCA_038915165.1 Candidatus Limnocylindrales bacterium
CCCGACTCGAGCTCGGCCCGGAGCTCGCCGACGTACGCCCGGACGGTCGACTCGGCCACGCTCGCCCGGCACTCGTCGACGAGCCGCTCCCAGACCCGCCGCGCGGTGTGGCGCTGCTTGCGCGGCGCGGCCAGGTCCTCGACCAGCCAGGCGCTGATCGTCGCCCGGTGCGGCCCCAGCACCGGAGCCGGTCGGGGTGCCACCCGGCGTGGCGGGGGCAGCGCCGCGGCGAGCGCCTGGCGGACCGTCCGCCGATGGACCTGGTGACGGCGGGCGAGGGCGCGCACGGACACGTCCTCCTCGCGCTTGTCGATACGGATACGCTCGAACAGCTCCACCCTTGACAACTCCTTCTCCCTCGCTCTGAGTGGCCTTCGCAGACCAGTCGAGCGTAGGGGACTGGATGACTCGGGGGTGGGGCCAGTTCAAGCCATCATTCCGGCCCCAGGTGGGGCCAGATCAGAGTGTCATACCCAGGCCTGCCAGCAATGAGGTGGTCGCCGCAGCTCCCGAGATGTACTTGGGATCCATGCGCGCCCGCAACGATCGGATCGGGACAGCGAATCCAACCCGACCCGCCGTCACTGCGCGAAATCCTCTGGCCGTACCTGGAACGCGTGAAAGTCCTCAACGACGCGTGGAAGGTGGTTGTCAGCTGTGCGTCCAGTGGCGTCGTAGCCAATGCCATCGGGTGCGGCCATAAATACCAGTTGATCGTCGTCGACTACCTCCGAGGGGGCCAAACGGCGAAGGAAGAGGACGCTCGATTTAACACCCGCTCCGTAGTAGGAGAACGCGGTACCAGGCAGGCTGACAACGGCGCTCAAAGCGAACTTCTCGAGGATGTAGTCCCGGACGTATTGGAGAGACCTGTTTGTCAAGATCCCATCGGGCACGACGACGGCGGCTCTTCCAACGCCAGGCTTCAGCAACTCGGAGATCCGCTCCAGAAACAGAATCTCCGTCTTCTGGGATGTTCTCGGCACCCGACGATTGCCTCGCTCCTGTGTGCCTAGGAAGAAGGCACCGAGATACGGGTGCTCGGACAGAAGAACTTGCGCTCCAAACGGCGGATTCGTTAGGACCAGATCGAACTCGCCGAACTTCAGGCCCGGGTTGAGGGCCCGAATCTTCTCCTCAGGCTCGAGTGCGTCAGCCCCGACAATGTTCGTATGGCCATCCCCGTGCAGGATCATGTTCATCTTGGCGACACGCGCGATTTCGCCGTTGATCTCGATCCCGTAAAGCCGGGTATTCGCAAATTCGCCCCAATGGCGGAAGTGTTCCTCCGTCCCCTCAGCGTAGTACGTGGACGCGTCTCGCCTGACCCACTCAAGTGCATGAAGCAGGAAGCCCGCTGAGCCACAGGCAGGATCGATGACCTTGTCTGTTCGCTTCGGCTCGAGCATCTGGACGGCAAAGTCAATCACCTCGCGCGGGGTGAAGTACTGCCCGAAGTCGCCCTTAAAGAAGCCGTCCATGAACTGCTCAAAGGCAAGACCCTTGACATCGATGTCGGTGCGGCCAAGGTCGATCGCCTCGAGGTGCGAGACGATCGTGCGCAATTCGGCGTCTGAAACCTTCAGCGACTCGCTGAAGACGTCCCGGTCCTGCTCCTGTTGCTGCTTGTATAGCGCCCGCACGCGCTCGCCCAGCTGGCGGCTGGACTCATGGGTCCGGATCTGGAACTCGTACGGTTGACCCCGTCGGCGTGGCACCCGCTCGTCCTGGATCTTGACGAAGATCAGCTTGCAGAGCTCGCTGAACGCGGCCGGAGGGGAGAGCCTCCCGCCCCCCCAGAGGGTTTGGTGACACTTGCCCAGCGCCCCGATGAGCTCCTCCTTGTTGACTGGTCGGATGTCGAGCGGTCCGGCTTTCGTGTACTTGAATTCGAGCGGTTTGCCGTAGGCTCTAGGGAGATCCGCAATGATGTTGTTCTCGCGTTCGAGCGGACCGTAGGTGTCGCCGAAGTCGAGGAACCGCCGCGTTGGCCCGGCAACAACGCCAACGTAGGGAACTCGGAACTTGGCCCACGTCCCGTTTCCGGCAGCCTGCTCCACGGCCTGGGCGAACTCCGCGTCGGATATTTCTTCCCGCTTGCACTCGACGACAGCGAATGGCCTCGTTCGCCTGTCGTCTTCAAAGATGACGATGTCCGCAGCGTCCTTTGGTGTCCGGTCGGGAACGGTGATCTCAACGCCAATTCGCTGAGGTTCATAGTCATAGCGATAGATCAGCTCGGCCCAGTACTCGGCCCGCACCAACTCCTCGGGATCGTCAAGGCGATCGGAGTAATTGGCCGCGGAGTAGACAATCCGCCGTTTCGGGCCGTCGCCCACGATTTGACAATGCCCGTCCGCTACAGCTCGCTCGAGGTAGCTCAAAATCCCTACGCCTCCCTCGCGGCAGCAATTCCGATGCCCGTATTCTGGCAGAGCGGACGCATCACCAATCTCGATCTCGTCGTTAGGCTCGCAGGTGTGACTGACTCCCGAGGGCTCCGCGACAAGTCGGGCTCCAACGCTCGGTGCTGCTGACACGTGCCCGCGCGCCGCGCGTGGGCAGCGGATCCCGGCTCTCCCGACAGCTCGGTTAGCGGTGACGGTGGCTCCCGAAATGAATCGAGCGCTGACCGAAGAGACCTCGTTTGGGATAGTGACCGCGATCGGTTCAAGGCATGGTCTGAACAGCTTGGTGGGAGCTCTTCTTCCGGGATGCCCTCAAGGACTGCGGGACGAAACTATGCGGACATCGTGCCGCTCTCCCTGCCCGATCGGGCGCGGCGCCGAGCGACCTCAAAGCGATGTTCGGGCCAGACGCGTAGTCGCGCCCCAATCCCCTAGAGCGCGGGCAGGTCGCTCATCCAGAGCATCCGGACAGGCGTTCCGGCCGCCAGTTCCCCGGTGCGCCTGATCAGGGCCTGCATCGCGGCCCGCAGCCACCAGAGTTCTGCCGCGGTGAGGGGCATGGGAGCGGTGCCAGCCTTGCGGCCCACATCGGGGTCACGCCGGTCTGTCAGCTTCCCGAGCATGCCGAGTATCTCAAAGTCGACGGCCATGGCGGTGGCCGCCTTCTTCCGCGCGTTCTTCCTGCCACCGCCGTAGTCGGCATCTAGGGCCGTGAGCACGTAGTACGCGGCTGCAGGGGCCTCTGCCTCTCCGTCGCGCACGCGGCGCAGCCGTTCCGCGAGACGGTCCGTCAACGGCGTGGTCACGAAGCCAGGATCAGGCATGGGGTAGACGCCGTTGTCTCGCTTGATGGTTGCGGCGAACGCGATGGCTCGCACGCGGATGGTGTCCGGGTACACGACCACGTTGCCTGGATCTGGGTCCCGGTCCACGACGTTAGCGTGGTCGTACTCGAACTGGATCCGATGGTTCGCTTCGGAGAGAAGAGCGTGCCGCTCCCAGCTGCTGAGGTACGGCTCCAGCGCGTCCCTCGCGGACTCGCTGCCCGGGTAGTGCGATCGCGGGTGAGCGACGAGCACGCCGGACTCCAGGGTGAAGTCAAAGTCGCCGAGTGACCCGCTGAGCGGCACCGCCTTGTCGAACGTGTCGAGCTCGCTCAGACTCTTGAACCGGTAGTAGAGGGCCTGGACGTGGGGGTCGGGCATGCGCGACAGGATGCGGCCGAGTCGTGCTTGGTGTCCAGACCCTCACGGCACCGGCTCCATTCGTGGGGATCCATTCCGCATCGTCCTGCCCGACCTTCGTCGCGCGCCCGGCCGAGTCAGCCGGCGGGAAAGCGAGAAGGAGAGAGATGAACACGGAGATGAGTGATGTGGTCCGCATCCGCCTGTTCGTCCCGCTCGACGAGTTCGAGCGGGAAGGTCCTGCTGGAGATGAGCGACGAGCGCGACACGTTCGACGCCGAGAACCGGCAAGGCGCCTGGGATCGCTTCTGTCGGGTCAGCGGCCAGCGAAGCTCGAGAGCGGCCACCCACGATCCGCGCATCGTGTCGGCGTCAGTTGTGCGCGGGCCAGTCCTGCATCACGCTGCGGAACGCTGTCTCTGATCTCCTTTGGGACGTGCCGCATCGCCTCATTCATGACGACGATCGGCCGCGCATCGTAGGGTCGCTGAGCGCCGGCTTCCAGGCGATGTTTCGTGAGGCACTGCGCATGGAGCTGGTCAAGGTGGGCGAAGACCTTCAACGAGTTCGCCTCCGTGCCGTAGCCAACCGAGCGGCCATGGAGCACGACGTGGCGATTGAGCCGACGCGACCGAGGTGATGTCGCCTCGACGAAGGTGCCGTTCCACCCGTTTGTTGTACGCTGGCGGGCGCACTGGGCTCACTATGAG
>JBCLDE010000123.1:0-4189 GCA_038915165.1 Candidatus Limnocylindrales bacterium
GCGACCAGGTAGGCGATCTGGATCGACGGGATACAGCCCTCGGTCTGCCCTTCGGCACAGATCGTCAGCCAACTCAGATCCATTCTCTCCTCCTCGTCCCTCGTAAGCCGTCCGGCGTATGCCGAACCTCCACTCCGCCGCTAGCGTGATACGTTCGGGTGGCCCGCCGCCAGTCCTCCGACACGCTCGACCAGCAGATCGAGGAACGGGGCCACGTCGGCGCTGGTCGCCACATCCAGGTTGGGTGGCTTGCCGGTCAGGCGGCGCCGGTCGGCGACGGTCATCCCTGTCGTGATCTCACCGCGGGTCTCCACGTCCACGTAGAGCGCCTCGGTCGTGACGAGACTCCGGTCCAGCACAGCGGCGAGCGCCAACGGGTCGTGGATGAAGGCCCCGTAGAAGCCGTCGTAGTGGGCGTGGAACTCCATGTAGAAGCGCAGTGCGTCGGCGACGTACCGGACGATCGGGTTGCTGGCCACGGAACGGGTCGCCTGCATCGGGGCCTCGCCGCGGGCCAGTGCGATCGAATCGTCGGGGGTGCTGCCGGCTCGGCGGGCGATCCGGACGACGTCGTCGGGCAGGATCCGGGCCTGCTCGGTGACATCGAGGCCCAGGACGAGCGGCCGGGGGATCGTCGGGTCCGCGGCTCCGGCGTCGGCCCAGGCACGGAAGACGATCTTCGCCGCTTCAGGGTCGCAATGGATGTTCCATTCGGTCGTCGGCGTCGTATTGCCCGATACGCCGAACGCCCCGCCCATGAGCGCGTAGCCCTTGAGCAGGCGGGGGAGTGCCGGCTCGCGCAGGACCGCGATCGCGAGGTTGGTCAATGGGCCGAGCGTGACCAGCGTGATCTCGCCCGGTCGCCGCCGGACCTCGTCGAGGATGAGGTCCACCGCGTGACGGTCCGACAGCGGGCGCGACGGGGGCGGCAACTCGGCATGGCCAAGCCCTTGCGGGCCGTGTGTCTCGGGGGTCGTCTCGAGCGCCCGGACCAGCGGGGTCTCGCGACCCAGGGCCACCTCCACGTCGCTCCGGCCGGCCAGTTCCAGGACGGCCCGGGTGTTGATCGCGACCTGCCGGCCGTCGACATTGCCCGACACGCAGGTCACCGCGACGAGCTCCACATCTGGCGAGCCGGCCGCGTACAGCAGGGCCAGGCTGTCGTCGATCCCGGTATCCACATCGAGGATGAGCGCGGTTCGTTCGGTCATGCCCAGATGCTAGCGGGACGACGGGCCGTCTACACTCGACCGCGTGTCATTCCCGGTCCGCCCGCGATTCTCGCCGCCTGCCGTCATCGGCATCCTGGGTGGCGGTCAGCTCGGCCGGATGCTCGCGCTGGCCGCCCGCGCCATGGGCTACCGGATCGCGATCCTGGACCCGGATCCCGATTGCCCGGCGGCATCGGTCGCCGACGTCGTCGTGATCGGTTCGTACGACGATGTCGGGGCGGCGCTTCGTCTGGCCGATGTCAGCGATGTCGTGACGTATGAGCTGGAACACGTCGCCGCGGAGGTCGTGGAGGCGCTCGAAGCACGCCTGCCGGTCAGACCCGGCCACGGACCCCTGGTGGTGACCCAGGATCGACTTGCCGAGCGGCGATTCGTCGAGTCCGCCGGGGTCCGCGTCGCGCCCTGGTGCGAGGTTCGCTCTGTTGAGGAGGCCCTTGCTGCGGCCGCCGACCTGGGTCTGCCCCTCCGGCTGAAACTGCCGATCGGTGGTTACGATGGCCGAGGCCAGCTCCGGATCGTGGCGCCCGGTGAGCTGGCGGACGCCTGGGACCGGCTCGGTCGCAGGGAAGGCGATCCGCTCCTGGCCGAACGCGAACTCGAGTTCGTGGCGGAACTGTCGGTCGTCGTGGCACGGTCGCTGGACGGCGACCTGGCGACCTACCCGATCGCCCGGAACGTCCATGACGCGGGGATCCTCATCGAGTCGGTCGCGCCGGCACCGCTGGACCCGGCGGTGGCCAAGGCGGCAGCCGACATCGGCACCCGGCTGGCCGAGGCGATGGACCTGTGCGGCACGCTGACCGTCGAGCTCTTCCTGTTGCGCGACGGTTCGCTGGTCGTCAACGAGCTGGCGCCGCGTGTCCACAACTCCGGCCACTGGACGATCGAGGGCGCGGCGACCTCCCAGTTCGAGCAGCACATCCGGGCGATCTGCGGCCTGGGCCTCGGTTCCTCCGCGGCACTGGCCCCGACGGCGACGGTCAACCTGCTCGGCCGCGGCCCGCGCCGCGAAGCGTGCCTCGTTGGGGTCCCGGGCGCGCTTGCCGACCCGGCGGTCCACCTCCATCTGTACGACAAGCGGCGGGTCTTCGAACGCCGCAAGATGGGGCACCTGAGTGTCCTCGGTGGGAACGTCGAGGAGGCGCTCGAGCGGGCCCGTGCGGCATTGGCCAAGCTCAGCTGGGCGGACGGACCGGGGATGGAGGACGACCGATGACCGACGCGACCCGCCGACCGATGACCGACGCGACCCGCCGACCGATCGTGGGGATCGTCGGCGGCAGCCGGTCGGACTTCCCGACGCTCGAGGCGGCCGTCGGCATCCTCGACGAGCTGGGCGTGCCCTCGGAGCTGCGCGTCGTGTCTGCCCACCGGACGCCGGATCGGCTCTTCCGCTATGCCGAGGATGCCGCTGGCCGCGGGCTCCAGGTCGTCATCGCGGGTGCGGGCGGCGCGGCCCACCTGCCCGGCATGCTCGCGGCCAAGACGGTCCTGCCGGTCATCGGTGTGCCGATCCCCACCGAGCACCTGGGCGGGCTCGATTCGCTGCTGTCGATCGTCCAGATGCCGCGCGGCGTCCCGGTCGCGACGGTCGGCATCGGGAACGGGCTGAACGCCGGGCTGCTCGCGGCATCCATCCTCGCGCTCGCCGACCCGGGACTGGCCGACCGATTGGCGGCCTGGCGCGCTCGCCAGACCCAGGCCGTCCTCGACGATCCCGCGAACGGCTAGCGGCCGGCCGTGGCCCACCGGCCACCATCGAGGTCAGACCTCGCCGGGCGCCTCCGTGGCGGTGCCGATGCGAACGGTCCGCTCCACGGTCCCACGCACGAGCTTCAGCTCGAACGGCAGGTCTAGGCTGGACAGAGCCTCGTGCAGCTGATCGGCATCCGTGATCGGCCTGCCACCGGCATCGACGATGAGGTCGCCCGCTTCGATGCCCGCCTGGGCCGCCAGGCTGCCGTCCTCGACGCTGCGGACCAGGATGCCGTCACGCTCCGGCAGGCCGACCGAGCGCCGTAGCCGCCGGGCGACATGCGACGGGGCGACGGCGACGCCGAGCCGGGCTCGCTTCGGAGACTCGCCCCGGGCCAGGCCGTCGACCCGCGCCCGCAGGCCGGCATCGGCCGGCAGCGCGAGATAGAAGCCCTCACCGATCCGGTTCGTATTGAGGCCGACGAGCTTGCCCGCGGCATCCAGGAGTGCGCCCCCGGACGAGCCCGGGGCGAGGGGAGCGGTGTGCTCCACGCTGCCGCCGATCCGTCGGCCACCTGGCCCGCGGAACTCCCGCGCGACGGCCGACACCAGCCCGAACGTGATTCGGGTGCCGCCGCCATGGCTGGCCGCCGCACCGAAGACCGCCGTTCCGATGGTCAGGGCATCCCCGGCGCCCCACTCCAGGGCTGGGGCCTTCGCGGTATCGACGTCTATGACCGCGAGGTCCCCGTCGTCGTCCACCCCGGCCACCGTGCCGATCAGTCGGCGGCCGTCGGCGAACGTGACGGTGACCTCGTCGCCACGAAGGTTGTGGGCGTTGGTCAGGATCTTGCCCGCCGCGATGACGACGCCGGAGCCACGCGTGCCGCGGCCGATCCCGACGATGGACGGACCGGCCTGCTGGGCGATGGCCGACACGGCCGACTGGAGTTCTTCGATGATGGTCATGGTGGATACGCTCCGGTGGCTATTTTCGAGGGGTTAGACTTGCGACTTGCAATCTACTACTGACGGCCCTGTCGTGACAACCCCTTTCCTCGGCCCTACCATCCAGCTCATGCCGGAAGCCTCCGCGCCGTACGGCGCCAGCCGAGTTCTCTCGCCTCTGGAAGCGGCCCTGGAGCGTGTCGGTGACCGTTGGAGCCTCCTCCTGGTCGAGTCGCTGCTCGATGGACCGCGGCGCTTCAACGAACTCACCGCGGCCGTCCGGGGCATCGCCCCGAACATCCTCGCGGACCGCC
>JBCLDE010000124.1:0-3911 GCA_038915165.1 Candidatus Limnocylindrales bacterium
CGCACCTGGTCGTCCCGCGGTCGCGCATCCCGAACAGGACCGGGCTCACGATCCGGGTGCCGGGCAAGATCGTCTTCCTTGTCCCGTGGCCGGATCACTGGCTGATCGGCACGACCGACGCCCCGTTCGAGGGACCGGCGGCCCGTCCGTCCGCCGCGGGCTGGGAGGTGGACAAGCTCATCGACACGGTCAACGCCACGATGGACGTGAACCTCACGCGTGCCGACGTCGTCGGCACGTACGCCGGGCTTCGGCCGCTCCTGGCCCCGTCCGACGGCTCGACCGTCAAGGCGTCGCGCGAGCACCGGGTGACCGTCGGCTCGACCGGGGTCGTCCGCATCGGCGGCGGCAAGTACACGACCTACCGGGTCATGGCCCGCGATGTGGTCGACGCTGTCCTCGGTCGCGACGGCGCCAAGGCCCGGCCCAGCGACACGGAGGAGCGCCGCCTCATCGGCGCGGGGGAGCCCGACGCGCTCGACCGGATCGTCGCGGAACTTGCGACCATCCCGGCCATCGCCGAGGTCGGACCGGAGGCGGCGCGGCACTTGGTGGACCGGCACGGGACGGAAGCGCCGGCGGTCGTCGCGCTTGGCGCTGAGCTGGATCTGCTCCGGCCGTTCGTCCCCGGGCGCCCCTTCCTTGAGGCGGAGGTCGCCTGGGCCGCCCGCCACGAGCATGCGCTATCGCTCGACGATGTCCTGGCTCGCCGGACACGCCTGGCCCAGGAACTGCCCGATCGGGGCGAGGCCATCGCCCCGCGTGTGGCGGCCATCCTTGGCGCGGAGCTGGACTGGGGCGCGGCCCGTCAGGACTGGGAGGTCCAGGTCTACCTCGCGTCCGCTCGGCGCGAGTTCTCGGTCCCCCCGCCGGGCGAACCCGAACCCATCTCGACGGCGCCCGCGCCGGTCGACTGAGCCGGGAGCGGAGCCTCGTCATCGGCCGAATCCCCGGCCGGCCGACCGGCGGGGCCCGCGGCAACGAATGCCCGGCCCCCGGCCCCCGGCCCCCGTTCCCCGGCCCCCGGCCACCCAGCCCGGGGCGTCCATCCGACCGTGCCCGCGAGGAACGCATGTGTGGCATGCCCGGCCGTTCCCCCCGGGAACACTTTTCGCATGAGTCCCTCGTGGTGCATCGCCCAGACTGTCATGAACTGCAGTCTGGGGATCGGTCCACGAGGCGTTCATCGCGATTCCGTTCCCAGGCGGAACATCGGCCCTTGGTCTTGGTGGGAGGCGACCGGGCTGCCGGTGGGAGGCGACCGGGCTGCCGCCGGGACCATACCCGCCGGCCCTACACCGCCGGTATTGGGTCGACAGGCAATGGGTTCGCGTTTGACGGGTCGGCCAGAGGGTGCTAGAAAGCGTATCCGCGCCCTGGCCCGGAGATGGCCGCGTGTCCCGCCGATCCGACCGCATCCCATGCACCCCGCCGCGCCCCGAAAGGACGACCGCCTCGTGACCTTCCCCGACATCGAGACCACCGCCCAGAGCCCTGTCAACCTGAACCGCCAGAAGCGCCAGCTGGCGGACCAGGCGATCGCCCAGGCGACGGCGGCCCAGTGGACGGAGGCCGCGGCGATCAACCAGCGGCTGCTCGAGCTGGGCCCGGACGCCGAGGCGGAAAACCGCCTCGCGAAGTCGCTCTGGGAGCTCGGTGAGCTCGGTTCTGCCCGTGAGCACTACCAGATCGCATTGGCGATCGATCCGACCAACCGGATCGCCGAGCGCAATATCGACCGCCTCAAGATGCTCATCGTGGCGGCCGGCGAGAAGACGGTGCCAGCGCAGGCGGGTAGCAAGGCCCCAGTCAGCATCTTCGTCGAGGAGACCGGCAAGACTGGCTTCGCCTTCCTGACCGACCTGCCCGATCCCCGCCAGTTGGCCCAGGTCAATCCGGGCGACGCGGTCGAGCTGACGCCCGAGGGCAATCGCCTCGTCGCGCACAGCAACGGCGTGCGCATCGGGGTCGTTGAGCCGCGCGTCGCCGCACGCTTGCTCAAGCTCATCGCGGACGGCAACAAGTACGCCGCCGGTGTCACCTCGCTTGGCGACAAGGATGTGCGGATCATCCTCCGAGAGATCTTCCAGGACCCGGCCAATTACGGCAAGGTCAGCTTCCCGACCGCCGCCAAGTCGACTGACCTGCGCCCGTACACGAAGGGCACTCTCCTGCGCGAGGAAATGGAACTGGAAGACGATCTCGAGGACGACGACGAGGACGACGAGATCCAGGACCTCGACCGCGCCCTGCCGCCCGAGTCGACGCCTGACGAGGCGTTCGAAGACGAGCCCGACGAGCTCGACGAGCCGTAGACGCTCGATCGCGGCGGCGACCACGCTGGCGGCCCGCGGCGGCGGGCCGGGGCGGCGGCCGAGCCGGCGGCCCGCGGCGGCGGCGACCACGCTGGCGGCCCGCGCAGCGGGTGCCCGTCCGCCCGCGCCGCGGGCTCCCCGGCGTCCCCCCTCGCATTCCGCCGTCCGATATGAACACCATTCCTACCGCTGGGGCTCCATGGCCGACATCGGCATGTGATGGGGTTCACTCACGCTCGATCATCGACGTCGTGAGCACGGGCGAGCCTCGTGGGGCCACCTTGTGACCCATGTTGTCCAGGCGGTAGGACTACCATTCATAACCCGGGGAGCATCGCGGGCCCGTGCGGACCGGGCCACGCGCGCTCCGTACTCGGTCGCGTCCGACCACGGCCAGCAGGCCAGTGGGGTCTCGCCCAGCATCGGCCGTATGGCGCCCGTCCGAACTGGGCTTTGGGCGCCGGCGCGGCCGAACTGGGCTTTGGCGGCTGGCGCGCGGCCGGTACCGGTCGTCTGGTGCCGGCACCACCGAGCGGCCGAGCCCACCGTCGTGCTGACGATCCGGGCCTCTGTCACGGCGATCCTCGTCGCGATCGCGATCCTCGTCCTGTCCCTGGACCGCGGGGTCCCGCTCTCGCTGGTCAGCCTCGTCGCGCTCATCGTCCTGATGGACTGGGTCGCCCGACGGACTCGCTTCGGGTGGATGGTCTTCGCCGTGGGCGGCAACGCGGAGGCGACACGGCGGGCCGGCATCAAGGTCGATCGTGTCCGCGTGGTCGTGTTCACCCTGGCCTCGCTCTTCGCGGCCTGGGGCGGTGTCCTGGCGGCGTCGCGGCTGCTCGCGGTCAACCAGTTGGCGGGCTCCGGCGATGTCCTGCTCAACGCCATCGCGGTGGCCGTCATCGGTGGCATGAGCCTGTTCGGCGGCCGCGGCATGGTCTGGGCGGCGTTGCTCGGCATCCTCGTCATCCAGTCGATCTCGAACGGGATGGACCTGCTTTCGTTCGAGTCGTCCGTGAAGTTCATGATCACCGGTGCGGTCCTGTTGACCGCCGTGACGATCGATGCCGTGGCCCGCCGTGGCCGGGAGGTCTCCGGCCGCTAGCGCCCGGGCCGCACGGTCCTCAACAGCAGCCGGTCCCGCCGCAGCACGAGGCGTCGGCGAGGACCGGCAGTCCGGCGCCCGGGACAGGCAGTCCGGCGCCGGGCCCGGCAGGGTGATCGGGCGGATCGATGCCGCCGACCAGCCGACCAGCTTGGTGGCGCGGATGATGGCGCCATGCGATGTCGGTCAGCCCACCGTCTCGCACCACCTGCGAGTCCTGCACGAAGCCGGCATCGTGACCTCCGAGCGACGCGGCCAATGGATCTTCTATCGTCTGGCGCCGCACACAGCGGACCGGTTGGGAGCGATCGCGCGCAGCCTGGTGCCCGGCGGCCTGATCTCGGTCAGCCATCTCGTCGCGCGACACCGGCCTGACGATGCGCTCCGACCGGCTCTCACCGCCGACGGCTGAGAGCCGTCGGGCCACCACTGCCGCCGGGCCCGCCGGGCCACCACTGCCGCCGGGCCCGCCGGGCCCGCCGGCCCCGCCG
>JBCLDE010000125.1:0-3836 GCA_038915165.1 Candidatus Limnocylindrales bacterium
GCATCTGATGATGCATGTCACGATTGAGGAGCAGCTTTCCATCGGCCATCCGCATGGCATACGCGAGCACTTTGCACGTCTCACGCAGCATTTTGAATCAGAACACGATGCGCAACATGCGATGATGGAATGCCTGGGCGAGATGATCTGGCAGGCGCAACGCAATGGTACGCCGCCGGATGCGGCGATTTATTTGGACTGTCTGGAGAAACAATAATGGCGAACAGGCTAAGCAAGATTGTCACCCGCACCGGCGACGACGGCAGCACCGGACTCGCGGACGGTACGCGTGTCCCCAAGGACAGCGCGCGCATCCATGCCCTCGGCAGCGTGGATGAACTCAACAGCCATCTCGGCCTGCTGCTGACCGAAAACCTGCCGCTAGATGTGCGCGATGCGCTGCTGAAAATCCAGAACGACTTGTTCGACCTAGGCGGCGCGCTGGCCTATCCCGTTGCGCCGTTCACCGAGGACAAACTCGCCCGCCTGGATGCCGCCATCGCGCACTACAATGCCGACCTGCCGCCACTCAAAGAATTCATCCTACCGGGTGGAACACGCGCTGCGGCGCAGTGCCACGTCGCTCGCACCGTGGCGCGCCGTGCGGAACGCGACTTGGTGGCGCTGACTCACAAAGAGACCGTGCCGCAACATGGACTGCACTACCTCAACCGCCTGTCGGATTTGCTATTCGTGCTGAGCCGCGTGCTCAATCGCGCGGCGCGGCAGGAAGAAACTTTATGGCAAAGAAAATGAGGGGCACTGCCCCAAATTCTTCCGGCAGTGAGGAGTAAATTTTTTGACAACCCTGTCCGGATGGGTTTTACTTGCGTCAATTGCCTGACCGGCAAGGCCGATTTTCATAACCAACTGTAAGAAAGTGAGCATCCATCATGAAAAAACTACTGCCGCTGTTCTGTGCCCTGGCCTGCTTTGCCCAACCCGCGCTGGCCGCAAACATCACTACGCTGGGAAGCCTGGCGCAGCCCGCATTCAAAATATTATCGGAAGATCTCGGCTCGGCCTTGAGCTACAAGCCGGTCACTCCGGCCGAACCGCTCGGCATCACCGGCTTTGACGTGGGACTGGTGGTCACCGGCACCGACATGAGCAGAAGCTCGGCAGCGTGGTCCAAAGCCACAGGTGGCAGCAGCGCTATCAGCACCCTACCCATTGCCAAACTGCACGTCGCCAAAGGCCTACCTTTTAACCTGGATATCGCCGCGTTCATTGCCAAAGTACCCGACACCAACATCAAGCTGACTGGCGGTGAATTGCGTTGGGCCATACTGAAAGGCGGCATCAGCATGCCGGCTGTGGCCGTGCGTGGTGCGATTACCAAGTTAAGCGGCGTGGCTCAGCTGGCGCTGGACACCAAAAGCCTGGACATCTCCATTTCCAAAGGCTTTGCCATGTTCACCCCCTATGCGGGTGTGGGACAGGTCTGGGTTGTCAGCGCGCCAAATGTGGGAGCCGCGTTAACCAAGGAAAGTTTTACCCAGAGCAAGGTGTTCGCCGGTACCAACCTGAATTTTGGCTTGTTCAACATGGCACTGGAAGCTGATAAAACCGGTGAAGCAAAATCTTACAGCGTGAAAATGGGCTTCCGCTTTTAAGCATATGTAGGATGGGTGGAGGTCGGCGCAGTTTGCCGACCGCAACCCATCATTCAGCGTCAGGTGATGGGTTGCGCGCCCAAAATGCCGGGCGCTCCACCCATCCTACGGGTTCAATTTAGGGCGCCCTTTATTCAGTTTTGCACCGATCTACGCAATACGTCCATCAATGCCGCGCCGAATCCGCCTGCTCGCATATCCGCGCCGCGCCTTGCAGGATGCGCGACGTGGCACGGCTGATAAGGTCGGGATGGACGAATCCTGTATGACCTTGCCGGACGGCAGTCAACGGCAATCTGCGCCATAAACTTTTTGTTTCTTCTTCCTGTTCGCGCGTGGCGGCAATACCCAGCATCACCTGCGGGTTTTCCTTCACCAGTGCCTCGTCCGAGATGGCAGGAACCAGCAAGGGCGCGTCGGCAAACACATTCTGTGCGCCACACAGATTTAACACGTCGCTGATGATGTGTGCGCCGTTCACCGTGAGCAATGGCGCTGCAGCAATCTGAAAATAAGCGCGCACAGTGGGACGTCCGGCATATTGCTTGCGCAAGGCTGCACGCTGTTGCTCGAAGGCGCGCGCAGCCGCTTCCGCCACCGCCTGCGTGCCGGCGATACGCCCGAGCAGACGCAATACCTTGGGGATGTCGTCCAGACGGCGCGGCTCCAGCACCAGCAGTTTCAATTTCAACTTTTCAAAAGCGGCGCGGTCGCGCGCGGACAAGCCGCTGCCCCACGCCAGCACCAGATCCGGCTTGAGCGCAACAAGGCGCTCCCAGTCAAGACGGAAAGCATCGCCTACTTGCGGTAGTTTTTTCGCCTGTTCAGGATAATCGCTATAAGCAGTGACTGCGACTAGGCGTGAGCCCAACCCTGCGGCGTAGGCTAGTTCGGTGAGGTTGGGGGCGAGCGAGATGATGCGCTGCGGCGAGACATCGAAGGTAATCTGCGTGTTGCTATCGTCGGTGACGGGGAATGCTGCGGCCTGCAATGTCGAGGCCACAAACAGCAACAATGTGGCAAGCAGCTTTCGTAGGGTGGGCAGCCCCTGCCCACCAAGTTTGGCTGGGTCGCGGGCGTCCCGCCCGCATGCGGGCGGGACGCCCGCGATCCAGAAATTATTGGCGACAAACAAAGTATCTACTGGTATTTTTTCTGCAAATCTACACGCTTGAGATACGCCTCGCGCGCGATCTGCACGTCTTCCAGAAAATACGGCAACTCACTTAACAGCAGCGCCTGCGGGCCGTCCACCAGAGCCTTGACCGGTGCCGGATGGAAGTCCACCAGCACCATGTTGGCTCCGGCGATGATGCCCTGCGCAGTGGCATGCACCATGTCGAGTATGCCATCCGGCGCGGCACTGCGCGTGCCGACTGAATGCGAGGGGTCTATGCACACCGGCATTCTGGTCAGGCGCTTGACCACCGGCACATGCGCAAAATCCACGAAGTTTCGGTGCGGGTCGCCCATGTTGGTCTTCATGCCGCGCAGGCCGAACACCACATTGCGGTTGCCTTCACTGGCCAGATATTCGGCGGCGTTGAGCGATTCATCCAGCGTGATGCCGAAGCCGCGCTTGAGCAGCACCGGAAATTCCTGCTGCCGACCGACGATTTTCAGCAACTCGAAATTCTGCGCATTGCGTGTGCCAATCTGCACCATCACGCCGGTAGGGTTGCCGGTCTGCTGCAAAGCCGCGCGAATTTCGTCGAGATGCGACTCATGCGTGATCTCCATCGCAATCACTTTGATGCCGTACTTGCCCGCCAGCTCAAACACATACGGCAGGCAACTTTTGCCATGTCCCTGAAAGGCGTAAGGGCTGGTGCGCGGCTTGTATGCGCCCATGCGCGTGCATACCTGGCCGTTGTCGCGCAGCGCCTTCAGCATCAACTCGACATGCTCGCGATTGTCCACCGCGCACAGCCCGGCAAATACGTTGAGCGTATCCTGCCCGAAGCGCACACCGTTGTATTCAAAATGCGTCGGGCGCGGGTCGTCCTTGTGCCGTCCGAGTATGCGGTACTCCTCCGACACGCGCACCACGCGCGCGACACAGGGCAGGTTCTGCATGTCTTCGATGTCCAGCGCCTTGGTGCTTCCGATGAGGTAAATCTCGGTCAGCGTCCGCTCGGCGCCACGTTCGATATGTACGCGTGTCTGGATACCCGGCAAAGAAGCGAGGTTCGCCATCAGTTGTTGATAGTCCGCGCTTTG
>JBCLDE010000126.1:0-3833 GCA_038915165.1 Candidatus Limnocylindrales bacterium
GCCGGAACGACAGACCCCATCGGGCACGGGCTTGCCCGCCGGGCCATCTTCGAGGGTGAGGCGACCAACCGGGTCATCCGCCTGGCGGAGGCCGCCGGCGCACCCGTGTACATCGTCCACCTGTCGGCACGCGACGCACTGGACGCCGTTCGCGAGGCCCGTGACCGTGGCAGCCGGGTCTTCGCCGAGACGTGTCCGCAATACCTGTTCCTGTCGCTGGACGACCTCGGCAACGGGTTCGAGGGCGCCAAGTTCGTGTGCTCCCCTCCCCTCCGGTCAAAGGACCATTGGGATGACCTCTGGACCGGCCTCGTCAAGGACGACCTGCAGGTCGTCGCGACCGACCATTGCCCATTCGACTTCCACGGCCAGAAGGAGCTGGGACGGGGCGACTTCCGCAAGATCCCCAACGGCCTGCCGGGCGTCGAGGACCGGCTGGACCTGCTCCACGACGGCGGGGTGGTCGCCGGCAAGATCACTCGCGAGCGCTGGGTGGAGATCACCTCGACCGCCCCGGCCAAGCTGTTCGGGATGTATCCGCGCAAGGGCTCGGTCAGCGTCGGCGCGGACGCGGACCTCGTCATCTACGACCCGGCGCGGACGCATACGATCTCGGCCGCGACCCACCACATGGACGTCGACTACTCGTGCTACGAGGGGCGAACCGTCCAGGGCGGCAGCGACATCGTCCTGAGCCGCGGCAGCGTCATCGTCCGAAATGGCGCGTTCACTGGCCGCAAGGGGCATGGCCGCTTCATCAAGCGCGGTCCGGCCGATCACGCCCGCAGCCACTGACGGTGCAGCCGATCGCCGTCCGGTATCCGCTCGCCGTCCGGTATCCGCTCGCGGTCCAGGTGGACTTCCTCGGGCGGCTGTCGGACGGTCCGGTCGTGCTCGACGGCGGGCTGGCGACCGAACTCGAGGCGCGCGGCCACGATCTGTCCGATGCGCTGTGGTCCGCGCGTCTCCTCCTGACGGACCCCGCCGCGATCGAAGACGTCCATCTGGCCTACTACCGGGCGGGTGCCCGGGTTGCGACGACCGCGAGCTATCAGGCCTCTGTGCAGGGATTCGCTGCGTCTGGGCTGGACCGCGTGGCCGCGCTGGGGCTGATCCGGCTCAGCGTGGAGCTCGCGCAGCGCGCGCGCGATCATTACCGTGCCGAGCGCGTAGAGGATCGCGCTGACGAGGCTGACACCGACCGGACACTCCTGGTCGCGGGCTCGGTCGGCCCGTACGGCGCGATGCTCGCCGACGGCTCGGAGTACCGCGGCGACTACGATCCGGGGGCGGCGGTCCTGGCGGACTTCCACCGGCCTCGGATGGAGGCACTCGTCGAGGCGGGCGCGGACCTGCTGGCGTTCGAGACGATCCCCACCGTCCGCGAGGCGGAGACCCTGGTGCGCCTGCTCGACGAGGTCGGCATCTCGGCCTGGCTCAGCTTCTCGTGCCGGGACGGCGACTCGACGGCGGCCGGCGACCCGATCACTGCGGCGGTCGCGCTCGGCGGCCACCCGCGGATCGTCGCCGTCGGCGTCAACTGCACGGCGCCGCGGCACATGCCGGCCCTGCTCGCCGCCGCGCACGAGGCCACGGACCGACCACTCATGGCGTATCCGAACGGCGGCGACCGCTGGGACGCGACGGCACGCCGCTGGGTCGCCGACGAGGGCGGCGCCTTCGACCCTGTCGCCGTGGCGAGCTGGGATCGTCTCGGTGCGACATGGCTTGGCGGCTGCTGCGGGACCGGCCCGGTGGAGATCGCCGCGCTTGCTGAGGCGCTCGGGCGGGCCGCCGCGCCGCGATCGGACGCGGGACCGTCGGGCTAGATGGTCTCGGTCGGCGGGACACGGCCGGCCGGCGCGTAGGCCCGCTCCGTGGTGCGAACGGTGGAACTCGCGGCGGGCGGCGCTCCGTAGGCATCCGCCGATCGCACCGGGGTCTGTCCGGGATCGGTCGTGCTCGTCTCGCGCGTAGTCGTGCGCTCGTGCTCGGTCATGGTCTGGGCCTCATAACGGTTGATCCAGAGCCTGACCTCGCGAGGGTGACAGCGATGCATGCCGCGTGGTGACACGGCTTGCAGAGATATGCCAGGTGACGCGCCCCCGCGCCGCTCTCAGCGCGTCCTGGGGAACCCGAGGTCGATCTTGCTGGTGCCGGGATCCGGCCAGCGCGACGTGACGATCTTGGCCCGCGTGTAGAACTGGACACCCTCGGGGCCGTACATGTGCAGGTCCCCAAAGAGACTGTTCTTCCAGCCGCCGAAGCTGTAGTAGGCGACCGGCACCGGGATCGGTACGTTGATGCCGACCATCCCCGCGTTGACCTCGAACTGGAACTGGCGGGCGGCACCGCCGTCGCGGGTGAAGATGGCCGTCCCGTTCCCGTACGGGTTGTCGTTGACGAGACGGACGGCCTCGTCGTAGGTCGCGACCCGCACGACCGTCAGGACCGGGCCGAAGATCTCGTCGCGGTACGCGTCCATCGCCGGCGTGACGTGGTCGATCAGCGAGACGCCCAAAAAGAAGCCCTCCGATTCGCGGTAGAGCGGGTGGTCGCGGCCGTCGGCGACGAGCGTGGCGCCCTGGGCAGGGCCGCTGTCGAGGTACGACGCGACCTTGTCGCGATGCTGCTTCGTGACGAGCGGGCCCATCTCCGACGTCGGATCGCTGCCCGGTCCGACCTTCACCCTTGGCAGGCGCACCTTGATCGCCTCGACCAGCGGATCGGCGGCGTCGCCCACGGCCACGATGGTCGCGATCGCCATGCAGCGCTCCCCTGCGGAGCCGTAGCCCGCCGAGATGGCGGCATCGGCGGCCATCTCGATATCGGCGTCGGGCAGAACGATCATGTGGTTCTTGGCGCCACCCAGCGCCTGGACCCGCTTGCCGGCCTTCGTGCCGGTCTCGTAGATGTAGCGCGCGATGGGCGTCGAGCCCACGAACGAGACGGCGGCGATATCCGGGTGGGCGAGGATCGCATCGACCGCGACCTTGTCGCCGTGGACGACGTTGAACACGCCGTCCGGGACGCCCGCTTCAGCCAGCAGCTCGGCCATGAAGTTGGCCGCCGACGGGTCCTTCTCGGAGGGCTTCAGGATGAACGTGTTGCCGGTCGCGATGGCCGTGGCGAACATCCACATCGGGACCATTGCCGGGAAGTTGAACGGGGTGATGCCAGCCACGACGCCCAGCGGCTGGCGGATCTGGTAGACATCCACGCCACCGGACACCTGCTCGCTGTACCCACCCTTGAGCAGGCTCGGGATGCCGGTCGCGAACTCGAGGTTCTCGATGCCACGGGCGATCTCGCCGAGCGCGTCCGACGGGACCTTGCCGTGTTCGGCGGTCAGGTGGGCCGCGAGTTCCGTCCGATGGGCATCCACCAGGTTCCGGATCTTGAACATGATTTCGGTCCGCTTGGACAGCGAGGTGGCCCGCCAGGCCGGGAACGCCGCCCTTGCGGCCGCGACGGCCCACCCGACCTCACTGGCCGACGCGAAATCCACGTACTTCGTGATCTGGCCGGTCGCGGGGTCGTAGACCGGGCCCTCGCGCTCGGACATGCCAGGCACGAACCGCCCGTCGATCCAGTGGCTGACCCGACCCGTGGTCGGGGCGTCTGATCGGGCGGCGCCTGGCTCTGCGACCTGTGTCATCGGATTCGACCTCTTGGTGCCGTGTCGACCGGTCCGTCGGTCAACGTCTCTCGGGAAGCAGGCTCACGATACTCCGTCGGCGCCGTACGGCACGCGGCGTCCCGGGCTCAGAACCTGGGACGCGTCGCCGGTTCCGGCCAGTTCACGTCGGCGGGCACGTCGGCCACGGAGGCGG
>JBCLDE010000127.1:0-3784 GCA_038915165.1 Candidatus Limnocylindrales bacterium
CTCTTACGACTGTTGCAGATGAAGTGGGCTAACTGGATCTCGCACCCTTCGCGCTGTTGCACGCTCGGCACGCCGGCACGAGCACGCTGTCACGTCCACCGAGGCTGACCGGGACGACATGGTCCGCGGTGGTGGCCGCTCCCGTGCAGCTTGGCAACCTGAGCGCGCACGGCTGGCCCTGTACGGCCTCACGATGGCGGCGCTGGTAGCCTGGGCCGTACGTTGCGTCGGGGACGGGCGACGCGTCCGGTCGTACTCGCGGGCGCAGGGCTGACAGCGTGAGCCGCGGGGGATGAGCCGCCCGCAGGAGAGACACGAGCGCATCATGGCGCGCGCCGAACTGGCCTCTTGCCCCGGCGCCTGTCGGCTGGCCGAGGGGTGCGTGCTGCTAACGGGTGGTCCGCTTCTGTATGCCGGTCCCTCAGCGGGGGGTTCGCCCTGCCGGCTCGGTGCGATCCTACCACAACGTTATGCCGCTCCCAGCTCCCCCGCTTCGATGGTGTTGCGTTGGCTGTCGCTCATGTCGAGCCACGAGGGACGACGCGAGGCGATGGGTCCGGCCTGATAGCGACCGTGGAGCTGGCGCAGGGCTCGGAGGTAGAGCGCCTCGGCCAGGTCCCACGGGATACCCCTGGAGCGCGCCGCCGCCCGTGCGTCCCAGGCATGCTCGGCGAGGTCGAGGATCAGGCTGTACGGGTGCGGCTGTCTCCGAGGACGGAGCGCGTTCTGGAGCGCGTTGAGTGCCCGCCACATCGGGTAGCGGTAGCGGTCGGTGCAGATCGTCTTGACGCCGACGCCCCAGCATTCGGGGCAGTCCCGCCCGGGCTGGCCCATCTTGAGCAGGGGGTGTCCGCATGAGGCCGTGCGCTCGTCGGCCATGACGTCCGAGGGCTGGGCCGACAGCGTCGTAAGCATGGCCCGCGAGTAGCGCAGACCGCCCAACGCGCCATCGGTAGTGTGTGACTCGTGGAGGCGGATCGGCGCGACACGGTTCATGTCCCAGTGCCCTTCGGCCCAGCGCAGGGCGTCGGGCAGGCTCGCCATGTCGTCGTCACGGTTCACGTCTTCCTCCCATTCCTGTGTGGGCTTGTGACCCGTGGTCGGGTCGTGTTCGGATGGTCAGGATCACCTCATAGGGCGGCCACTCCGGGCGGGCCGCGCTCCCATGATTCGGGTCGCAGCGCCACTGGCGGTACGCGACAGACTGGCCGATGCCTACGAGGACGGAGCGATAGCCCAAGACCAGGACGGCATGGATCGAACGGGTCATCGCGATCACCAACGCAATCGGGACGATGCCTTGGACTGTGCGCGCTCCGTCTCGCGCGTCGCCTTCCATGAGGCCAGCGGCTTCGGCTTGGTCAGCGGCGGATGGTCGGCGAGCAGGGCGCCGCACTCGCAGTAGACCTCGTCGTCCTCGTTGGCCGACGGGTCGGCCAGGAACACTTCTTCTACGGTCGGCGCGGGTAGACCGATGCGGCGCCCGTTCCAGAAGTGGCCGGGTTGGCGGGTGGTCACGACGCGGCCTCCAGGAGCCGCTGGACGGGCGTCGCAGCGATACGCTTCGCGATGTCCCGCTCGGATTGCTCGGCCTGTTCGGCGATGCGCAGGGCCTCAGGGTCGATCCGATCGGTGATCGCCTCCTCGACGATGGCGAGGAGATCCTCGACCGGCAGGGCCTCGACCTCGACCGATCCGCGGCCGGTGAACTTCGCGGTTCGCACGTCGCTCGCCTTCGGTGGCCTGGTCGGCAGGTTGAACTCGTCGACCTGATCGGGTGTCAGGGCGAGCCGCTCGAAGTGCAGCCAGTTGGTCAGGTCCGCGATCGCGAACTGGTGCTGATCGATGTAGCGGCGGCTGAGGCTGACCGACCAATCGTTGCGGCGCTGTTGAAACTCGATCGTCAGGGCGTAGAGCCGGAGAGTCTCCTCGACATCGCGGTAGATGTCGACGCCAGAGGGATCGTGATCTCCGACGTGGAGAATGTGGACCTGCTTGCCCGCCTTCTCGGCCGCGACGGCATCGCGGGCAGCAGACCATAGATAGCCGCGCGCCGAATAGCCGCGACCGATGAACGTCGGCACGCAATAGCGATCGGCGACGTGCGCGATGACGGACCCGATCGAATCCGATTCGGCCCAGAGCTGGATGGCGACCGGTTGCTGGCGCATGAGGTCGCGTCTGTAGAGGTTCGCCGTGTCGGTGAGCAGGTCCTCGATGCCGTTCCACGTCCGCGGTTGGAAGACGCTGCGCGTGTGGTCAACGAGCCATTCCCACGGGACCGTCCCGTCTTCGCGCAGGGTCTTCACCACCTGCTTCAGCTTGGTGTAGCCGGCGTCCGTCTTCGGGATCGCGTCAACCGAGACGAGGGCGTAGTAGAGCTGGCGAAGGGTCATCGCGTAACGCGAGCCGTCGAGGATGGTGTAGGCGGCCTCGCCGAGCGCGATCGTCGCCGGCGCCTTCCCTCGGCCGACCGTTTCCGACCTAGGTGCAGATTGCTCGACGAGGTGCTCGGCGAGGCCGAACAGGTCCTGAAAGACGTCCAAGTAGTCCAGGCCGGATGCTCGGTCCGTCATGCCTCGGCCCTCAGCTCATCGAGTGGCCACTGGAAGCCGGCGTCAACGTCCACCACGATCGACCGTTCAATCCGTACCGTTCCTCCTATAGGGAATGAACGGTGAACGGACAGCGACGATTGACCGTTCATTGAACGGTCCGGAAGTAGCTGCGTTGGCCCCGTAGACCCTCGCTTCGGTCGAGGGCGGGCTGCGCTTCGAGGGCAGCAAGGGCGGTTGCCTTCACGACGCCAAACCTCGCCATGACGTCGCTCGCAGTGACTCGGACTTGCTTGTCGACGAGCGCCATGAGCGCCCCAGAGTCAATCTTGCCGCTGGCCTTCGGCCCGTCTGCCGGGTGGAAGAGCAGCGTCTCGCGGTCCAGCTCGATGTACTCGGACATCGGCTCGGCGTCGCGAAACTCGCCGTATAGGCGGATGGACGTACCGGCCCCATCCATGATCAGGTTAGCGTCGGTTCCTGACCGGATCGACGTCGCGCCGCGGAAGCGATCCCAGATATCGCCGCGTCGTTCCGCGGATGGCTTGCTCAGATGATGGATCGCCAGAACGGCGCAACCGAAGTCGTAGGCGATGCCCGCCATCGCATCCATGACGGGGGTCATCTGCGTCGGGCGATTCTCGTCGCCGCCGTGCAGCCGGTTCAGCGGATCGAAGATGACCAGCACGGGCCGCCGGCCGGCGATGTGGTCCCGAAGTCGCCCGACCGATGCGCGATCGTCCAGGCGGATCCGTTGCCGGAGCACGACGTCGATGTCAGGCTCGTCGACGTCCAGCTCGCGGGCCTGCCGACGTAACCGATACGAGATACCGGCCATCGAGCCCTCCTCGATGACCATCGTCGTTCTACCGACCATGATGGCTGTCTGCGAGGCGTACAGGGTCTTCCCGACCTTCGGCGGCCCGGCCAGCACTGTTAGGCCAACCTTGGGAATACCAGGTGCCAGCATAGGCGCTGGTATGGCGGGCTCCGCCATGATCTGCGCCCACGTCATGGCCACGAGCCCCGATGTCCGCACGGTCGTCCGGGTGGTGGGCGCCGTTCTTCGGGGGAGCTCCACCATGTTGGTGGACACGGCCTCCGCCATCCAGGGCGGTTCTTCGGGTGTCTGGCGCGGGATCATCGCGTCCAGCTCGGCTGAAGTCAGGCTCGGCATTGTCACGCCGGCACCTCTCGCCAGGCCGACCGGCACACGAGGCAGAGAACGA
>JBCLDE010000128.1:0-3667 GCA_038915165.1 Candidatus Limnocylindrales bacterium
TCCGCATATTCCGCGTCACTGAGCTTTCGGAACTCATCGAGGACGGGCCGACCACCACCTGCGGTCCGGTAGTCACGCCAGGTCGACTTGCGTCGTCGGCGACCTTCGGTTGGATCACTACTCATCGCCCTCGATGGTACGGGCATGCGATGCGGTTCGACGACGCGCATTGTCGTCGTGCGAGGTGAGGCAGAGCGCCAACAGCATCTGACGGTGTGTCAGGTGCGTCAGCGGAATTCGAACTTGGCGTACCAAACGCGCCGGGCTCCTGACCACGTATCAGGGTTCCAAGCCTTCGCATCCGGTCGGGGCCAGACTACGGAGATGGACGACGAGACCCGGCCGTTCGAGGCCCTGGAAGCTCAACTGCTACCCGACGACCAGCAGCGCGTGTTCGTGATCCTCTTTCGGCTCCCGACCGAGCTGCCCCTCCACAACCGCGACAGCTGGACCCCTCACCTTCCTGGCGACCTCGGAGAAGGCTGGGACATTGAGGCCGAGATGTCCCCGGTGGAGGGGTTCGTGCCCATTGTCGCGAACCTGCGCCAGCCCTACGCGAGCTGCTGCGACGCCTGACCGCCAACCCCGCCGGCAGCGTGGCCTTCGGCCCGATCGACGCCGATGGCCTCGAGGCTGGGCACAACAGCGACCGCGGTTCGGAGCGGATGCGGGCCATCCTCTAACGAGGTCCGGGACTCGGCAGCTGAGGTCCGTGAGCACGTCCGGTCGACGCTCGGGCCGCACGTGCATGTCATCGAGGACCTTGCCGCGCGCCTCCTGACTGCGAAGGATCAGACGCTGTCTGGCGAGACGCTGACGGATGCGCTCACCGGACTGCTGGCGTAGCGATGTGCCTGGGTTGGCGCGCAGTCAACCGGGGTCCAGCACGGCAGCAGCGTGAGGCAGGTGTTCCTTTCGGCGGTCGCCACGAGCAAAAACGAGCTCGCGGTGCGTTTCCCTCGCCGACGAGCCCGTGGCCTGGATCGCGGAGATCGAGCATCGCCACGAGCCTGCGCGAGCCGATCAGCGACGCAGGTTAAGCGTCACCCGCCGGCCGAGGTGATGGTGATGTCGCAGTCGTAGACGGGGTCGCCGAAGGCGACGGCAGGATCGATCGCGTCGCGGTAGACCACCACGTTGAACCGGTCGTGATGGTCGAGAAAGGCGACCGACGGCACGATGAGCCCTTGGAGCCCTGGCACCTGCGATAGCAGATATGACGCGGCGGCCTGAGTCTTGGCGATGGCGAGGATCCAGGTGTCGATCGGCTCGGCGCCCATCGCGGCGACAACGGCAGGTTCGGTCAGGCAGAGCGTCCGTTCGAGCGACACCGGGACGCGGAACACGGACCGCTCGATGCGCTCGGCGTGGCCGCCGAGGACGTCGGTCGCGATGTGGCGCGCATGCTCGGCGGCTATGAGCCCGACGTCGAACGCGAAGTAATAGGCCCGAATGCCGCGCTCGCTCCATCGGTTGTCGTCGGCGATGCCGAGGTACGTGTCATCGAGGACCGAGCGGCCGGAGTTCTTCGGCCGGTGGCGCATGACGTCGCCCGCCCACGGGGCGACGAGATCGGCGAGGGCCATCCGGGCCTACGCCCAATGACCTTCGAGCCCGTTGATGAGCACCTGGCGAACGGCCTCAAGGTCGCCGCGCGTCATCGCCTCGCGCGGCGTCTTCATCTCAAGGCTGCGGCGCGGTGTCGCCATGAACGTCGCCACGTCGTCCCCGTAAACCTCCGTCGCGAGGGCGGCGATCTCGGCCAGGAGCGCGACCCGGCGTTGGATATTGGCGTTCGCGGAGGCGGAGCCACCGGCCTCCCAGCGCTCAACGCTGCGGGCGCTCACGTCCAAAGCCCGCGACATCGACTCTTGGGATAGGCCGAGACGGTCGCGAACGGTGCGGAGCTCCGGCGCTCGAATGTCTACCACATCAACCTCCTTTCCCGACGCGTGTCGGTACATCGTGATGCTACCCACTGCCATCGCCCTGTCAAGCCTTTTGTCTGCAGCATCGCCACACGATGCAGCGATTCGCTACCCGTGGCATGCCTCGCAGAAGGAGGCATAGGTGGCGGCCTGCCGGCTCGGCTGCGTAACGGTGGGTCTCGTCGCCCTCACACGAGACGACGGTCTGCGGCCCATGCGCTGAGCTCGTAGCGGCTCGAGAGCTGGAGCTTGCGCAGGACGGCCGAGACGTGCGTTTCGACGGTCTTGATCGAGATGCCGAGCTCGTGGGCGACTTCCTTGTAGGCGTATCCTCGCGCGATGTAGCGCAACACCTCGCGCTCGCGCGCCGACAGCAGGTCGAGCTCCGGATCCAGCGGCCCCGCGGCGCTGCGACCGAAGGCATCGAGCACGAACCCGGCCAGGCGCGGTGAGAAGACGGCGTCGCCGTCGTGCACCCGCCGGACGGCGAGGTCGAGCTCGGCGGGCGAGATCGACTTCGTGACATACCCGCGGGCACCGGCCCGGATGACGTCGATGACGTCTTCGGCAGCATCCGACACCGACAGCGCCAGGAACCAGACGTCCGGCCGCGCAGTGTGCACCGCGGCGATGACGGCCCGGCCGCCGCCGCCCGGCATGTGGACGTCGATGAGGACGACATCGGGGACGGTCGCCAGGATCGCGGGGATGGCCTCCTCGACGGTCCCGGCGTCACCGACGATCTCGAGACCAGTCTGGAGTTCCGAACGCACCCCTGAGCGAAAGAGTGCGTGGTCATCGACGATGAAGACGCGCACGCTCATCCGGCCGGCCTCGGCAGCCGGAGAGCCACCTCCGTCCCGCGTCCGGGCTCGCTCCGGATCTCGGCGCTGCCTCCGTGCCGCTCCAAAGGCCGGAAGGGAGCCGATCCTGATCGCGGCCAGCGTGGGTGTGGGAGTTCTGCGCGTGACCGTCCCCGCCGACGCCCAGATCGAGCTGGATGCCCGCGTCGGTGGCGGCCGCCTCTCGCTGTTTGGCAACCAGCAGACCGGCACCGGCCTGGGCGACCGCGTGGAACGGCTGGATGACCAGGGCCCGCACCTTGTCATGACACTCGAGGCCGGGATCGGCGCGGTGATCGTCGAGACCGAAGCGGCGAACGGAGGCTGATCGTGGACCGACATGAGCTCGACCCGCTCTCGCTGATCTTCGGATTGCTGTTCGTGCCCATCGGCCTGGTACTCCTGACGGGCGACCCGGTGCGGGGCAGCATGTCGCTGGCGTGGGCTGGCCCCGTCGTGGCCATCGGCATCGGGCTGCTGGTGGTTCTCGCGGTGAGGCCGCGACGCGACGGATCCGCCCACGAAGCGCCCGCGGAGGACGAAGGCTGACCGACCCGCGCCGCCCATGACAGGGGCACGGTGGACCTTGGCGAACCATGGGCGCTAGCCGAGGACCACCTTCACCTGGTGCGTCCCGCCGTCGTCTGCCAGCGGGATGGTGGCTCCGGGGCCCGCCAGCGGCTGACCGTCAAGTTCCGCCGAGACGACCCCGCGGCTGACGCCCTGTGGGTTCTCGACGACGATCTCGTAGCGTGAGGTGTGGTAGGCGAAGTCGATCTCGTAGCGCGGCCAGGCTCGCGGGATGCACGGATCGATGACCAGGTTCGTGCCACGGAGCCGGAACCCCAGGATCGATTCGACGCCGGCCTGGTACATCCAGCCGGCTGACCCGGTGTA
>JBCLDE010000129.1:0-3663 GCA_038915165.1 Candidatus Limnocylindrales bacterium
AATTGCTCGGTCGTCGACGCCGAGGACGGCAACAGCACCTTCGCGGCGACCCTGTCCGCGATCACCGGGCCCCTCGCCGCGTACGGGCTCGGCGAGCAGACCGCCTCGTGTTCCTACACCGACGGCGGAGGCCTGACCGCGAGCGCGTCGGTCACCTACGCCATCGTCGACACCGGTGACCCGACCATCAGCCTTGTCTCCCGGCTGCCCGCGGCGAACGCCGGCGGGTGGAACAAGACCGACGTCACTGTCACCTGGAGTTGCTCCGACGCCGGGTCCGGCGTGGTCGCGGCGACCGTGTCGACGACCGTGACCGCCGAGGCAGCGGGCCAGTCGGCGACCGGCACCTGCGCGGACAACGCTGGCAACACGGCGAGCAACACGCAGACCGGCATCAGCATCGACAAGACCAGCCCGACGATCGCCAACAACGGCGTCCTCTCGGGTACCCTCGGCAACAACGACTGGTACACGAGTATCGTCGTCAACAAGTTCACGGCGTCCGACGGTCTCTCGGGCGTGGCGGGCACGAACCCCGTCTCCGTCTCGACGGGATCGGCCGAAGGGACCGGCATCACGGTCAACTCCGGCTCCTTCTCGGACGTGGCCGGGAACTCGACGGCCGGGATCGACAGTGCGGCCTTCAAGATCGACCTCAGCAACCCGACGGACGTCGCCTTCAGCAGCAACCTGAGCGGCTCGTACATCTTCGGATCGGTGCCGGCCGCCCCGACGTGCACCGCGACCGACGCGATCTCCGGACTCGCCGGCTGCGTCGTCTCGGGCTACAGCGGTCTCGTCGGCAGCCACACGCTGACTGCGACCGCGACCGACAACGCCGGCCGCACCGCGACCGCGAGCGCGACCGACAACGCCGGCCGCACCGCGACCGCGAGCGCGACCTACACGGTCCTCGCCTGGACGCTCGGCGGGTTCTATAACCCGGTCAACATGGGCGGGGTCATCAACACCGTGAAGGGCGGATCGACCGTCCCCTTGAAGTTCGAGGTCTTCGCGGGCGCGACCGAGCTGACGACTACGAGCGCGATCGCCTCGTTCAGGACCGCGACGGTCTCCTGCGCGATGCTCGGAACCGTGACCGATGAGATCGAGATCGTGTCCATCGGTGGCACGAGCCTCCGCTACGACGCCACCGGCGGTCAGTTCATCCAGAACTGGCAGACGCCGAAGGGAGCCGGGGTCTGCTACCGGGCGACGATGACTACGCTAGATGGCAGCTCGCTCGTCGCCTTCTTTAAGACGAAGTAGCCGTCGTTCCGCGAGCGACGCAGGAGGGCCGGCCCTGACGGGCCGGCCCTTTCACATGTCTGGGCGCCTGTCGCCAACCTCGGCGTTCTGGGCGTCACGTCCGCCGGGATGGCCACCGTGTCCGTGACCCTGACCGCCGTCGAGACCGTGGCACTGCGCGCGACCGATAACCCAACCGGGGCCACCGGCGTCTCCGCCAACCTGGTGATCTCGCCGGCCTCGGCCACGAAGCTGGGTTTCACCGTCCAGCCGTCGAACGCACTCCAGAACACGGCCTTCACCAACCAGCCGGCCGTGGCCGCGCAGGACAGCTTCGGCAATACGGTCACCACGAACACCAGCAGCGTGACCCTCGCCATCACGGCAGGGTCGGGCACCTCGGGCGCAGTCCTCTCCTGCACGTCGAACCCGCTTGCCGCGACGGCCGGCGTGGCCACGTTCGCCGGCTGCAAGATCAACCTGGCCGGGTCGGGCTACACCCTGACGGCCACCGTCGGCGCCCTGACCGCCGCGACCAGCACGGCGTTCACGATCAGCTCCGGGACTCCCACGACCGTCGCGATCTCCCTCGGGATCTCCGCAGTCGGCGACGGTCGCCACGGCGTTCGGCGCCCCGCTCGTGGTCCTTGTGACAGACAAGGGAGGCAGCCCCCTGCCCGGTGCCGCCGTGACCTTCACGGCTCCCACCAGCGGCGCCTCCGGCACGTTCTCCGGCGGGTCTGCCAGCGTCGTGGTCGACGCCGACAACAACGGCCGTGCCACCAGCCCGGCGTTCAGCGCCAACACCGCGGCCGGGAGCTACACGGTCAGCGCTTCGGCCGCCAGCGCCAGCTTCACGATCACCCCCGGCGCCGCGGCCAAGCTCGCCTTCACCACCGACCCGTCGGCCAGCACGGTCGCCGGATCGGCCTTCGCCAGCCAGCCGGTCGTGAAGGTGCAGGACACCTACGGCAACACGGTCACGGGCGACACCAGCTCGGTCACGCTGGCCGTCACGGGTGGCGGGGCCACGGTCAGCTGCACCGCCAACCCGCTCGCCGCCAGCGCCGGGGTGGCCACCTTCGCCGGCTGCACGATGACCAAGGCCGGCACCTGGACCCTGACCGCCACCGCCGGGGCCCTGGCCTCGGCCGCCAGCGCCAGCTTCGCCATCACCCCCGGCGCCGCGGCCAAGCTCGCCTTCATCCAGCAGCCGGGGAACACCAGCACGGTCGCCGGATCGGCCTTCGCCAGCCAGCCAGTCGTGGCCCTCCAGGACACCTACGGCAACCTGGCGACGAGCTCCTCCGGGACCATCAGCCTGGCCATCACGGCAGGGACGGGCACGAGCGGCGCAGCCCTCTCCTGCACGACGAACCCCTTGGCGACCGCCTCCGGCCTGGCTACCTTCGCCGGCTGCAAGATCAACCTGGCCGGCAACGGCTACACCCTGACGGCGAGCGGACCGTTCACCGCCGTGGTGAGCACGCCGTTCATCGTGGCGGCCTCGCTGACGCCGACCTCGCTGGCGCTGGTGAACGCCGGGTCGAATGGCATTATGGACGTCGGGGACTCCATCGTCATCACCTACTCGACCACCGTCAAGGCCAGCACGTTCTGCTCCGACTGGACCAGCGACAGCACCGCCTACTCGGTCACGGACGGCATCATGGCGATCGGCAACAACACGGCCGCGAGCGGCTTCGACCAGCTGACGTTCTCGACGACGCCCAGCTGCGGCGGCGTCTTCAACGTGGGGACCATCGACGTCGGCACGATCAAACTGACGCTGGGCAATGCCAGCTACCGCGTGACCTTCGCCTGGGATCCCTCGCTGCGCAGGATGACCATCACCGTCGGTGCCCCGATCACGGCGACGACCGGCAAGGAAGTCAAAGAGGAGACGACAGTGACCTACTCCCCGAGCGCGACCATCACCGATCCGTTCGGCGGTGTCATCGTCGGCACCTCGACCTTCATCGGCCGCGTCTTCTAGCGCCAGGTACTTGGGCCAGGCCGCCCGCGCCGTGGCGCCCTCGGCGCGCCGTCGGACGATCCGGGGGGAGCGGATCGGCTGCCCGCGGCCCGAATCGATCGTCGCCGCCGGCCAGGCCGGGCGGTCGGCTCGCGCCTTGCGGCGTCGACGCCAGCCCGCCGACCGGGCTGCCGGGTGGGCTGGGGCGGGACCCGTGAGGTGGGGCTGGACCCGTGGGCTATGTGGTTGGCGGGTGAAGGGTGACCGCGTCGAGGGCGGCTCGGTTGAGCACGACGCGGTTGTTGCGGCGGGCCATCAGACGCCCGCCTCGGTGAACGGCGACCCGCCTCTTAGGAGCTGACACGGAATAACGTGACATCTGACGGCCAGCGACTTTGTCCACCAAGCGGCCAGCGCACTGTCATCGGCGGCGGCCCCGA
>JBCLDE010000130.1:0-3654 GCA_038915165.1 Candidatus Limnocylindrales bacterium
GTCTGCAGGGTCTCCAGCCTGGCCAGCGCGTCCGCATCGCGATCGAGCAGATCGCCCAGGCGGTTCATGATCGCCACCCGCTCAGCCAACGCCATCCGCTGCCAGCGTCCATCACGGAAGGCCGTTCGAGCGGCGGCAACAGCGCGATCGACGTCCGCTTCCGTGCCGTCCGGGACGCGCCCGACAAGCTCGCGTGTCGCCGGACTGCGCACCTCCAGCCAGCGTCCGCTGGTCGATGGCGTGGCGACGCCGTCGATGAACATCGGGTAGTCCGTGGTGACTTGGACGGCCATGGTGTGCGCCTCCTGCGATCTGGAACGGGAGGTTTGAGTCTAGCGCTGCGGCCGACCGATACCCTGGAGCAGCGTGCGGGCGAAGCCGGCCAGCGCGACATCGTCGAGCGGCGGGTTGATCAGGCCGGCGCGGGCATCACGGGCGGCCCGTTCCAGCGGACCGGCGAGATAGCCGGGTCCACCGGCGATACGCAATGCCCCGTCGGTTGCGTCCACGGCGGCGTTCGTGGCGATCACCTTGGCCAGCGCGAGATCCGGCAGGAGCGCCTGTCGCGTACTCGCGTCGGTGGCGAGCGACCAGCGCCGGGCGACGTCGAACAGGACGATGCGCGCCGCGCGCAGGCCGGCGTCCAGCCGCCCAAGGCGGACCTGGACACTCGGGATGTCGGCCACCGCGGTCGACCCATCGCCAGGGCGGCAATCCAGCGCCCATCGGGCAACCCTCGCCCGTGCCCCCTCCCCCACCCCGAGGTACGTGGCGGCAACAGCCAGCGCGAACCAGGCGCCAGGGGCGGGCCCGCGCGGATCCGGCACGCTGGCCGATCGCCGTACGATCAGGGCGTCGGCGGGGACCTGGACCCCGTCGAGGACGAGCCGGCCCGAGGCCGAGGCGCGCATCCCCATCGCCTCGAAGGCCTCCAGACGGGTCACGCCCGGGCTGTCCAGATCGACCAGGAAGACACCGACGACCGGCGGGTTATCCGGCGAGTCGACTGGCGAGTCGACTGGCGCGGCAGTCCCGGGTATCGGTGCCGCACTCTCCTCCAGTCGGGCGCTCACGAGTGCCAGCCGAAGCGCAGGCAACCATGTCGTCCAGGTCTTCTCGCCGGTCAGACGCCAGCCGCTCCCCGGACCCTGATCCGAGACGGCCGTCGTTCCCGGGATGGCGCCACGGGCCGGTGATCCGCCGCCTTCTTCGGTCGAGGCGGCATTGACCAGCGCACCCTCATCGACGATCGCGGCGTAGAGACGGTCCAGCAGCGGCGCCGGCCAGGCATCGGAGTCGGCCACGGACGCGACCACGTGGACGTGCATGGCGAACCCGAGCGCCGTGGAGCCATCGATCGCTCCCAGTGCCGCCAGGACCTCTGCCGCTTCCGCCATGGTGGCGCCGAGTCCACCCCGCGCCACCGGTACGGGCAGCAGATGCAGGCCGGCGGACACGAGGGCGGCCGGTGTCCGTGGGTTGAACACCTCTCCGGACGCGACCTGGTCGAGCGCGATCACGTCGAGCGCCGCGATGGCGTCGGCGAGCGGTCGGGCGATCGCATCCCGGAGGATCTGGGCCATCAGGCCAGGACGACCTGGTCGGTAGCCGCCGCCCGCAGCAACTCCCAGGCGCGCTCGACGTGACGAGCCTCCGTTCGCAGGTTGCCGATGGCGATCCGGATGGTGAACTTGCCGGCCAGGCGCGTGTGCGACAGGAAGACCTGCCCGGTTCGATTGACCGCATCCATGATCGCGGCGTTGGCCGCGTCGAGGCGCTCGGCGATCTCCGGTTGATCGGCGCGCTGCGCGAACTCGGCCGGGCGCCAACGAAAGCAGACCGTCGAGAACGGGGTGGGCGCCAGCACTTCCCAATCGGGATCCGCATCGATACGGGCGGCCAGATCGGCGGCCAACTGCAGGTGCGCCTCGATCCGACGTCGAAGACCCTCCAGCCCGAACCAGCGCAGCTGGATCCACAGCTTGAGGGCCCGGAAGCGTCGACCGAGCTGGGGCGTGTACTCGTTGAAGTCATGGACCGGCGCCACCCGGTCCAGCGTACGCAGGTACTCCGGGACGAGACTGAAGGCCGCCCGAAGCATGGGCATCCGCCGCGTCAGGAGCAGGGACGCATCCAGCGGGGTGAACAGCCACTTGTGCGGGTTCACGACGATCGACTCGGCACGTTCCCAGCCACGGAACGGCGCGCGGCACTCCGGCAGCAGCGCGACGACACCGGCGTAGGCGGAATCGACATGCAGCCACAGGCCTTCACGTTCCGTGATATCCGCGGTGGCGGCCACCGGATCCACGGAGGTTGACGACGTCGTCCCGACGGTCGCCACCACCGCGATCGGCCGGCGACCCGCGGCCCGGTCCGCGGCGATCGCGGTGGCGAGGGCCTCCGGCACCATCTCGAACCGCTCGTTGACGGGGATTCGGACGAGCGAGGCACGGCCCAGTCCCAGGGTCATGCAGGCCTTCTCGACGGAGCTGTGCGCCTCCACGGAGGCGTAGACCCGGAGGCCCTGACCCAGGTCGTCGCGTCCGGCCAGTCCGCGTGCGGAAGCATCCGTGCCGGCGGCCTCGCGGGCGGCGGCGAGGGCGATGAGCGTCGAGGTCGATGCGGTATCCGTCAACAGGCCGTCGAACCCGTCCGGCAGGCCCAGCGCCTGGCGCAGCCAATCGACGACCACCTCCTCAAGTTCCGTGCCGATCGGCGAGGTCCGCCAGAGCATCGGGTTTTGGCCGAGCGTCGCGGTCAACATCTCGCCGAGGATCCCCGGACCCGAGGCCGTCGTCGAGAAATAGGCCAGGAATCCGGGGTGCTGCCAGTGCGTCGCGTTCGGCTCGATGAGGCGCTGGTAGTCGGCCAGGATCGCCTCGATCGGGTCCGGGCTTTCCGGTGGACTCGTCGGGAAGAGCGGCCGGAGCGAGCCGGGTTCGATGGGCGGGAAGACCGGCCGGGATTCGACCGTCTCGAGATAGTCGGCCATCAGGTCGACCACCGCGTGCGCCGCTGACCGGAAGTCCGCCGCCTCCATGTCCCCCAGCGGCGGACGCTCGTCCTCCCGTGCCATCAGATCGAGTCGCCGACCCGCGACAGGATCTCCTGCACCCGGTCACCAAGGAGGATGAGAGCGACGATCGGAATGATGATGACGATGAACCCGAAGATGAGCGCCAACACGCAGCCGATCGCCCAGACATTGGATGGCTCACCGGCCGGGCGCACGACAACGGAGGTCGCCCAGCGGTCATGGAGCCCCTGGTGGAGGGGGTGCGTCCCGGTGCCGATCAGCAGGACCAGGGTCCAGCCGAGGATCAGGTATGCGCCGACGATCGGCACGAACCCAAGGAGCGACAGCACCCCGAAGAGCGCGAACCAGCGGATGGCCGCCGCGGACATCGACAGTGTGGCGCCGTTGGTCGCGTCATAGACGCGCAGCTTCAAGACGCGCATCCCGAGGCTGGCCTGACCACCACTGCGCCACAGACCCACAAAGTAGACGTAGGCGATGGCCACTGTGATGGCGGTGGCCAGGAGCGTCGCCATCGAGAGGGGTCGTTCGAGATTCTCCGGCGAGTAGGCGCCGATCGCCAGGCCCACGACGAGCGTGATGATCCCCAACAGGAAGGAATCGATGACGTAGGC
>JBCLDE010000131.1:0-3564 GCA_038915165.1 Candidatus Limnocylindrales bacterium
CGCATGCACCGTGTCCGTCGTACGTGCAGTGCCAAGGGCGGAAGCCGCCTTCTCGAGTAGCTCCCGGTCCAAGTCGAGCGTCGTGTGCGTCTTGCTCATCGTCATTACCCCGAGCGTGATCTTGACCGTCGAATGCGCACCCGGCGACGCGCAGAACATGCGTGAGATCGATAACCTACTCCACGCATAGTGGTTGTCAAGCGTCACGCCAATGCCGCGAGCCTCGTGTCAGGACCGCTCGCCTCAAACGGATGGGAGAGACCGGCGCCATTCGAAGATCGGTCACGACGCGGTAGGCTACGGGTGGGCCGGTAGCTCAGCGGTAGAGCACGGGACTTTTAATCCCTTGGTCGAGGGTTCGAATCCCTCCCGGCTCACCAGTTTCCACGCACGGCATGCGCCTCGGGAGGCGCTGAACCGGCCTCTGGCGGGCTGTTTGACAGCCACATTGACAGCCACGGCGGTACATCTGGGTGCTACTGAGCGGCGCCGGTGGACGGACAGCTCCAGGTTCCGGCGCACGCGCTCAGCCGAGGACCGCGTCCATCCCCCTCGCAACCTCGCGCTGGCGCTGCTCGAGGACATGCCCGTAGGTGTTGGATGTCAGCACGATCGAGCTATGGCCGAGGAGGTTCTTGACGTCCTCGAGGGTGAAGCCCTGCGCCAGCAGGAAGGTCGCCGCGGCGTGCCGGAGATCATGGAAGCGGCAGTGGGGGAGCCCGGCCCGCGCCAAGGCCCGTCCGAACGCATGCGTCACGCTCGCGGCATCAAGGGGCGTTCCCACCGTCGTCGTGAAGACAGGTCCTCGACGTTGTCGAGGATGCCCGGCTCGGCCACCGAGTTGGCGAGGTGGAGGATCTCCTCCTTGAACAGGAACTTCTCTTCGTGGTCAAGCATGGCCGGGATGGTAGCACCCGGCCCCAGCCCCGGCCCGGCCCCCGGCCGAATCGCCCGTCATCGTCATGGACCCGGCACCGCCCGGGGTGCGGGGGTGTCGGAGATCCGCCAGCGACTACGGGTAGAGGCCGCGCATGGCGGTGGCGTCGGCGACCCGCTCGACAGCCAGCAGGTAGGCGGCCGTCCGGTTATCACACCGTTCGCGCTCGGCGATGGCGAGCGTCTCGTCGAACGAGCGGACCATCACCTCGCGGAGCTTGGCGTTCACGTTCGCCTCGGTCCAGTGGTCGCGGTTGAGGTCCTGGACCCACTCGAAGTAGGAGACCGTCACACCGCCGGCGTTGCACAGGATGTCGGGGATCACGAAGACGCCGCGCTCGAAGAGGATGACATCAGCGTCCGGAGTCGTCGGGCCGTTGGCCGCCTCGGCCACGATCCGGGCCTTGATCGCGCCGGCGTTGCGGTCGCTGATCTGGCTCTCCAGCGCCGCCGGGATGAGGACCTCGCAGTCGAGCTCGAGCAGCGCGGCATTGCTGATGTCGCTGGCGCCCGGGAAGCCCTGGACGGTGCCGTGCTCCCGTTTCCATGCGGAGACCCGGCCGATGTCGAGGCCGCGCTCATCATGGATGCCGCCGATCGAGTCGGAGACGGCCACGACCCGGGCGCCCTCGTCGGCGATTAGCCGCGCGGCGATCGAACCGGCGTTGCCGAAGCCCTGGACGGCGACGCGCGCACCGTTCAGGTCCATCCCGAGCCGGGTGGCCGCCTCGAGGATGCAGTAGACGGTCCCCCGGCCGGTCGCCTCGTTGCGGCCCTCGGATCCGCCAAGACTGACCGGCTTGCCGGTCACGACCCCCGGCACGGTGTAGCCGGCATGCATCGAGTAGGTGTCCATCATCCAGGCCATGATCTGGGCGTTGGTGTTGACGTCGGGGGCGGGGATGTCACGCTCGGGCCCGATCAGCACCTCGATCTCCGTGGTGAACCGCCGGGTGAGGGCCTCGAGCTCCTTCGTCGAGAGCTCCTTCGGGTCGACGACCACGCCGCCCTTGCCACCGCCGAACGGGATCCCGACCACAGCGCACTTCCAGGTCATCCACATCGCCAGGGCCTTCATCCCGTCGAGGGTCACGTCCTGGTGGTAGCGGATGCCGCCCTTGGCCGGCCCACGGCCGAGGTTGTGCTGAACCCGATAGCCGGTGAAAACCTGGACCGATCCGTCGTCCATCTTGACCGGGAAATGGACGGTCAGCTCCCGGCGAGTCTCGCGCAGGACCCGGCGCAGCCCCGGATCCAGCTGCAGGCGGTCGGCCGCCAGGTCGAACTGGTGCTGGGCGACTTCCCAGGCGTTGATCTGGCGGGCGGCATGCTCGGTCGTCATGGAACGGATGACCTCCGTATCGGGCCGCGCGCAGCGCAGCGCCGACTGCTGCAGGGGGCCGCCGTCCAGGCGGCCCAGCGGTGGCCGCGATCGCCCCAAGCGGCGAACTCCGCGCTCGACATTCGGCCCGAGTATAGCGGCTGGCGGGTCCGTCAACAGGGTCGAAGGTACCGTTTGGCAACCTGACTGCAACCAGGCCGCAACCTTCGGCGACCCGGCGAGCGGGGCTGATCCCCAGGCGGCCTGCTCAGCCGGGCCCGGGCGGCCCGTCCGATCAGTCGGGTGCGTAGAGGACGACTGCGCCCACGCAGCCGGGGCCCAGATGCGGGCCGACCGACGCTCCGACCAGCTCGATCGAGACCCTGGCCGGGTCGATCCCGCCCGGGATCCGCGCCACGAAGGCATCGCGGTACGCCTCGACGTCGGGCGTGACCGTGTGGAGGATAACCACCTTCTCGATCGGCCGGACGCACAGCAGGTCGAGCAGCCGCTCGCGGGCCTTGCTCCTGGTCCGGACCCGCTCGACGGTCTCGACCAGGCCGTCCCGGATCTCGATGATCGGCTTGACCGAGAGGAGGGTCCCGATCGCGGCCTGGGCGCCGCTGATCCGGCCCCCCTTCTTGAGGTACTCGAGCGTGTCGAGCACGACCATGACCCGCGTGTCCTCGATCCGGCGCCGGAGCGTCTCGACGATCTCCGTCGCCGGACGGCCCTGGGCCGCCAGCTCGGCAGCCATCTCCGCGAGCACCCCTTCGATCATTGACACACCCATAGAGTCGACGATATGGATCTCGCGATCCGGGAGCATGCCGCGGGCGATCGTCGCGCTCTTGATCGTGGCCGACAGGGTGTCGGCCACGTGGATCGAGACGACCGCCTCGGCTCCGTCGGCGAAGCAGCGCTCGTAGACCTCGTGGAAATCGCCCGGGCTGCAGGCCGCGGTCGTCGGGAACGGGGCGTCCGGAGCGAGCATCCGCTCCCAGAAGGCCGGCGTGGACAGCTCGGTGCCGGCCTTGTAGCTGTCCTCGCCGAAGGTGACGATCAGGGGGACGACCACGATCCCGGCCGTTGCGGCCCGCCCGGGGGACAGATCCGACGCGGAGTCGGTGACGATCGCGATACGGCTCACGGTTCGAACCCTCCATTCCCGGAGCCTCGCGCTCCGGCTCGCCAGATTATACGGACCAGGGCCAGCGCGCGAGAGCGTCCTGCGCGCCGGGCAACAGTATCGGCGCTTGGGCGGACCGGCTACCCTTCGCCGAATGGACCGCTCGATGTGGGCCGTG
>JBCLDE010000132.1:0-3445 GCA_038915165.1 Candidatus Limnocylindrales bacterium
GCTGCCATTCGTCGCCCGGACCTGCAGGACGTGATCGCCGGCCGTGGCCGGCCAGTCCACGACCCACTGCACCCATGTGGCGTCGGAGATCGGCGTCGAGAGCCGCGCCTCCTGCCAGACCCCGTCGATGGCGACCTCCACCTTGGCGATGCCACGGTCGGTCGCCCAGGCGATCCCGGCGATGGGGACCTGGCCGGCCGCGACACGCCCGCCGCCCGGCGTGTCGATGCGCGACTGGGTCAGGATCGGGCCGTTCTTGGCCCATCCCAGGGGGATCCAGTAGCCATCGAACGCCTCGAGGGTCGTCAGTGCCAGCTCCTTGAGCCACTTCGTCGCCGATACGTAGCCGTACAGTCCGGGGACGATGAGCCGCGCCGGGTAGCCATGGATCGGCGGCAGCGGCTCGTCGTTCATCTTCACGGCGATCATCGGTTCGCGTGCCGGGTCCATCAGCCAGGCCGTCGGCATCCCGGCCGTCCAGCCGTCCACGGACCGACCGACGAGCTGCGTCGCCGACGCCTGGACACCGGCCAGCTCGAGGACGTCGCGCAGCCGGACACCGGTCCACTTGGCATTCCCGACGAGCTGGCCGCCGACCTCGTTGCTGACGCAGGCGATCGTCACGTACTGCTCGAACATCGGCAGGCCGATCAGCTCATCCCAGGTCAACGTCGTCTCGCGGTCGACCAGGCCGTGGATCCGAAGCGACCAGCCCGCCGTGTCGACGGTCGGGGTGAGCAGTGCCGTGTCGATCCGATAGAACCGGTCGTTGGGCATGACGATCGGCGTCAGATCGGGGATCGATGACGACAGGTCTGCGCCGGTCGCGAGTGCCGGTACGACGTCGGAGGCGGGCGGGATGGCGGGCCCGCTGCCGACCGGGGCGACGCTCTGACGCTCCAGGAGGAATCGACCCGCGACACCGGCCACGACGGCACCCACGCTGACACCGCCCGCGCGGATGAGGAAGGATCGACGCGACCAGTCGGGCATCTGTGCCGGTCGATCGCCGGGCCCCACAGCCACCGGGGACGGGCCAAGCAACCAGCCCAGGATCCACAGGCCCGTCCCGACCGCGATCGCCGTCCCGACCGCCGCGATCGATGGGTTGGCGAGCGGGTCGCCAATCGAGGCGAGGAACCCGATGACCCCGAATCCGGCGAAGCCGATGGCGGCCAGCTGGTGCCGGCTCCGGGCGAGGACACCCAGACCGGCGCCGACCAGGAGGCCGACGCCGACGACGAAGAGTTCCAGCGCGAGCTTGTTGTTCGTCCCGAAGAGCGTGACGACCAGATCCTTGGCGCCGGGCGGCTGGAGGTCGATGGCGACCTGGCCGACCGCGGCCACGAGCGAGGTGGCGCCGGCCAGGATGCCGGCCAACAGTTCGGAGATGCCGAGCGCGGCCGCGACGGCGACGACCCCGGCGATCGCCGCCCGACCCGTGCGCCCACGCGCGGAAATGGCGGGGCGCTGGCGCAGTCCAGAGGTGGCCATCGTGCTCATCGTGCCATCATCGTGACTCGATGTGACGTTCACGTGTCATGGATCCTGGCGCCATGCGGGCCCACGCCCGGCCGCCGACGCGTTCCACGAGGATGGGCAGCCCGAACGCCGAGGTCAGGACGGCATCGTTCAGGACCACCTCGAGCGGACCGGCCGCGACGATCGCGCCGTCGGCCAGGATCAGCCCGTGCGTGAAGCCGACCGGGATCTCCTCCACGTGGTGCGACACGAGGACGATCGCGGCCGGGCGCGTGCATCCGGCGAGGATCGTAAGGTCGTGCATGAGGGTCTCGCGGGCGCCCAGATCCAGGCTGGCGGCCGGCTCATCGAGGAGCAGCAGGTCCGGGTCCGGCATGAGTGCCCGCGCGATGGAAGTGCGTCGGCGCTCACCGGTCGACAGAGTCCCGTAGGGGTGGTCCGCGACGCCCGCCAGGCCGAGGCCGTCGAGCAGGCCGCGTGCCCGGGCTCGGTCGTCGTCGCTGAAAACGTGCCACCAAGGCTCCGTGGCAGCGTGCCGCGCGGTCATCACGAGATCCACCGGGGTGAGGTCGTCGCGCAGGACGGCTTCCACCGCGCTGCCGGCCGAGCCGATCCGGCGGCGGAGCTCCCGGGAGTCGACGCGCCCATAACGTGCGCCGAGCACATCGACCGCGCCGGCGGTTGGCCACAGGCTGAGCCCGATGACCGACAGCAGTGTCGTCTTGCCCGAACCATTGGGCCCCAGGACGACCCAGCGCTCTCCGTCGCGGATCGTCCATTCGAGGGGGCCCAGGATCGTCCGACCGCTGCGCTGGACGACGAGGCCGCGCACCACGACGACCGGGGGCGGGTCGTCGGCGTCCGGTCGTCGTGGGCCGGGACGGGTCACGGAGCCGGCGAGCTGGATGTCGGAATCGGAACGGGGGTCGGAATCGGAACGGGGGTCGGAATCGGAATCGGAATCGGCGTGGGCGTCGGTGCAGGCGGCGGCTCGCTGGGCGGCTCGCTGGGCGGTCCGGATGGCTCGACGGAGGGTGACGCGCTGTCCGATGGCGACGCCGACGGTGCGGACGACGGGGTGGGGCAGGGGACCGGCACCGGTTCCGAGCCCGACGGCGACGGCACGGCGAAGGAGGGGATCACCCCGCTTGCGTCCGGGGTCGGCAGGGCGAAACAGCTGGGCGACGGGCTGGGCGTTCCGCAGGCTGCCTCACCGGCGATCGGACCCCACGACTTGCCGAAGGGCTGGAACACGCCGTTGTAGAAGTAGGCCGTGCGGGTGCGGTCGGGTCCGCCGATCGTGCCCGGTCCCTTCTGCGCCCGCCGGATCCAGTCGCGATCGGCCTTCATCCAGTTGTCGAACGTCGATTCCTTGCCGGCCACCACGAGGACCTGGCTGCCGCAGATACCGGGCGCCAGGCGGTCGCGCGGCTCGGTCCCGGCGATGAACACTTCGTCGACCGCCGGCCCGCCGGGCGAGGCCAGCAGGCCGGTCCATGGGTCGATCTTGACGTCCACCAGGCCGTCCGCGGGGCGCTGGAAGTCCGTCTCCGGCCACTTCGCGCCGGCCTCGTTGAGGAAGCCCTGCCAGACGTACGTGGAGACCTCGATCGAAAAGAGGGGCGCTTTCGCCGTCGAGACCAGGCTGTTGTCCGAGTTGCCATTCCAGACGCCGACCGCGAGGGCATAGGCGCCGGCTTTGCGGCCGTCGGCCGTCGGCTGGGCGATGTAGCCGTAGGCGTTGAGGTCCGTGGCGTCGTTGTTGGTACCGGTCTTGAGCGTTGCCGGTCGGCGGCCGTCGGGACCGATGATGGCGAACTTGCCCCAGAACGGATTGACCCGCTTGTCGGTGTTGCCGGCCAGGATATCCGTCACGATGTACGCAGCCTGCGGGCTGACGACCTGGGTCCCGGTCGGTGGCTTGTATGGATCCACGACATCGTTGCCGCTCGTGTCCTTGATA
>JBCLDE010000133.1:0-3444 GCA_038915165.1 Candidatus Limnocylindrales bacterium
CACAACCTCACGCCGCAGGCTCTAGGCTGTTCGCGATGACCATCGAATGTGACCGATGACACGCCCGAGCGGAAGCGCAGCCGCCTTGCTCCGGCGCGTCGGGCTCCGGCCAGAAGGCCCGGTGCCTTGGGGAACGCCGGCGCTGACGCGCGTTCGGGGCGTCTACGTCGTGGAGCTCCCCTCTCCGCACGAGGTCGCTCCGATCGCGCCAAACGCGGTGAAGGCTTGGCTCCGCAAGGTGCCAACGATCAGAGTCGACGGGACACCGACCACCGGCGCAGCGCTCGCCGCGCGCGTCGCGGCCTTCTGGGTGCCGTCGGCGACGGTCGTCTACATCGGGCAGGCGTCGGGTCCAGTGCAGGCCCGCGTCGCCGCCTACTACCGCACACCCCTTGGCGATCGCGCACCACACGCCGGCGGCCACGTGGGTCAAATGTAAAGAGTGGCGGCCGTAGACCTCCCGGCTGCGCGATGGTATTGACAATAGGAAGATACCTGCGCATTATCTTGGCATGCGACGCAAGGTCGGCTCCCTCGTCCCGCTGGAAGTGGCGATCCTCGACGCACTCGTCGAGCTCCGCAGACACGGCACGGCCGAGGCGCACGGCTTCCTGATCGCATCCGAGCTCCGGGCGCTCGGCGACGACCGTCGTCTGACCGCCTACGGGACGCTCTACAAGGCGCTCGACCGGCTGGCTGATTCCGGCGCGGTCGACCGTCGCTGGGAGGATCCTGAGGTCGCGGCGCAGGAGGGGCGACCGCGTCGGCGCTACCACCGGATCACCCTAACCGGCGAGACGGCCCGGGCCGTGGCAGGTCCCATCGGGCGACCGCGCGAGGCCGCCCGATGGGGAGCCGCGGTGACATGAGCGCGACCCGAGCGGCCGGTCCGCCCCTGGAAGCTGCCGACCGTGGGGCGGCGGCGGTCCGGGCGTGGGTCGCCCTGTATACCCGCCGACTGCCGGGGGAGCTGGCGGCGTCAAGGCAGGAGCTCATCGAGGCCGACCTGTGGGACGAGGCCCGTGCAGCCGAGTCCCTCGGCCAGACCGCGGGTCTCGGACCACAGCGCTGGGGTCGATTGATCAGAGGCATGCCGGCCGACCTGGCCTGGCGACTGGAGCAGCGAGGGCGTGCCACCGGTGCGCCATGGAGGACGACGATGCGGATCTCGAAGGGCCAGTTCGTGGCCATCGGCGGCGTGACTATCCTGTACGGCGTGTACGTCGCCGGGCTCCTGGTCTCGCCCGACTTCAGAACCTTGGAGCGCCCGCCCGGCGTAGTGGTCGGTCTCGGGCTGTCCATCGTCGGATTGCTATGGGCCATCCCGAGTCCCCGGGCAGGGTTCGTCATCGGTCTAGTCGGCACCGGGCTGGTCATGGCGGGGATGCCGTGGTTCTTCTTGGGGTTCCTGCCCGTGCCAATCGTCCTCGGCTATCGCCTCGCCCGCGATCGGCAGATCGCTCGGGGGACCGCTCCGGGGGCGTGAGCCGGCGCGCGGCGACGCTAGCGCCGTGACTGCGCCCCCACCAGAGCCCGAGACAGTCTCAGGTCGGGGAGGCCACATCGATCACGGGGCCCGATCAGTATTCCGGCCTCGGCTGGAAGTTGGTCGCTTGCCGCCGTCGACTCGCTTGAAGTCCTGACCGCAGCGGCCTCCTCGTCGGTCAGCCAATGAACCTCGTCTTTCACGCCACTTAAGATCGCGACGCGTCGCAGCGGAATGTGGCGGCGACGGCGCGGAGGGGGGCCACGCCGTCGCCGAGGATGATGCGGATCGGTCAGGCGGCTTGCCCGGCCTCCACGTCGTCGTCGTCTTCCTCGTCCTCGACGGACGAGCCGGGGTCGAATGCCGCGGCCGGGATCGGCTCCGAGGCGGGCGCTTCGCCGAGCGCGACGGCCTGCGCCGCGAGCGAATCGGCCGCCTGTTCGGCCTCGTAGTCCTTCTTGCGCCAGCCCGACAGCATCTCGACGTGGATCAAGACGCTCTCGTGCCTCAACGACTGCGTGGTGTGGTCAGCGGCCACCGACGACTACGACGACGCGGAGCGCGAGCTGCTTGACGACTTCTCCCGCACCGTGCCCGCTGCCGAGCGCCGCGCGCTGCACGACCCGTCTCTCGTCCTCCCCTTCGCGAACCTCAGGAATGGGCACGGGCGGCTCAAGGCGCACGGCATCCGCGGATCCAAGCTGGCATAGCCGCCCGGGAATCCGAACGGCTACGATTGTGCTAACGGGACCGGCTTGAGCTGCCCGGTCGGGGTTGGAGTCGGTGCGACTGTCAGCGACTGAACGCGCCGCGACCGAGGTCCCGGCGGAGCGGGGCAGGCTCCACGCACGCGCGGCTTCGCCCATTGACGGTCGTCGTCCCCCGACCGACAATCCGCGGAACTCGCCCCGATAGAAGCGGATGAGGAAGGACTGCCCAGTGGCACTTCTCGCGACCGATCGCGACATCACGACCGTTCCAAAGGTCGAGCTGCACGTCCACCTAAATGGGTCCATCACCGAGGCGACGGCGTCCGTGCTCGCTCGAAGACACGGCGCGGACCCGGAGAGCGCCCTGGGGCTCATCGACGGTCGCTATCCGGGTCATTACGCCAACTTTGGCGGCTTCCTCGACGCCTACATGCTGGCGAACGAGTTCGTCAGGACGCCCGAGGATCTCGAGCTGGTCTCCGCCGAGTTCGCGCGGGGTCAGGCCGCCCAGAACATCGCGTACTCGGAAGCAATCTTCACGGCGATGATCTATGTCCGGAACGGCATGGAGCCCCGCGCGATGTGGGCGGCCCTCCGGCGTGGTCTGGGCGCGGTCGGACCCGACACACGTGTCGCGCTCGTCGTCGACGCGATCCGGGACCTCGGGATGACCGAGATGGACGCGACGATCCGACTCGTCGAGGAGGCCGATGCTCCCATCGTCGGCTTGTGCCTCACAGGCGAGGTAGATCGCGAGCCCATCTCCGCGTTCACCGGCCTGCGAGACGCCGCCACCCGACTTGGCATGGGGCTCGAGGTCCACGCCGGTGAGCATCAGCCCGCGTCGAGTGTCGTCGATGCGCTCGACGTCCTCCACGCGGATCGCATCGGCCACGGCGTCACCGCGATCGACGACCCAGTACTCGTCGAACGACTGGTCCGCGAGCAGGTGCCGCTCGACGTCTGCCCGAGCTCGAACGTCGGCATCAGCATCTTTCCGTCGCTCGAGGCGCACCCATTCGCCGCGTTCTGGCGGGCCGGGGTCAACATGACCATCTCGAGCGACGATCCGCCGTTCATGAACACAACGCTGACCGATGAGCTGCGACACGTCGTTCGCATTGCCGGGCTGACCCGCAACGATCTCGCCGAACTCCAGCGCCGCGCCGCGAGGAACTCATTCGCGGCGCCGGAGGTAAAGGCCGAGATCATCGCCGTGATCGATGCCTGGGTCGCCGCGGGATGACC
>JBCLDE010000134.1:0-3426 GCA_038915165.1 Candidatus Limnocylindrales bacterium
GCCCTCGACCTTTGCCCGGAAGAGTGGATCCTCACGCGCAAGCCGGACGAGAACCATCACGGCTCGGCCCGCAGGGCGGCGAGGATGGAGGCGACGGCCAGGACCGATCCTGTCGCCGTTAGTGCCTGCCCCCTTGACACGGCCCGCATCGTGTCGCCAGTACGCCAAGCCGGTTGAGGGCAGGTCGAGACGGGACGACGAACAGGTCATGTGTGTCGGGTGACTCTGCGCTCGGACGCATCTGCTCGAGTCCGTCGCCTGGGAGTCGACGAAACGTGCGCCATGAGGGCCGAATGCCCGTCGCGGGATCCTCGCCACCGAGTCCGTCGCCTGGGAGTCGATGAAACGTGCGCGACAGGCCCATGGCACTCCTGGAGGACGGCGTCATGCACGGATCGTCGCGTCACAGGCGACGTGGCCGGTCCCCGTCACAGGCGACGCGGTCGAGAAACCAAAGCTCGAAGACCGGCTGATCGTCTGTCGCGTGGATCGCCTTGATGGTCGGTGGTGTCATCGCTCTGGTCACTGGCAAGACCCGTCTCGCCCCGTGATGCATCCGACAGTCATCATCGCCAGCACCTTGCGCCCTTGACAAGGCTTAAGGGGCGAGGCGTTTGTACCTGATGCGATGGGGTTGATCAGCGGCCACGCCAAGCTCTCTGTGGCGGAATTCCTCGTACTCGGTGAAGTTGCCTTCGAACCAGCGCACCTGGCTGTCACCCTCGAAAGCCAACACATGGGTCGCGATCCGGTCGAGGAACCAGCGGTCGTGGCTGATCACCACAGCGCATCCGGGGAACGACTCGAGACCAGCTTCGAGCGCGCGCAGCGTATCGACGTCCAGGTCGTTGGTGGGCTCGTCCAGCAGGAGGACATTGCCCCCGGACTTCAGCAGCTTGGCCAGATGGACCCGGTTCCGCTCGCCGCCGGACAACCTGCCACACGGCTTCTGCTGGTCCGTGCCCTTGAAGTTGAAGCTTGAGACATAGGCGCGAGCCGGGATCTCGCGGTTGCCGACCTTCACGAACTCGACGCCGCCAGTGATCTCCTCGAACACCGTCCGGTCCGCCCCGAGATCGTCGCGACTCTGATCGACGTAGCTGAGCTGGACCGTATCGCCGAGCTGGATGCTGCCGCTGTCCGGCGGCTCCTGACCGAGGATCATCCGGAACAGCGTGGTCTTGCCGGCACCGTTGGCACCGATGATGCCGATGATGCCGGCTCGCGGCAGCGAGAAGGTCAGGTCGTCGATGAGCAGCTTGTCGCCGAACGCCTTGCGCAGGCCCTTGACCTCGATGACGGTATCGCCGAGTCGGGGACCGGGCGGGATGGCGATCTCAAGCTCACGAGTGCCGTCCTTGTCCGCCTGGGCCTCCGCCAGCAGTCTCTCGTACGCGCCGAGGCGAGCCTTTCCCTTTGCCTGACGAGCCTTGGGCGCCATCCGTACCCATTCGAGCTCACGAGCCAGCGTCCGCTGCCGAGCGTCACTGGCGCGTTCCTCACGTGATAGGCGCTCCAACTTCTGCTCGAGCCAGCTCGAGTAGTTGCCTTCGAACGGGATCCCCCGACCACGGTCCAGCTCCAGGATCCACTGGGCGACGTTGTCGAGGAAGTACCGGTCGTGGGTGATCGCAACGACGGTTCCCGCGTACTCCTGCAGGAACCGTTCCAGCCAGTACACCGACTCGGCGTCGAGGTGGTTGGTCGGCTCGTCGAGCAAGAGCAGGTCGGGGTGCCTGAGCAGCAGGCGACACAACGCGACGCGGCGCTTCTCGCCACCGGAGAGCGTGGTGACGTCGGCATCGTCCGGCGGGCAACGCAGTGCGTCCATCGCGATGTCGACGTTGCGTTCCAGGTTCCAGGCATCGGCGGCGGCGATCTTGTCCTCGAGGGTGGCCTGCTCGGTGCCGATCGCGTCATAGTCGGCGTCGGGTTCGGCCCACCTGGCCATGACCCCGTTGTACTGATCGATCAGCGTCTGGACCTCGGCGACACCGTCCATGACGTTGCCCTTGACGTCCTTGCTCGGGTCGAGTTCCGGTTCCTGACTGAGATAGTCGACCGTGAACCCGGGCGTGAGGCGGGCCTCACCCGTGAATCCATCGTCCAGCCCGGCCATGATCCGCAGGAGGCTTGACTTGCCGGCGCCGTTCGAGCCGATGACACCGATCTTCGCGCCCGGATAGAACGAGATCGAGATGTTCTCCAACACCGTCCGGTCGGGCGGGTAGTGCCGGGCAAGTTTGTATGCGGTGTAGATGAATTCGTGGGCCATGGTGCGGCAAGGGTACCGGGTCCCGGGCGCGGCACATCGGCCCGGGATGCGACGCCGCCGCGAGCCGCGATCTAGGCGCCGATCGTCCGGCCCAGGATCTCGGTCAGCATCGAGATGAACTTCGGTTCGTCGGCGTCCATCGCGAAATGGACGTTGGGTTCCTTCCGGCTACGGCCGCGGAAGTCACAGACCGTCCGGCCCTGCGACAGCTCGCCGCCTGTCTCCACGTCCACGTGGATGAGGTGGGTCGTGATGACGGTCGGATCGATGATCGCGCAGACCGCCAGGGCGTCGTGGACGGGCGCGGCACCCAGTCGATGCATCGGCTGCGTCGCGTCGTAGCCGTCGATCCGCTTCTCGATGAAGATCGCGGTCGCGATGGCGGCCGGCGTCCCCAACGCTCGGAGGCGCACGCAGTCCTCCTTCGACACGAGCGCCTGGTGCGTGGCATCCAGGGGCAGCATCCGGATCGGCCGACCGCAGTTGACGACGATCCGGGCGGCCTCAGGGTCCAGGAAGATGTTGAACTCCGCGGAGGCCGTCGCGTTGCCGTGGTGGTGCGCGCCGCCCATGATCACGAGTTCCGGGATCCGCTCGATCATGCGCGGTTCCTTGCGCATCGCGGTCGCGATGTTGGTCAGTGGACCGACCGGGACCAGCGTGATGTCGCCATCGGACGCCATGTACGTATCGATCAGCCAGTCCACTGCGTGCTGCGAGCCCTTGGTGGATCGCGACGGCGGGAGGTCCAGGAAGTCGCCGTGGATCCGCGAGGCCGGGTTGATCTGGTGGGGGTTTGCGCGCACGAGCGGCTGGGACATCCCCTCGTGCACCGGGACCCCGGTCAGGCCGATGTGATCGAACACCCGGAGTGAGTTCTCCGTGCAGTTCTGCAGGGCGGTATTCCCGTTGACGGTCGTGGCGCCGACGAGTTCGATGTCGGGCGACAGGGCGGCGACCATCAAGGCGACTGCGTCGTCCGTCCCGGTGTCGACGTCCAGGATGATGCGGGTCGTCATGGGTGGGTCCCTCCTGGCGGAAAGTATGCCGGGGCGAGGCATCGGGCGCTCGATGGGGTGCCGAGTCGGTGGCCGGGTCGCTCGTGGTGGCCGTCGCCTGGGAGGCGACGAATCGTGCGCCGCGAGGAGCTG
>JBCLDE010000135.1:0-3420 GCA_038915165.1 Candidatus Limnocylindrales bacterium
AGCACGACAAGGGCCGGGACGGCGATCGCGACATATTGGGTCAACCCGGCCGCACCGATCCCGACGACCTTGCCGGTCAGCATCTGGCGGGGTGACGCAGCGCTGATCATCAGCTCCATCACGCGGCTGCTCTTCTCGGACGCGACGCCGGTCGCCACCCACATGCCGTAGATGACGACACTGATGAACAGCAGGACCACGAAGACGATGCCCAGGAAAGCACGACTGGCGGTCTCCTGCGGATCGAGCGGCACACCCCCATCGGTCGGCGCGTTGATCGGGTCGACCCGATAGTTGGGATTCTGGAAGGCCCCCAGCTGTGAACCGGGCGGCAGCGACGCGGTCCAGTCCAGGATGCCGATGGCGATCGCGGCGAAGCCGATGCGCTGGCTCCGTTCGCCACTCGGCTGCCCGTCGGTTCGGAAGACGACATCGATCTGTCCGCTTGGCAGGCGCTGGACGACGAGGATCCCGCCCACCCTGCCGTCGCGCAGCGCCGCCTCCGCGCTGGCGGCATCGGCCGAGCTATCGATCACAAAGGCCTTCTCATACGTCGCCGGATCGGCTCCGTCCGGCGGGATGTTGAGCAGGCTGTCGGAAACACCCACGGCCCGGGCCGCAAGCGCCGGATCGTCGGAGACCACGACGATGCGGGTGACCGTGTTGCGATCGAGATAGCGGATCGCGATCGGGGCGAGGGCCACGAAGAGGGCAAGGCCCATCAGCACCACGGTCGAGGCGAGGAAGAGCGAGCTGCGGGTGCGATTGCGGTACTCGCGCCGAGCGACGATCGCGGCATTCGGCAGGAGTGGGTCCCGGCGCGACATCAGGCCGCACCCTCGGCGGCGACCGACGGGCCAACGCTCGCGGGCGCAAGCGACGTCTCTTCTTCGGCGGCAGGCCGCCCGACATGCTCGATGAACAGCGCCTCGAGACTCGGCTCGGCGACCTCGAAGCGCGTCAGCGTCCCGCCCCGTGCCAGGACTGCGCTGAGGATCGTCGCCGGATCCGCCCCTGGCAGCAGCTCCAGCTCCGCGCCGGCCGCATCCATTCGGACCGCCTGGACCCCGGGCAGCGCCGCAAACCAGTCGGGAGCGGCCTCGCCCGGAGCAGCGTCGCCCGGAGCAGCGGCGCCATCCACGGCCAGTCGAACGGTACGTCGCCCGCTCGCCCGCTTGAGGTCGCGCACGCGGCCCCCGGCCACGAGCCGACCCTGATCGACGATCGCGACCGATTCGCACATCGCCTCCGCAGACTCCATCTGGTGGGTCGAAAAGATGAGTGTTCGGCCTCGGTCGCGCAGCTCCGTGAACGCTTCGCGCAGGAGGACCAGGTTGATCGGATCCAGGCCCGTGAACGGTTCGTCCATCAGCAGGACCTCGGGGTCGTGCAGGACCGCCGCGATGAACTGGACCTTCTGCTGGTTGCCCTTCGACAACTCCTCGGCCCGACGCCCGGCATAGTCCGGGATGCGGAACCGGGTGAGCCAGGCGAGCGCCTCGCGTCGCGCCCGATCCGGCGGCTCGCCGTAGAGCGAGGCGAAGTAGACGAGTTGATCCAGGACGCCCATCCGCGGGTAGAGCCCACGCTCCTCCGGCAGGTAGCCCCACGTCCGGCGCGGCAGCTCGCCTGTCGGTCGGCCATCCCAGCGGATCTCGCCGGCATCGGCTGCGATGATGCCGAGGCAGATCCGCATCGTCGTCGTCTTGCCGGCGCCGTTCGCGCCGAGGAACCCGAAGACCTCGCCCCGGGCGACCTCGAACGTCAGGCCGTCAAGGGCCGTCGTGGTGCCGTAGCGCTTCGTGACGTGGTCGATCTCGAGGCTCACCGGCCGAGGATAGCCGGGCATGGCGCCGCCCGCCCTTGAACGATGGTCCGGGTCCCCAGGACGGGTCAGGCCACCCAGCTTCGCCGCGCGAACACACGGACCTGCCTCGGCGACGAGCGCGGGAGCCCGCGCGATCACCGCCACGATCGTCCACTCGGAGGCATCCAGCGGCGTCGCCCGAAACGCCTCAGCCAGGCCCGGGATATACGGGATGAGGAACTGGATGGCGATGACCGCGATACCCGCCACGCGCGCCGTCTCCAGCGATTCCCGGATCCCGTCGCGCAGCGGATATCGGCGAAACCGATGAGCGCCCGGAGCTCCCAGGGGCCGTCGTCGGGTCGCCTGGCCAGTGCCACGAGCCGTTCCCCCGCTGCGGCGCGCGTCTCGACCAGCGCGGCCCAGGCCGCCTGCTCTGCCGGTGGTGGAGCGACGAGCGCGAGAACCACCTCCGGCGCACCGATCGCCAGATCCACGACCCCCTCGGGTCGACGACTCCTCGTCCGCGAGATGGGCCGATCGTCCGCGACGGGTTCCGCCTCCAGCAGTGCAGACCGATCGAGGGTCGGGTCGCCACCAGCCGCCTCGATCGCCCGAGCGATGGAGGCGGTGAAGGAGCCTGGCGCGGTCCCCTCGGCGCGGACCCACGCATCGTCCTCGGCGGCCAGCGCATCGAGCAGGAACACGAGCCGGGCCGGCTCCTCCACCGGTCCGGAGAGGCTCCAGACAGAGACGACAGTCAACTGGTTATGCGTCAACGTGCCGGTCTTGTCGGTGATGATCAGGTCGATCGCACCCAGCGTCTCCTCCGCGTTGAGCCGGCGCACGAGGACCCCCCGCCGCAGCAGCCGGTAGGCGCCAAGACCCAGGATCACCGCCAGCAGGATGGGCGGCTCCTCCGGGATCGCGGCGATGGCGGCGGAGATGCCGGCCAGCAGGTTCTCGCCGGCCGGCCGGCCGCGGGCGAACCCGAGCCCGGTGACGATGACGATGAGCCCGATCGCCACGATGAGGAGGATCCGGACGAGCCGGTCCAGCTCGGCCTGGAGCGGCGAGCGTCGACGCTCCCGCCCACCCAGGCCGCGCGCGATCCGGCCGATCTCCGAGGCGGCCCCGACTGCCACCACGACCCCTTCGCCACGACCCCCGACGACGCTGGTCCCGCCGAAGGCCATGGCGCGACGGGAGGCCAGTGGGGCACCGGCCGGATCCGGCTCCGGCGTGGCCTGCTCCGGGACGGATTCGCCGGTCAGGACGCTGCGATCGATGACGAGGCGGTCGCCCCGGACCACTCGCAGGTCGGCCGGCACGATGTCGCCGGCCCGCAGCAGGACGATGTCGCCGGCCCGCAGCAGGACGATGTCCCCGGGCACGAGCCCGCCCGCGATCGTCTCCGCGATCAGCCCGTCCCGCCGGACGCGTGCCATCGGCACCGACGCCTCCCGCAACGCCTCCAGGGCACGCTCGCCCCGGTACTCCGTCACGACATCGGCGGCGACGATGGGCACGAGCGCCGCCAGGATGAGCAGGCCGTCGCGGACCTCGCCAAGCAGGACGGCAAGGACGCCGGCGACGACGAGGAGGATCACGAA
>JBCLDE010000136.1:0-3329 GCA_038915165.1 Candidatus Limnocylindrales bacterium
CCCACGATGAACAGCCAGTTGTGCTTGTAGACATACAGGTTGCGTTCGATGAGCAGGACCGCGCGGCGGCTGCCGAAGGCGAACAGCGGAGTGACGCGCAGCGCGGTCATCCGCGCACCAGCTTCTGACCGACCGTCCGGATCGTCGCCCAGGTGCCGATCCCGGCGAAGCCGACGAGGACCGCCACGTGGATGAGCGCCACCAGGGGATCGTCGAAGGCGGTGCCGAGCGAGAGCCCGCGGGTCAGTGCCACGCCGTGGTAGAGCGGGGTCAACCACCCGACGGCCTGGAGCGCCACCGGCAGGGAACTCACCGGGAAGAACGTCCCGGAAAAGAGGAAGAGCGGGGTGATGCCGAAGCGGAAGATCGCGTTGAACGTGTTGGGCGTCTTCTGGGTCGCCGAAAAGGCCGCGATCGGGGCAGCGAAGGCCATCCCGGTCAGGACCGCGACTGGGATAGCCAGCACGATGAGCGTCGAATGGGCCGCCCCGAACAGCACGATCACCACGGTGAATATGGCCGAGATGAGGCTCAGTCTGGCGGCGATCCAGGCCAGGTTGCCCAGGGCGATGTCACGCGGCGAGATCGGGGTCGCGTACATCGCGTGGAAGATCCTGTTCCACACCAGGCCGCCCATGATCGGGTAGGTCGCCTCGAACGAGGCCACCTGCATGGCGGTCGCCGCCAGGAGGCCGGGGGCCAAAAAGACGATGTACGGCACGCCGCCGAGCGTCGCCGAGTTCGACACGTACGAGCCCAGGCCAAGGCCCATCGCGGTCAGGAACAGGATCGGCGTCAGGAACGAGGTGAAGATGGTCGCGCGGAAGGTCCGCCGGTACTGCAGGTAGCGGTGCTCGAAGACCCGTCCGATGTTCGATGACGGGCGGGCGGCTGCGGTCATCTGGTCGCCTAGTCGATCAGCGAGCGGCCGGTCAGCCGCAGGAAGACGTCTTCCAGCGACGAGCGCCGAACCAGGACCGTCTCTGGCTTCAGGCCGCGGGCGTGGACGGCCACGGCTGCGGCCTCGCCGTCATCCGCATAGAGCAGGATCCGGTCGGGCAGGTGCTCGACCCGCTGGGCGATCCCGTCGAGCTGGCCGTCCAGCGTCTCGGCGACACCCGGGGCGAACCGGAGCTCGGTCACCTCCCGGGTCGAGTACTGCTCGATGAGCTGGCGCGGGCTGCCCTGGGCCACGATCTTCGCCTTGTCCATCACGACCAGGCGGTCGCACAGCTGCTCCGCCTCGTCCATGTAGTGGGTCGTCAGGACGAGCGTCACACCACGCTGCTTGAGGCGGTAGAGGCGGTCCCACAGCAGGTGACGTGCCTGAGGGTCCAGGCCCGTCGTCGGCTCATCGAGCAGCAGCAGGGTCGGCTCGTTGATCAGCGAGCGGGCGATCGTCAAGCGGCGCTTCATCCCGCCCGACAGCGGCTCGACCTGGTCGTTCGCCCGCTCCGTCAGCTGCGCGAATTCGAGCAACTCATCGGCTCTCCGGCCGACCTCGCTCCTGCTCAGACCGAAGTAGCGGCCATAGATCACCAGGTTCTCGCGGACCGTCAGCTCCGTGTCGAGGGTGTCCTGCTGCGGCACGACGCCGAGACGCGCCCGGATCTGCGGGCCGTGCGTGGCGGGGTCCATCCCCATCACCTGGAGGGTGCCGCCGCTCATCGGCGATACGCAGCCGATCATCCGCATCGTGGAGGTCTTGCCGGCGCCGTTGGGGCCCAGGAAGCCGAACGATTCGCCCGGCGCGACATCGAAGTCGACGCTGTCGACGGCAACGAACTCGCCGAACCGCTTGGTCAGCCCGCGCGCATGGATGAGCGAATCGGAGGCGGTCGCGGGCGGGTCGAGCATGGGTTGCATGGTACATCCGACGTGCGCCTCGGGGCGACCTGGCCTCGGGGCGACCCGGGCTTGAGCGGCCGTGAATCCGTCGTCGGCGTCAGCGCTCCGGCACCATGCCGACGTGGACGGTGACGATCCCGCCGGTCATGCCCTGCCAGCGCACGTCCACGAGTCCGGCCTCGCGCATGATCGCGGCGATCCGCTCGGGGTCCGGGTAGCCCTTGACACTGCGGACGAGGTAGCCGTACGCGCCGCCGTGTCCGGCAAGGCGACCGATGACCGGCACGATCCGGTCGAACCAGACCTGCAGGAAGCGGGCGAGGCGGCTCTGAGGCCGGGCGATCTCCAGACAGACGACTCGTCCGCCAGGCCTGACAGACCGCCTGAGCTCGGCGAACCCCTGGCGGTAGTCGGGCAGATTGCGCATGCCGAACGCGATCGTCGCCGCGTCGTACGCGCCGTCTTCGGTCGGCAGCGCGAGCGCATCGCCGACCACGAACGCCAACCCGGGTCGGTCACCGAATCGGCGCTGCGCCACCCCGATCATCCCCGGCGAGAGGTCGACCCCGAGGACGCTGCCGCCAGGCTGGACCCGGGCGTGCAGGTCCGCCGCCACCTTGCCGGTCCCGGTCGCCACGTCGAGCGCGCGATCGCCCGGCCGTACCTCAGCGAGCATGACAGCGCGTCGCCGCCAACGCGGTTCCTGGAATGCGGAGATCAGCAGGTTCATCGGGTCGTACAGGCGGGAGATCCGGTCGAACATCGTCCTGATCTCGCTCGAGGGGGCGGCGTTCCCCTGGTCGGTGGCTCGACCCGACGGCGCCTTGTCGTGGGGCTGGGTCATGGCCTGGTCTCCTGGCTGGCGACACTGGACGTTGGTGGACCGAAGAACCCCGCTGCGCTGAGCGATCCGGCGACCGCGCCGGAGAACGAGCGGGGATCGGTGATCGGGGTGGCATGGTTGGCGCCGGGCAACCGTATGTGGCGAGCGCTCGGGATGCGGGCGACAAGCGACGCCGCGATCGGCTGGTAGACCGGATCGCTCGCGTCACCGGTGACGATCGTCACCGAACGATCGATGCGCTCCAGGCCGCCGGGGTCCAGACCGAGGAGAGCCGAATCCACCACGGCGCCGGCCCCTTCGTCGGCCAGGAAGGCGCGCCCGCGATCGGACAGGCCGTCCCACACCCCATCGCCGCCGACACCGCGCAGGAACGTCTCGGCCGCAGCGGGACTCCCTCCCGTGCGATAGGCCCGCGCCGTGTCGTCCGCGACCCGCCGGAACAGCCGTCGCGTGCGGGCATCGGCGACCGCTCCATAGGGCGGCTCGTGGGCGACCACCGCCAGACAGCGGTCCGGCAGCCGGGCCGCAGCTTCAAGGGCGACGACGCCACCGAAGCTCACGCCGACCATGGCGGCTGCGCTCCAGCCCAGTGCATCGAGCACGGCGGCGAGATCGGCGACATGGGTCGCAACGTCGA
>JBCLDE010000137.1:0-3328 GCA_038915165.1 Candidatus Limnocylindrales bacterium
GGCCCGCCCGATCGGGCCGAGTCAGGCGATCAACGGGTCAGCCAGCCAGCGACCCATCCGACGCGTCCCTGCGCGGCCCCGGATCGCTCGGCCGCGGGTCGGGCCGCGGGTCCGGCCCTGGGCATCGATGCGCCTGCCCGAGACGACCAGGCGAGTGCCGCTGTCCAGCGTGAGGATCCGGGCGTACTGGACGCTCGCCCCACGTCGCAGGTTCACCGCGCCGCGGGCCCGGCGGACCGACCTCGACGCGGTGCGGTCGTGCCCGACGTCTTGGTCTGTACCGCCGCAGTCCTGGCCGACGTCGCAGCCCGGGCGGCGACCAGCCCGACATACCGGTGTGGAGGTACGCCGTGAACGCGGCTCGGACGGCGATGACGCTGTGAACGCGAACGCCACGGGTCAGCGTGCTGATGGCTTTGCCTTTGCCGACGTAGATGCCGATATGGGTCCCACGGCCCCACACGACGAGGTCGCCGAGCTTCGGGTTGGACCGACTGGCCAGGCCACGCGATCTGAAGTACCGATAGAGCGCCCGGGCGGAACGAAGCGTCCCGTTCCGGATGAGGCGGCCGTCTCCGGCGGACCGATCGGACGTCGCACGAGGGGCGTCCGTGTGCTGTAATGGCAGACCAGCGACGGCGCCGCTCGCGCCGTCCATCCGACGTCAGATCCGGCTCGCGCCACGTCGCGCCCGCCCCGAGGTGACCCATGGGAATCACGACCGCTCTCGGTTCCATGACCAGCCAGGAGATCGCCGCGCTCAGTCGAAAGCACACGTTCTTCTCGTGGTCCATCCAGGGCGCCATCGACCCGATCGCCATCGACCGAGCTGAGGGCGTCTACCTGTACACGCCTGAAGGCCAGCGGATCCTGGACTTCAACAGCCAGCTCATGTCGGTCAACATCGGCCACGGCGATCGGCGGGTCATCGATGCGATCACCACCCAGGCGCTCAAGCTGCAATTCGTCCAGCCCGCCTTCGCGACCGAGGTCCGGGCACGGCTGGGAGCGAAGCTGGCGGAGATCCTGCCGGGCGACATGGACAAGGTCTTCTTCACGCTGGGTGGCGCGGAGGCGATCGAGAACGCGATCAAGATGGTCCGCCATGTGACCGGCCGGCACAAGATCCTGGCACGCTACCGCTCGTATCACGGGGCCACGCTTGGGGCCATGACCCTGAGCGGCGACCCGCGCCGCTGGCCGAACGAGCCGGGCATCGTCGGTGTCGTCCGCTACCCGGACACGCATCGCTGGGGAGAAGCGGAACCACGTCCGGTCGGGGAGAGCCTCCAGGGGCTGGAGGACGTCATCCGGTATGAGGGCGCCAGGAACATCGCGGCGGTCTTCCTCGAGACGATCGTCGGGACGAACGGGATCCTCATCCCGCCCGACGGCTACATCGCGGGCGTTCGTGAGATCTGCGATCGGAACGACATCCTGATGGTCGCCGACGAGGTGATGGCCGGCTTCGGGCGGACCGGCAAGTGGTTCGCCGTCGATCACTGGGGCGTCACGCCGGACCTGATGACGATGGCCAAGGGCCTGACCAGCTCGTACCTGCCGCTCGGTGCGGTGGCGATGCGCCACGAGATCGCGGAGCAGTTCGAGACCCAGATGTTCTACGGCGGTCTCACCTACAGCAGCCACCCGGTCAGCCTCGCCGCGTCGCTCGCGACGATCGCCGTCTACGAGGAGGACGGCCTCATCGAGAACGCCGCTCGCCTCGGGCCGGTCATGGCCGAGCACCACGCCCGGCTCAAGGCGAAGCATCCAGGCGTTGGGGCGACCCGTAACCTCGGCCTGTTCGGGATCATCGACCTGGTCCGCAGCCGCGATCCATGGACCCCGCTGACGCCGTTCAACGGGACGTCGGACGAGATGAAGGCGATCGGCAAGTTCTTCCGTGCGAACGGGCTCTACACCATGATCGCCAACAACTCCATCCATACCAACCCGCCGCTGTGCATCACCGACGAGCAGCTGGCCGAGGGCTTCGAGATCATCGATCGCGCCCTCGACATCGCCGACCAGGCGGTGACCGGCTAGCCTATGGCGACCGCCGGCCCGATCGACCTGCAAGCGCGGTCCAGCCGAGCCGAGGCGGCCCTCACGGCGGATGCCGCCGGCACTCCTCACTCGCGTCGCCGCCGGATCCTGACGCTGGCCGTGGCGGCCAGCTTCGTCGTCGGCGCCTGCACCGGCAGCGGTGCCGCGACCAAGGCACCCAGCGGCGCGGCCGCCCTCGACAACGTCCGGCTCCAGCTCCAGTGGGCCCCGCAGGCCCAGTTCGCCGGCTACTTCGCCGCAGTGGCACAGGGCTACTACGAGGCCAACGGGATCAAGCTGACCATCGTCGACGGTGGCCCCGAGGTCATTCCGCAGCAGGCAGGCTCCGCGGCCGACGGCCCTGAGTTCACCATCAGCTGGGTGCCCAAGGTCCTCGAGGCGCGCCTGGGCAACCCCGCTTCGGACCTTGTGAACATCGCCCAGATCTTCCAGCGCTCGGGCACTTTGTCCGTTTCGTGGAAGGACTCGAACATCACCTCGCCCGCAGACTTCAAGGGCAAGAAGATCGGCGTCTGGGACTACGGCAACGAGTTCGAGGTCACGGCCGGCGCCAAGAAGGCCGGCCTCGAGCAGGGTGTCGATTACCAGAAGGTCATCCAGCCGTTCGACATGACGCTGCTGCTGTCGAAGCAGATCGATGTCGCCGAGGCGATGATCTACAACGAGTACGCCCAGATCCTGGAGACCAAGAACCCCGAGACCGGCAAGCTCTACCAGCCGACGGACCTCAACGTCATCAACTGGAATGACGAGGGCACGGCGATGCTTCAGGACGCCCTCTTCGCCCGCGCCTCATGGCTGGCCGAATCCGGCAACGAGGACATCGCGGTGCGCTTCCTCAAGGCATCGCTCCAGGGCTGGATCTACTGCCGGACCAACCCGGCCGGCTGCATCCAGTACACCGTCGACGCTGGCTCCACCCTGGGAACGGGGCACCAGACGTGGATGATGAACGAGATCAACGCGTTGGTCTGGCCCTTCCCGAATGGGATCGGCATCATGGATCCGGCTAAATGGCAGCAGACCGTCGACGTCGCCCTGGTGGCCGGGATCATCACGGTCGCCCCGCCGGCAGACGCATACCGGACGGATCTCGCGACCAAGGCGCTTGAAGGCATCACCGAGGACGCCAAGGGCACCGATTTCGTGAAGGGCGTCGTCGAGGTGACGGCGGGCGGCAACTAGCCGACGCTCCGTTCCTCGCCAAGAGCGAAGGGCCGGCCCGCAAGGGCCGGCCCTTCCGATTCCGGGGCAGCGGCCC
>JBCLDE010000138.1:0-3272 GCA_038915165.1 Candidatus Limnocylindrales bacterium
CTGGACTTCGTCTACGGCAAGGTCGAGGTCGGAGACGGACCCCAGCTGGGCACGTTCAAACCGCTCGACGGACAGCAGCGGCTCACGACGCTCTTCCTGATCCACTGGTACCTCGCATCGCTCGCTGGCGCGCTGGATCCTACGGCGGCCTGGACGAGCTTCACGTACGAGACACGACCGAGCGCCCGCCGCTTCTGCCGGTCCCTTGTCGAGCATGCCCTCCCCGCCGACCAGGCCTCTCCCGCGGCCTGGATCCAGGACCAGCCTTGGTACCTCTACACATGGCGAACGGATCCGACGATCCAGTCGATGCTGGTGATGATCGATGCGATCGACCAGGAGGCGCGACGCCGCCACCTGCCACAGGACGCCCGCGCCGCGTGGGAGCGGCTGGTCGCACCTGATCTCCCGGCCGTCTCCTTCTACCTGCTGCCGCTGGACGACCTGCAGTCCGAGGAAGAGCTCTACATCAAGATGAACTCGCGCGGGAAGCCGCTCACCGAGTTCGAGAACTTCAAGGCGCACTTCGAGAAGGACATCAGCCACTCCCCACGGGCTACCGATTTTGCCCACAAGATCGACGGCGCCTGGTCGGATCTCATGTGGCCGTTCCACGGTGGTAGCAACATCGTGGATGACGAGTTCGTCCGCCTCATCGACTACGTCACCGAGATCTGCCGGCTGCGGGACGGCGAGACCGATCCGGATCGCCTTGGACCGCGTGCCACGGCTGCCTTCGGACCGAACAACCCGAGGGCAGACGATCACCTCGCCTTCCTCTTCCGCGCCTTCGACGTCTGGCGTGACGGCCAGCACATCCGCGAGACGTTCGAGAATGTGTTCTCGCTGGCGGTGCCGGGCCAGGATGGCTACGACCCGGACAGGGTCGCCCTATTCGGACCGGGCAACGTCAACCTGTTCGAGGCGTGCTGTCGCCTCTTCGATGGCGAGCACGAGGGCCGGAGGGCCTTCACGCTGCAAGAGAGCCTCCTGCTTTACGCGGTGCTCCTGCACCGCATGGAGGGCACGGAAGACTTCACGCGACGCGTGCGAGTTCTGAGGAACCTGCTCTCGGCATCGGGCGCGGACGAGGTCCGCAGCCAGAACATGCCGGGCCTCCTAAGCGATGTGGATGCAGTCATCCTCGACGGCGACCTTGCGGGGGTGGGCAAGCTAAGCCGCAACCAGGTGATCAACGAGCAGGCGAAGGCAGCGTTCCTGGTCAAACACCCGGAGCTGACCCTGGCGCTGTACCGGCTCGAGGACCACCCGCTGTTGCGGGGCACCCTGACCGTGTTCGAACTGGACGCAAGGCACTTCGCGTCGAGGGCGGCCGCGTTCGAGGTGGCCTTCGCTGACCCCGCGAACTACCTGGCGCTGACCGGAGCCCTGCTGGCCACCGGCAACTATCAGCGCCCCCGCCCGAAGACCCAGTCGTGGCAGTTCGGCACGGCCGAGCCCGCCAACCAGGATGTCTGGCGCTATCTGCTCACAAGCGCCACAAGTGAGGATCTGGCCCCCACGCGCCAGGTGCTGGGCGAGTTCCTCGACGGCCTGGCGGCGAGCGCCACGGACCTGAGGTCGCACTTGGACGGCGTCGTTGCGGCGTGGCTCGCGGATCGCGAGAAGCGCTCGCACTTCGACTGGCGGTACTACCTCGTCAGGTACCCGGCCATGCGAGGCGGCAGGAGCGTCGAAAAGGTGGATGAGGGCAAGACCGGGGTCTACTGGGGCGCGGGCAGCGAGCTTGGCTACTCGCTCTGCATGATGCGTACAACTACGTTCGGCGGCATGTATCGGGACCCCATGCTGCTCCAGATCTGGCTCGACTCCGGAGTGAACGACGCAGCGCTCAAGCCGTGGTTCACCGGCTGGCCGACCACGCCGCGGTGGCTGCGCCTGGCGGGCAGCGGCATAGGCATCCGCAGCGTCGGGGAGGGCTTCGAGATCGAGGACCCGATGGACAAGGACCTGGAGCCGCAGTTCCAGTCCGTTAGCGCCACGCACGGTGTCGTACCCCTCGAGGACGGGCGGCTGATGCTGCGGGTCCCGCAGGTCGACGACGGAGGCGACCTCGTTGACTGCGTGAACCGGGTGGACCTCGGAGCACGGTTCATCAGCGACCTCGTCGGGGCGGGCCTGTAGGCCACGAAGAAGGGAGCGCAGGCGACGTGGCCGACGTCGTGCACCGCATGGTGCGGCGTGCAGTTGGGGCCCTCGCACCGCTTGTGGACGGGGCGTAGCGAGTGGCTGGCGAGAGCGCCGCCTGCAAGGTCTGCTCGCTCCTGCCGTCGGAAGAGCCCGCCGCGATCCGCTGGCCGGCCCTGATGGAGGCCGACGAGTGGGCGCGCGACGACCGCATTCGTGGCTCGCTGCTCGGACTCGCCCTCGGCGACGCGCTCGGCTCGCTGGCCCACGCCGGCAAGACTCAGCCGGCCGACCCGAGTCCCGGGTCGCTCCGCACCGGCGGCGCCACCCAGCTCGCGCTCTTCACGGCCGAGGGCGTCGTTCGGATGTACGTCCGCTATGCCGCCAAGGGGATCGGCCCGGCGTGGGGCGTCATACGCCACGCGCTCGACCGTTGGATGGTGACCCAGGGCCGGGAGCCAAACACCACGTTCGCGCGGCAGCCCGAGGCGTGGCCGGACGGCTGGCTCGTCCGGCAGCACCGCCTGCACCGCCGCGTGGACGGCTTCGGGGCGACGGTCGAGGCGCTGGGTGTCCAGGCCGACACGTGGGAGGGCATGCCCGAGCGCCACCTGGCGACGTCGCTGCCGAACACCAGCAGCGGCGCCGGCGCCCTCGTGCGCGTGCTCGCCGCAGGGCTCGTCGCGATGCCGAAGGACGCGACGCTCGTCGGCTCGATCGCCGCCGCCATCACCCACGGGGGCGCCGACGCCTACCTTTCGGGCGGGGCCCTCGCCCGGCTGGTCGCGGAACTCGTGGCAGGCACGCCGATGAGAGATGCCATCTCGGTGACCTCTGCGGACCTCTCGGGCTGGACCGGCAGCACGCCCGTGCGTACGGCGCTTTCGGGCGGCGCCACGACCGGCCCGTCGAGCGCCACCCGGGCCCTCGCAGCCGCCATGAACCACGCATCGTTCGGCGCTCCCGACAAGCCGGTCGTGACCATCGGGCGGGCGATCGACGCCGGGGGGACTGCCGCCGGAGTGGTCGCCGGCGCCGTGGCAGGCGCGCGCCTCGGCGCATCGGCGTTCCCAGCGGGCTGGCTGATGGCCCCGGACGTCGCCGACCTAGTCGAGGAGATGACC
>JBCLDE010000139.1:0-3248 GCA_038915165.1 Candidatus Limnocylindrales bacterium
GGCGGCCCGCGTGGCCCTCGGTCGCCTTGATCCGTTCGTACAGGGGGGCGAGGTCGAGCCCTGCCACGAACGCCCACACCAGGCGCGCCCGGTGGTCGGCCGGGAGGAGGCTCTCAAGATCGCTCGGCCGGAGCGTGATCTGGTCGCGGTCCGGGCGCTGGAGGCGCGGGCGCCCCCGTCCCTCGGGCTCACGCCGGCCGGCTTCCATGGGCGGGAGATCGAAGAGGGTGTCGTCCATCTCGGAATCGTAGCTGCGACGCGTCGACTTGGGAATCCCCCCGGCCGAAAGATTCACAGCCTCTCAGCCCGAACGCTCCCTCGTGCTCGTCGTCGACGACCAGTCGACGGTGCGGCTCGCCGTGACCGCGGCGCTCCAGCGCGAAGGCTTCCGCGTGGTGGCCGTCGCTGACGGCCCGGCGGCCCTGGCCTCGCTCGAGCGCGACCGGCCGGCGATCGCGATCCTCGACATCGGGCTCGCCGGCATGGACGGGCTGGCCCTCCTCCGCGAGATCCGGCGGGCCGGGGACCTGCCGGTGATCCTCCTGACGGCGCGTGACGAGGAGGTGGACAGGGTCGTCGGGTTCGAGCTGGGTGCCGACGACTACGTGGCCAAGCCGTTCTACCCGCGAGAGCTGGTGGCGCGGGTGCGCTCGCTCCTCAGGCGGGCGCAGGCGACCGCACCGGGCCGCGGCGTCGCGGCCGTGCCCGCGGCTCAACAGGCTCCCGGCCGGCTGGAGTTCGATGGCCTCGTCATCGATCCCGATCAGCGCGAAGTCGTCATCGCGGGCCGCCTGGTCGAGACAACCCGGCGCGAGTTCGACCTGCTGTTCACGCTGGCCTCTGCGCCGCGCCGCGTCTTCACGCGGGAGCAGTTGCTCAGGTCGGCCTGGGGTTCGTCGGCGGAGTGGCAGGACCCGGCGACCGTCACCGAGCACGTCCGTCGGCTGCGCCTGAAGGTGGAGAGCGATCCAGCGAACCCGCGCTGGATCGAGACGGCCCGCGGCGTCGGCTATCGGTTCGTCCCGTGAGGGCGCCCAAGCCGCCGCACGAGGAGCGCCGCCTCCGCGAGCTGCACGCCTACGCGATCCTCGACACGCTCCCCGAGCAGGCGTACGACGACATCACGTACCTGGCGTCGCACATCTGTGGGACGCCCATCGCGCTCATCTCCTTCATCGACGCGGGGCGCCAGTGGTTCAAGTCGAGGCTTGGGCTGGACGTCCTCGAGATCCCGCGCGACCAGGCGTTCTGTGCCCACGCCATCCTCGTGCCCGACGAGATCACCGAGATCCGGGACGCCCTGGCCGACTCCCGCTTTGCGGACAACCCGCTGGTCACCGGCGACCCGGGCATCCGCTTCTACGCGGGCGCGCCGTTGGTGACGCGGAGCGGCGCGGCCGTGGGGACGCTGTGTGTGATCGACCGGTCGCCACGCGTGATGACCGACGAGCAGCGGCGGGCCCTCCTGGCGCTCTCCCGCCAGGTGATGGCCCAGCTGGAGCTCCGCCGTTCGGTCCATGAGCTGGACGCAGATGCCAGCAGGCGAAGGAAGCAAGCCCGCCTGCTCGGGAAGTACCGACGGCAGCTCGAGGTGCTCAACCAGCAGCTCGCGGACGAGAGCGCCGCCGTGCGCGTGAACGAGGCCGGCATCCGCGCTGGCTACGTGTTCCCGCCCGGCAGCTCGGTCATCGACCGGATCCTCGAGACCGGAGTCGGGTTCGCGGTGGCATCCACTGCCGATACGGAATGGCGGGATCATCCCGCCCGGACGGTCCGGCACGTGGAGTCGTACCTGGGCGTCCCCGTGCGAGTGGGTGGCCAGATCTACGGGGCGCTCCTCCTGTCCGGCTTCGCGCCGCACGCACCCTTCCCCCCGTCCGCCCTGGAGTTTCTGCAGCTGCTCGCCCAATGGATCGGCGACGAGATCCAGCGGCTGCGCTACCTCGCCGCGCTCGCGCAGGCCAATGCCGACCTCGAGACCGCCCTGGACCGTGCGCGGGAGCTGGCCGTCATGGCGGAGTCGGCCAACCAGGCTTGGCGCCGAGGTCGAGGTGCTCGTCGACGAGTGCCTTCAGGCCGAGATGCTGGGCCAGGGTGGCCGGCAGCAACAGCCCCGCGTCGGCCACCAGGCGGTCGTCGTCGAAGGCCACGTCGAGCCGGTCGAGGCTGTGCGAAGATCGCATCAATCGGGTGCTCCTCTGTCGGGCTTGATCGGTTCTCTTCAACACCACCATCCCAGTTCAGATGGGCACCCGATTCGTCGTTTCAACGCCCCTTCAGCCGCAGCTCATCGGTGGATCCGGGCTAACGGAGTAGACATGTCCCATTTTCGTTTTGCCGCCGTCCTCCGTCCGCTGTTGGCGATCATGGTGGTTGGTGTCATTGCTGGTCTGCTGCTGCTGCTGCTCATGCGCGCGCCACAGGAACCGCTGCGTATTGGCCTCAATGCCTGGCCTGGGTATGAGTTCCTCTATCTCGCGCAGGAGAAGGGCTTCTATCGTGAAGCCGGGGTCGAGGTGCGATTGGTCGAATTCAATTCGCTGTCCGACGCCCGGCACGCTTATGAGCGTGGTCAGATCGATGGACTCGGCACCACCGTGGTCGAGGTCATACAGGCACGCAGCCAGCCTGGTCGCAATCTGCAAATCGTGTATGTGGTCGACTATTCCGATGGTGCGGATGTTGTTCTGGTCAAGCCGTCGCTCACCGGCAAGGAGTCGCTGCGCGGGGCTCGCGTCGGCGTCGAACTGGGATCGCTTGGGATCTACGTCCTGGTGCGGGCCCTGGAGGAACAGGGATTGACGCTGAAAGACATCACGATCGTATCGCTCGACCAACTGAGCATGCAGGAAGCCTTCGGGAAAGGCGAACTGGATGCGGTGGTGACCTACCCGCCGGTATCGATAGCGATCATGAAAGCTGGCAAGGCGGTGTCGGTGTTCAGCAGCGCCAAGATTCCGGGCGAGGTGGTTGACGTGATCGCCATGGATGAAAAAACGGTGCGCGAACGACCCGACGCCGTCAGCAAGCTGCTGCACGCCTTTCGCCGTGCCATTGACTTTCACGCCAGCAATCCTGCCGAGGCAAATAGGATCATGGCCGAACGCGAGGGGATCACACCAGAAGAGTTCGCCATCGCCTTGAGTGATGGCGTCCGCCTGGTGCCAGCCAGCGAACAGGCGCTGTATCTTGGCAAATCCGGGAAGCTGAGCGAGGTGGTTGACCGGGTTGACCGCATCCTGCGCGAC
>JBCLDE010000140.1:0-3076 GCA_038915165.1 Candidatus Limnocylindrales bacterium
GCATCACTCGCGTGCGCTCGCGGTCGCCAGGGCGAACGGGTGGACGGGCCCGCTCCCGTTCGTGGCGAGCAGCCAGCCGGCGACGGTCAGGGTCCAGCGCGAATCCACGACATCGTCGACGAGCAGGACGGGGCCAGAGAGGACAGCATCGCCCTCGATCCCGAGCTTGTGATGCACGTTCCGAACCTGCTGAACAGAGTTTTGCATCGTCGCCTGCGGTGCGTCGCCATCACGCACCGTGAGGCACGCGACAAAGGCCAGGCCCAGCCGGTCCGCGAGTGCCCGTGCAAAGGCCGGCACCGATCCGCCCACCGATCTGCCCACCGGCCCAGGCCGCACCGATCCCACGCCTGCCGATCCTCGCTGACTCTGAGACGGCACGGCCGTGACCCACGTCGGTGCCGGCTCCGGGTGCCACCGCTCACGAATGGCACGCACCGAGGCCGACACGAGCTCGTCGCTGAACACGCCGTCGACGGATCGGAAGCGCTGGACCTCCCTCCCCCATCCGGCATCGCCGTTGACACAGAGCGCCATCCCGGGCTGGTTGGGTCGCGCGATCCGGCCCGACAGACCGTCCAAGGCCCCGGCCGGCCACTGCTTCCGAGACTCGATACTCCGCAGGTCGCGTCGCAGGAACGAGATCGCCGCAGCCACAAGCTCCGGATCCACCTCGCCCGGCAGCCCCCGACCCTCGCACCGCGCGCAACGGCCACATGGCGCCGCCGTCGGGTCGTCCAGGAGCGCGACGAGGTACTCCATCAGGCAGCCGTCGTGGGTCATGTAGGCCTGCATCTGGGCCAGTTCCGTGCGACGGGCCGCCTTGACGCGCTCGATCCGCGCCTCGTCCTGCTCCCAGGGATTCGGTGTCCGTCGATATCGACTGCCGTCGCGCGCGACCGCGCCGTCGATCTCCAGCAACTTGAGTGCCTGCTCGATCCGGCCGAGGCGGAGATTGACGGCCTGCTGGAGCTGCGGCTTCGACATCGAATCGACCGCCTCCAGCGCCGTCAGGATCTCGTGCATGTTCACGGTCGGCGGGAATGCCGTGTCCATGAAGTACGCGGCGATGGCGTCGTCCTCGCGACCGCCCAGGAGCACGCCGTAGGCGAGATCCACCGCACGACCGGCCCGCCCCACCTGCTGGTAGTACGCGATCGCCGAGCTGGGTCGCTGGTAGTGGACGACGAAGCCAAGATCCGGCTTGTCGAAGCCCATCCCGAGCGCCACCGTCGCCACCAGGGCCTTCATCTCGCCCGCGATGAGGGCGTCCTCGAGCGTTTCGCGCTCCTCGGTGGAGAGGTCGGCGTTGTACGCGTGGGCATCGATCCCCTGGCCCCGCAGGAACGTGGCCACGCGCTGGGTGTCGGCCACGGTCAGGCAGTAGACGATGCCGCTGCCGGGGAGGTGCGGAAGCTGGCCGGCGAGCCAGGCGAGTCGCTCTGCCTGGTTGTCGAGGGTGATCGCATCGAGTCGGAGCGAGTCGCGACCAAGGGGGCCGCGAAAGACCTGGACACCGACGCCCAGCTGGTCGACGACATCGGCGACGACCCGGTCGTTGGCGGTCGCGGTCGTGGCCAGGACCGGGACGTGCGGGGCGAGGCGTCTGAGGATCCGCGCGATGCGCCGGTAGTCCGGGCGAAAATCGTGACCCCAGTCGGAGATGCAGTGGGCCTCGTCGACCACCAGCAGGCCGATGGAGCCCTGGATCTGTGGCAGGACGTCGGTCGCGAAGCGCTCGTTCGCGAGACGCTCCGGGGAGATGAGGAGCACGTCGATGGCGTTGGCTGCCAGACCTTGCTGGACCGCGTCCCATTCGTCGACGTTGCCCGAGTTGATCGTCGCCGCGCGGAGGCCCAGCCGTTCCGCCATCGCGATCTGGTTCCGCATCAGCGACAGCAGTGGGCTGATGATCAGTGTGGGCCCGCGGCCCTCATCGCGGCGGACACGCGTGACGATCCAGTAGACCAGGCTCTTGCCCCAGCCGGTCCGCTGCACGACCAGGGCGCGGTGGCCGTCACGGGCGACGGCTTCGATGGCCTCGCGCTGGCCATCACGGAACACTGCGTCCGGGCCGAGCATCGTGTGGAGGTGGCGCGCGAGGTCGTCCATCAACCTCAGTGTGACCGACCCGGAGGCCGGGGTCCGGGGGGCGGAGGGTCGGACCGCGTCGGGGGGCGGAGGGTCGGACCGCGTCGGGGGGCGGAGGGTCGGACCGCGTCGGGGGCCTCGTCGGCCGGCCCTGTTCCGCGTCGGTGGTTGTCAGTCAACACTGGCCGGTCGAAGACACGAGGGGCACCCCTGGCGGGCCGGTCTGGTGGCCGATCGGTGACTCCCGGACACCAGATGGCGTCGAAGGCGCGACCGAAGCGGCCTTCGGGCCCACAGTGTTGACGGCCAAGCACATCGCGACGGGCGGGCGGCTTTCGCGACCCCAAGCGTCCGGACGTTCTCGCGCTGGATCAGCCCGACCAGGCTGTCGATGAGGCCGCGCCGCTCCTCGCCGTATTTGGCCCGCCAATGGCCGGCGCCGGCGGCGCACACCGAATCGAACGGCGGCGCATCCTTACGGCATGCCGATCAACCCGAAGCTCGTCCGCGTCTCCCTGCTGCTCGACCCGATCGACGGGCGGGCCGAGGGCGCATGGGCCATCCAGTACCATGGGCAGACCTTTTTGACCGACAAAGGAGGCGGCAACCCGGAGCCCTTCGCCTGGAACGATCAAGCGCACCAGCCGGTGGTGGGCTTCGAGGTGAAGACCCAGGAGGACCTCGCGGGCGACCTCCGGGTCAATCCCGCCCTGCTTGGCTTCATGCGGCGGAGCGATCCGACGTTCCCGCCGCCAATCCTCAGCTTCCGTGAAGGTCCGATCTGGGATGCCGAGGCGGTCGAGCGCTGGATACCCACAAGGCAGTCGGTCGGAGCACGCGACGGGAGCCGCCCGCGGTCCTGACCCGCGGTCTTGACCCGCCGTCTTGACCCGCCGTCTGGCGATCTCACGGCTGGGGTTCGCGGATCGTCGTCCCACAGGTCCGCGAGTCGTCGTGCCATAGACGACAAAGCGTGCTCGGCACG
>JBCLDE010000141.1:0-2931 GCA_038915165.1 Candidatus Limnocylindrales bacterium
TGGTCCATGGAATCCCTCGATCGACCGGCGGAACGCGGTCAGGACCGTCTCGGACAGCTCGTTCGGGCGCATGGCCGCGGCCCGGGCTGGCTCGAACCGGAAGCCGGCCCGGATCGCGAGCGGCGTCCGCCACGGACGCGCCGGGTCATCCGGAGGGACGACGTGACCGAGACGCAGCTGCAGTCGACCGGCGTCCTCGAGGATCATCCCCGACAGTGCCCCGCTCAGCGCCGGACCCAACCGGCCCAGCGGCGGATCGGGCGGCGGGCCGGTGTCCGGCGCCACGTCACGAAAGCTGACCACGCCATCAGCGTCGGCGACCCACAGGATGGTCAGCCACCAACCGTCGGGGGCATCGGACGGTCTGGCCATCCCGGCCCGGTAGGTCCGCTCGCCGATGCGGACGGGCTGCTCGCGCAGGAACGAGGGTCCGGGCGGGGGAAGTCGATCGGGCACCGCCGCAGGATAGCCGGGTGAGCCGGATGTGGCGGCGACCCAGGTCAGGCGGGCGGGGCGTCCTCGGGGATCTCGACGACCCGTCCCTCGGCGACCGCCTCGGCCAGGATCGCGTCTGTCTCGGCCTGAAGTCTCGCGACCTCCGCCTCCAGCTCCAGCCGCAGGATCTCGTGCCGCACCTCCAGGTCCGGGGGCTCGACGGCCTTGACCTCGGCTTCCGAGGGGATATCGTCCGGGAATTCGCCGCCGATCCAGGCCATCAGGCGACTGGGCGACTGGGTCCGCGGTCGTTTGGTCGCGCCCGACTTCTGGTCGACGGCGGTCACGCCCGGGACGTGTGGCTCATCATCGCCGGTCAGCGTGGCACTGCATGACGGACAGGTGATGGCATCGGGGCCCAGCGGTGTCGAACACCATGGACAGACGGACGCCGCGGGGCGATCTACCGGAGGCGACGCATCGGCCATGACGCGCATGCTAGCGCGACGGTGGCTCGCCGCGATGACCCATCCGTCATGGGTCGGTCAGGACCGCCTCACTCCCACTCGATGGTCGCGGGTGGCTTGGAGCTGATGTCGTACACGACCCGGTTGACGCCCGGGACCTCGTTGACGATCCGCGACGAGATCTTGCCGAGCACGTCGTAGGGGAGCTTCGCCCAGTCGGCGGTCATGCCGTCCTCGCTGGTGACGGCCCGGATGGCCACCACGTTGGCGTAGGTGCGCCCGTCGCCCATCACCCCGACGCTGAGAACCGGCGTGAGGATGGCGAAGCTCTGCCACAGCGACCGATACAGGCCCGCACCCTTGATCTCGTCGATGACGATCCAGTCGGCCTCGCGCAGCGTGTCGAGCCGCTCGGCAGTCACCTCGCCGATGATCCGGATGGCCAGGCCGGGGCCGGGGAACGGCTGGCGCAGGACCATCGCCTCCGGCAGGCCCAGCTCCATGCCGACCTTGCGGACCTCGTCCTTGAACAAGTAGCGCAGCGGCTCGATCAGCTGGAAGCGCAGGTCGGCCGGCAGCCCGCCGACGTTGTGGTGGGTCTTGATCTTCTGGGCCGTCTTCGTCTCCGACGTGGCCGACTCGATGACGTCCGGGTAAAGGGTCCCCTGCGTCAGGAAATCGATCCGGCCGAGCTTCGCCGCCTCCTCCTCGAAGACGCGGATGAACTCGTCGCCGATGATCCGCCGCTTCTGCTCCGGGTCCTCCACCCCTGCCAGACGGGCCAGGAAGCGCTCGCGTGCATCGACCATGACGAGGTTCATCCCGAGGTCGCGTTCGAACGTCACGCGCAGGAGCTCCGACTCCTTCTTGCGCATGAGCCCGTGGTCGACGTAGATGCAGGTCAGCCGGTCGCCGACGGCGCGATGGACCAGGGCCGCCGCGACGGCCGAGTCCACCCCGCCCGACAGCGCACAGATGACGAGGCCATCCGAGCCGGTCTCGCGTGCGTGCGTATCGACCCGCTCGCGAATGCCGGCGACCGTCGTGTCGATGAAGTTGGCCGGCGTCCAGGTCGGCTCCACGCCGGCGATGCCGACCACGAAGTTGCGCAGGATGTCGCGCCCCCGCGGCGTGTGGACGACTTCCGGGTGGAACTGGATGCCGTAGAGGTTGCGGGCGGGGTCGGCCAGCCCCGCATATGGCGTCGAGTCCGTCTGGGCGGTCGCATGGAAGCCTGCGGGTAGCCGCGTGATGGAGTCGCCGTGGCTCATCCAGACCGGCTGCTCGCGCTCGATGCCGGCGAACAGGCCGTCGTCGGCCGTGATCGTGACGTTGGCCGGACCGTACTCGCGACGCGCGGCGGGCAGGACGTCGCCACCGAGTTCGCGGGCCATGAGCTGCGCGCCGTAACAGATGCCAAGGACGGGGATCCGCCCGGCCCAGATAGCCGGATCGGGACGCGGGGCGGCCTCGTCATAGACCGAGTTCCAGCCGCCGGACAGGATGATCGCCCGGGCACCGCGGCGCACCAGATCCTCGTATGGGGTGTCGTGCGGGAGCAGCTCCGAATAGACATGGAGCTCGCGAACGCGACGGGCGATGAGCTGCGCGAATTGGCTACCAAAGTCCAGTACGACGACCGTGCCGGGGGCGGTCTCCATGGCGCCACTCGGGCGATCGTCCGGGGAGCGCTCCGGAGGCGGTGCCTTCAGCGCCGCTTCGAGATACGCCTCCACCTCTGCGTCGTCGGGCGCCAGGACGCGGTGGCCCGCGTTGGCCGCCTCACCGTGGACCGTCTTGGCGCGCCTGGTGGGCTCGTCAGCCACCCGTGCGGCCTCCGGACTCGCCGTCCCGTCCGTCGCCTCCGCCATCGTCGATGCCGCCCTCCGCTGCCGTGCCACCCGCCGGAGGCCAGTGTACCGGGCGCTGGCCTACCCTCGGTTCCGCATCGACTCCGCGGCCATCGCGATGTAGCGCTCGAGTTCCGCGACGACATCCTCTGCGGCACCCGACTCCGCCAGTGCTTGCC
>JBCLDE010000142.1:0-2927 GCA_038915165.1 Candidatus Limnocylindrales bacterium
TCGTCGAGCAGGTACGCGGCGATGAGCGGGCGCGCGGTGGCGCAGTCGAGCGGATCGCCATCAGGAAAGCGGGTCACACCCTGTACATCACGAAAGGGCGCCGGAAAGTTGCAGCGGCCGCGTCCAGTGAGCTCAGCCCAGCGGGAAATTGTTGACGGCCAACACCATGCCAGCGATCCCGCCAGGGTGACGGTCGGCGATCGCCGCGACTCGAGCGACGATCTCGCCAGCGCGCAGGTCGCGAGTGGGATCGTTCAAGCGGTAGACGAGCAGCAAGCCATGATGGTCGTCGGTCTCGCCGGCCAGGCGCAGGAAGTCGACCACGTTGCCGGTCAACACAGCCGCCCCCTCGCGTTGAGCCCGTGACCAGACCTCGTCATCGGACGTCTCGCGCTCAGGAACGAGCACCTGGCCGGGCAGTGCCTTGTCGAGTCGACGGAGGAGATCGCGACTTGCCACGTCTTCGTCGACGAGGACCCTCACGCGACGGTATCTACCGCCTGCTCGGCGGCCAGCGCGTTCTCACGCTCTTCGGCGAGGACGAGCTCTCGGTTCGCCGCGAGATACCGCTGCGCCTCGAGGATCGCCTCGAGCGGGAGGTTGAACTCGGCCGCGGCGCGCTCGGGAGACCAGTCTTCGATCTCGACCGTACGCGCGAGATCGCCGGCGGTAAGGCGCCGTCCCTTGATCCACAACTGCCGTCGCCAGGGGTGCGGGCGTGCGACCAGCCACTGCCAGTCCGACGCCATCTGGTCCTCGACCCCAAGGAGGACAGGCTCTTCGAATCGCGCGGGCAGCTGGTCACGCGTCACGGCCACGACGCGCTTTCCCTGGCGTTTCGCCTCGATGGTCCAGGCAAGGAGCGAGAGCGCAGCGCGAACCGCGTCGGTGGTCTTGCCGTGGAAGAAGCGATCGACGAGCGCACGAGTGGCCGTCTCCGTCTCCTGGGGAAGGTCCACGGACAGCCGACGCCGCCGGGCGGTCCGCGGTGCCGGGTTCATGTCCATGGAGGCAGAATGGCACCATGTGGATGCCATGTCAAGTCAGGTGGCGGGGTCCGGACACCGCCGTGACACCGGGTGAGTCGTCCACGGCAGGCACCGACACCCATTCCGCAGCTTCCGGTTTCCAGAGCAGTTGGCTCGACCCCGCGAAGATCGGAGCGAAGAAGCTCGCCAGGAAGGCAATGGCATCCTTCGTCGTAGCCGGTTCGAGACCGATTTCCGTTCGGAAGCGAGCGTAGGGCTTCGCCCATGACTCCGGGAGGCTCGACAGTGACGGCGGCCAGGGATGGTCATCTCGGACCGCAAATGTCGCAACGGCAGCCTCGATGAGGTCCGTCGAGTGAACGCTGAATCGTTCGGCGAACCACACCAGGTCGAGCAGATCGCGCACTCGGCTGTTCTCGTAGTCTCGCGGCAGCGTCAGCGCGTGGATCTTCTCTGCGATGCTCTGTGCGACCGGATAGACGGGGAACTCTGAGCGCGGGTACCCGATCGCCGCGAGAACGGGGTCGGAGAGGTGTCGCTCAAGCTCGCCGACGATCACATCGGACGCACTGATGTCGATCTTGAAGCGCACGAGCTCGCTGCCGACAATCCGTGCGAAGGCCACGAAGCGGAGGCCCCCGCCGGGCGGGCCCTCCAGGGGCGCCGGCGGAGACGCCAACTCATACGAGAGCAGGCCGGCGAGGTCTGTGCCAAAGGCCTCGGCGATGAGGCTGGGCGCAGCCTCGATCGTCGAGGCGCTGGACGCTGTTCCCCTCTTTGAGGTACAGATCGATCACAGGGCGCCGGCGAAGAGCGGATCGGCTCGCAACCGCTCAATGTCCGAAGAGCGAAGAAGGCCTCGTCCCTTCGCCTCCTTCGCCGCTGCGTGCATCTGATCGGGATCGGCGCCGGTGCGCGCCGCATCAGTCAAGGCGCGGATTGGTGTGCTGATCCAGAGGCCATCGCGGAGCATACGTTCCCGCTCGGCTCCGAGCCTGGACCGATGGAGACGGAGACCGGGACGCGGAGCCAGCCGCGATGACTCGGGGATGGTCATGTGGATCTCGGACGGGATGAGATCTCCAAGCCCGAGCAGAGACAGGGCGGTCTCATGGCTGAATGTCCCGAAAGGCGCGAGCGTCTGAAGCGCGTAGAGCTCGTCGTTCGGATCAGCCGGCCACATCGAGAATCGCCACAGGCCATGAGCCGCGTGCTCCAGTTCGCCGATCTGGGCGCGGTGCAGGAGCGCACGTCGACTCAGGCCACGTTCGGCGGCCTGGCGCGTGGTGAAATAGCCGCGCTGCTCGCCCGCGAGTCGGAGAAGGTGGGAATAGGCCATGCGTGAATGTTACTTCCCACGTAACAATGACGCAAGTGGAGCCCCGGACGCCACGGTCGCCGCCCGTGCCTCGCGAGCCCGCGGCCCAAAACCGCACCCTCAGACTGGTACGCAGCGGGAACCCCGGTCGCGCCCACCACCGAGCCCGGGCGCGGCCCAAAACCGCACCCACAGACTGGTACCGGGCCCGGGGCGCATCTCCCTGCCAGGTCCCACGCTCACGTTACAGCCGCGGCCGGATGCGGACCCGCTTGATGGTCGAGAGGCTCCGCGTACCAGTCCCTCCGTGCGGATATGGGAGGAACATGAGCCCATACGGGATCTCCCAGCCACGTTCAGTTGAGCGCGACGCGACGCTCGAACTTCGGGCTAGGGGCAGAGCGGAGCAACCTGGCCGGGGCCGGCGTCGCGACGTTCCGGGCAAGGGGGATGTTTGCGGATCTTCAATGGGGACGTTTGCGGCCACGGCGTGAGGGCAAGCCCCCACCGGACGCGTTACCTCGGCCTGCGACTCAGCGCCTGAGCGGTTGCTCCGAACCCACTCGCAGGTCCCCGGGGCGCCGGCCGTCGCCACTGACCGTGGCGTGCTCGACCTGGAC
>JBCLDE010000143.1:0-2902 GCA_038915165.1 Candidatus Limnocylindrales bacterium
AGGGTCTCGTCAAGGACGCCCTGTGCGTCTACGACGACCTCAGCAAGCATGCCTGGGCGTATCGCGAGATGGCCCTCCTGCTTCGCCGGCCGCCCGGCCGCGAGGCGTATCCCGGCGACGTCTTCTACCTGCACAGCCGGCTCCTGGAGCGAGCCGCCCGCCTGAACGACGAACACGGCGGTGGCTCCCTGACGGCCCTGCCCATCGTCGAGACCCAGGCCGGTGATGTGTCCGCGTACATCCCGACCAACATCATCTCCATCACGGACGGTCAGATCTTCCTGGAGACGGACCTGTTCAACGCCGGCCAGCGGCCTGCCCTGAACATCGGCATCTCCGTGTCGCGGGTGGGTTCTGCCGCGCAGACGAAGGCGATGAAGAAAGTCGCGGCGCCACTCAAGCTGGACCTCGCGCAATACCGCTCCCTGGCAGCCTTCGCCCAATTCGCCTCCGACCTGGACAAGGCGACCCGCGACCAGCTGACCCGCGGCGAGAAGCTGTCGGAGATCGTCAAGCAGCCGCAGTACCAGCCGCTGCCGGTGGAGAAGCAGGTCGCCATCCTGTATGTCGCGACGACGGGCAAGCTCGACGACGTGCCGACCCCGCGCGTACGGGAGTTCGAGAGCCAGTTCTACCGCTTCCTCGAAACGGAGCGGCCGGACGTCCTCAAGGAGCTCGGCGACACGAAGGCCCTGTCCGACGAACTTGCCGCCAAGCTCGATGAGGCGACCGACACCTTCCGGCAGAGCTTCCTGGCCTGATGTATGGCTAGTCAGCGCGACATCCGCCGACGCATCGGCGCGGTCAAGAACATCAAGCAGATCACCCGGGCGATGCAGTTCGTGGCGGCGTCCAAGCTCAAGCGGGCCCAGGACGCGGCACTGGCGGCACGGCCTTACAGCGAGAAGCTGGATGAGGTTCTGGCCGATCTCGCCGCGGTCCTGGGCGGCGACGATCACCCGCTGCTCGCCGAGCGAGCCGAGGGCAGGCGACTGATCGTGCTGATCACCACGGACCGCCCGTTATCCGGCCCACTCAACACGAACATCGTCCGCTTCGTGGCCCGTGACATCATCGACGACCCAGGCGACCTCGCGGTCGTCACAGTCGGCCGCAAGGGTCGCGATGCGATGCGTCGGACCGGCGTCCCGCTGGAGGCCCATTTCTCGACATTCGGCGATCGCCCGTCCTTCGCCGACGTGCTGCCGCTGGCTCGCCTCGTCACCGACGACTTCCTCGCCGGTACGAATGGGCGCGTCGACATCGTCTACAGCCGCTGGGTCTCCACCCTCGTCCAGCGGCCAGAACGGCTGACCATCCTGCCGATCCAGGCCACGGAGGATACGGAAGGGATCCCCGGTCACCAGTTCATCTTCGAGCCAAACGCCTCCACCGTGCTGGAGCGGCTCCTGCCGCGCTACGTCGCGACGCGCCTGTTCCAGGCTGTGCTTGAGGCGAAAGCGAGTGAGGAGTCCAGTCGGATGGTCGCCATGAAGAGCGCGACCGAGAACGCCGAGGACCTCATCGATGACCTGACCTTGTCCTACAACAAGGTCCGCCAATCCAACATCACCCGCGAGATGATCGAGATCGCGTCCGGCGCGAATGCTCGCTGACGCCCAGGACGCAGGAGGCTAGATCCACCATGGCGACTGCCGCACCGACCGCGACCGGCCGGGTCATCCAGATCACCGGACCGGTCGTGGACATCAAGTTCCCGGCCGGCGCACTGCCGGCCATCCTCAATGCCGTGGAGATCCAGCGCGAAGGCGATCCGCTGGTGTGCGAGGTCCAGCAGCACCTCGGCAACAACTGGGTGCGCGCGGTCGCGATGACGACCACGGATGGCCTCGCCCGCGGCGTGGCGGTCCGCGACACCGGCGCCCCGATCACCGTGCCGGTCGGCGAGCCGACCCTCGGGCGCGTGTTCGATGTCCTTGGTCGGCCCATCGACGGCAAAGGCCCGGTCGTCGCCGAGACCTATCTGCCCATCCATCGGGACCCGCCGGCCTTCGACCAGCAGTCGACGGAGGTCGAGGTCTTCGAGACCGGCCTCAAGGTCATCGACCTGATCTGCCCGTTCAAGAAGGGCGGCAAGATCGGCATCTTCGGTGGCGCCGGCGTCGGCAAGACGGTCATCATCCAGGAGCTCATCCGGAACGTCGCCCAGGAGCACGCAGGCGTGTCCGTGTTCGCCGGCGTCGGTGAGCGCTCGCGCGAAGGCAACGACCTGATCGCCGAGATGACGGAGTCGGGCGTCATCGCCAAGACCGCGTTCGTCTTCGGCCAGATGAACGAGCCGCCCGGCGCTCGCCAGCGGGTCGGGCTGACCGGCCTGACGATGGCGGAGTACTTCCGTGATGTGGAGCACCGCGACGTCCTCCTCTTCATCGACAACATCTTCCGCTTCACCCAGGCGGGTTCCGAGGTGTCGGCCCTCCTCGGCCGGATGCCGTCGGCGGTCGGCTATCAGCCGAACCTGGCGACCGAGATGGCCGGCCTGCAGGAACGGATCACCTCCACCAAGGACGGTTCCATCACGTCGCTGCAGGCCGTCTTCGTGCCCGCCGACGACTACACGGACCCGGCCCCGGCGACCACGTTCGCCCACCTTGATTCGACGATCCGCCTGGAGCGGAGCATCGCCGAGCTGGGCATCTACCCGGCGGTCGATCCGCTGACCTCCACCTCGCGCGTGCTCGACCCGAATATCGTCGGCCAGGAGCACTACGACGCGGCCCAGGAGGCGAAGCGGGTCCTGCAGCGCTACCGCGACCTGCAGGACATCATCGCGATCCTCGGCATCGACGAGCTGTCCGAGGAGGACAAATCGACCGTCGCCCGGGCGCGCCGCCTCCAGCGCTTCATGAGCCAGCCGTTCTTCGTGGCCGAGGTCTTCACC
>JBCLDE010000144.1:0-2876 GCA_038915165.1 Candidatus Limnocylindrales bacterium
CGGAGGCGGTCGAGGATGGGCAGGACGAAGGCGGCGGTCTTGCCGGTCCCGGTCTGGGCCGCGGCGAGGACGTCGCGCCCCTCGAGGACGAGGGGGATGGCCGCTGCCTGGACGGGTGTGGGGATCTGGTAGCCCTCTTCGGCCACCATCTGCACGAGATCGGCCGACAGGCCGAGCGAATCGAAGGTCAAGCGTCGCTCCTGATGTGGTCCCGCCGCGGGCACCAGGTCGGAGCGCGACGGCGGCCCGATCACCGTGCGCCGCCGAGGGCGGCCGGTGACGAGCCGCCCGGAGCATAGCCGAAATGAGTAGGATCGGACCGTGACCGCCACCGGGACCCGCGCGCTGGAGCTTGCCCGCAGCGCTGGCATCGCGCACCGCATCCACGCCTACGAGTCGCCGCAGCGGCGTGGGCGCGAGCGCGACGCGCGGCCAGGTCATGGGCTGGATGCGGCGGCTGCGCTGCATGTCGTGCCCGGGCGCGTCTTCAAAGACGCTCGTGGCCGCAAGACGCTCGTGGCCGCGGTGGACGATCGATTCGTCCTGGCCGTCGTGTCGGTCGATGGCGAGCTTGACCTGAAACGCCTGGCCGATGCGTCTGGTGCCCGCCGAGCGGTCCTGGCCGAGCCTGCGGCTGCTGAGCGGGCGACCGGATATGTCATCGGCGGGATCAGCCCATTGGGGACCCGCCGGCCGCTGTCGGTCGTCATCGACACGTCCGCGTTGGCCTTCGATACCGTTTTCATCTCGGCCGGGCGACGCGGCCTGCAGCTTGAATTGGCAGGCGCCGATCTTGTTCGCCTGGCCGGTGCGACGGTCGCGGTCATCGCTCGGGACCACCGTCCCGGCTGACAGCATGGCAGCTGTTACCGCTCGGTGACCGGCAACCTCAACCTGACCGCCGCCCAGGTGCGCCCCGGCTGACCGCTCCGCCGAGCCGTCGCGAGTCCGCATGCCAGCGATTACCATGCGTCCATGACCACCGCCACGTCTCTTCCGTTTACCGGCGATGACGCCGCCGATCGACTGCTCGTCGACGAGCCGCTCGCCCTGCTCATCGGGTTCGCGCTCGACCAGCAGGTGACGGTCCAGAAGGCGTTCAGCGGCCCGGCGGAGCTCAAGCGCCGCCTCGGGCACCTGGACGCCGCGCGGATCGCCGCGATGGACCCAGGTGAGCTCGACGCACTCTTTCGCGAGCGCCCGGCGCTCCACCGCTTCCCGAGCTCCATGGCCGGCAAGGTCCAGGCCCTGGCGGCAGCGATCGCCAACGAATACGGCAACGATGCCCGCCGGGTCTGGACGGAAGCGACCGATGGCAAGGACCTTGAAGTGCGACTCCTGGGGTTGCCCGGGATCGGCGCGATGAAGGCCAAGTCGCTCATCGCCGTCCTCGGCCAGCGACTGGGCGTTCGCCCGCCCGGCTACGACGATGTGGCGCCAACGTGGCCGACCCTGGGCGATGTCGACTCGGCCGAGGCGCTTGCCACCTACCAGGCCGGCAAGCGAGCCCACAAGGCAGCCCTCCGCGCGGCCGCCGGCGACTGATCGGAGACGCGCCAAATATCGTGCCTGGCTGTCGAACCTGGCCGCGGATCCCAACTTCACGTTCCACCTCAAGGGTGAGGTCCAGGCGGACCTGCCAGCGACCGCACGGGTCGTCGTCGACGAAGCCGAGCGACGAGCCGTGTTCGCCGAGGTCACCAAGGTCTGGGCGGGCCAGGATATCGACACGATGACCAGATGGAGCCCCCTGGTCGAGGTCACGATCGACGATCTAGCCGCCTGATTTCGTGGACGGGCTAGACTTGGCGCCCCGTGCCCGATCCGTCCGACCCGTCCACGCCGATCCGACCGCGGCGCACACGTCGATTCGTCCTTCCCAAGGACCACCACGATGAGCAGGCCACGACAACGGCCGGCATCGAGCCTTTCTCGATGGAGCCGTCGCGCTCGGACGGCGCCCGCGCGAGGCCACCGCATCCCGCCCGAGGCGTCCGATCCAGATGGACACGCGGTCGGATTGGATGGCCGCCCTGCGCCAGGAGGACGCCCGCCAGGCGCGCTACGGCCGGACGGTCTCGGTCCTGCTCATCGAGGTCGGTGGCCGGCCGGACGAGTTGGCCCTTGACGGCATCGCGCGTGACATGGTCGAAGTGATCCGAGCCGAGGCGCGCGAGCCCGATCGGGCCGTGCGCATGGGCCCGACGAGTGTTCGACTACTCCTGCCCGAAACGGGAGATCCGGCCGCGCGGACCCTGGCCGATGGTCTCGAGCGAGCCTTCAGGCTGACGCAGGAGCCGCGGTCCTACGACACGGAGCTGTCCATCGAGATCGCGACCGTAGCGCGGGTCGGATCGCTCGCGGACGCGATGGTCGACGCCGAACGTCGGATGATCGCGCGAGCCGACGAGCGCTAGCTACGGCTATTCGACCAGCACACGCATCCGCACCCGTGCAGGGGCGCACGTGTCCGCACGATGACGTTCGTCATTCGGGGATACGCTTCCCGCATGACCGATTACGACGAACGATCCCTGCTCATCGAACTCGAGCCCGAGGCTGGGCGCCTGTACGACCGTCACATGGCCGTCACGCAGGAATGGTTCCCGCATGATTACATCCCGTATCGCCTGGGGCGCGACTTCGACAAGGAACCCTGGACACCGGATCAGCCACGGCTCACCGGGGTCGCCCAGATCGCCTTCGAGATCGGCCTCCTGACCGAGGACAACCTGCCCAGCTATCACCGGCTCATCCACGGGATGTTCGGTGACGGTGACGGTGCCTGGATCAGCTGGGTCGGACGCTGGACGGCCGAGGAGGGTCGCCACGCGATCGTCCTGCGCGACTACCTCACGGTCACCCGCAACATCGAT
>JBCLDE010000145.1:0-2837 GCA_038915165.1 Candidatus Limnocylindrales bacterium
GATGATGTGGCGGCCGTACAGCTCCAGCTGAGCTTCCTCGTCGCCGTTCATCAGGTAGAGGTTGAACTGGTCGACGCCTGCCGCGGCCAGCTCGTGGAGCTTGGCCACATGCTTCTCCACACTCCCGAGGACGCAGAAGCGGTCGGTCACCTCGTCGGCGACGAAGGACGCGTTCGACGATCCCACCTCGGCGTGATGCAGATAGTCGTAGCCGGCGCGATTCGTGATGTAGCCGGTCAGGCTGGCCGGCAGCTCCTCGCGCGGATACTTGTTCAGGAGATCCACGACATGGTTGCTGACGAGGGCCGGGAACCAGCGGGTTCGCTCGCGCCCCTCCTCCAGCGACCCGACATGGGCGGGGGCAGCCGCCTGAATCTTGACGGACCCGGGTGCACGACCAGCCGCGGCCTCCGCCGAGCGGACCTGGGCGACGAACCAGCGGATGAGGTCCGGATCGGCTAGCTGGAGGATCAGGCCGTCGGCCACGCGTCCGGTCATCGCAAGGGCCATGGGCCCGTAACCCGCCACCCAGACGGGCAGTGTCCACGACCCGGTCCAAGGCAGCCGAAGTTCCTTGCCCTCGTAGTCCACGGAACGCCCTTCGACCAATGCCTTGATGGCGACGACCGCGTCTTCCAGGGTAGCCATCGTCGTCGGGTTCTTGCCCAGGATGCGCAGGGCCGAATCGCCACGGCCGATCCCAAGGTCCATCCGCCCATCCGAGATCTCGTCAAGGACCGCCAGCGAGGACGCGGTCACGCTGGGCTCACGCGTCGCCGGGTTCGTGACACAGGTCCCCAGCCGGAGGCGCGTGGTCGCCTGCGCCATGAGCGTCAGCAGGACATACGGCTCCCGCCAGAGCACATGCATATCGAACAACCAGCCGTAATCGAAACCAGCCGCCTCCGCCTGGCGGGTGAGCGCCAGGGTCCGCTCGATGGAGTGCTCTGGCTTGAGCGTGAATCCGAATTGCATGTCCTGCTCCTTGCTGGGAGGAACCGAAATCGACTCGGCCGTCCTCCTCCAGACGGCCGAGTCGGATGGGGTTGCCGGCCGGATCTACGGGCGGATGAGGTCGGCGTAGGCGTCCGGCCGGCGGTCGCGGTAGAACTGCCAGGTGTTGCGGACCTCCATGATCCGGTCCATGTCGAGGTCGCGCACGACCAGCTCCTCGTCGTGCGCGCTGGCCACCTCACCGACGAACTGGCCGCGCGGGTCGACGAAGTAGCTCTGGCCGTAAAAGTCGTCGTCGCCGATCTCCGCCTCGATGCCGATGCGGTTGATCGTTCCCACGTAGTACCCGTTGGCGACCGCGTGGCTGGGCTGCTCGATCCGCCACAGATACTCGGACAGGCCGCGCGACGTGGCCGACGGGATGAGCACGATCTCCGCCCCGTTCAGGCCGAGCGCCCGGGCGCCCTCCGGGAAATGCCGGTCGTAGCAGATGTAGACGCCGACCTTCCCGACGGCGGTCTCGAAGACCGGGTAGCCCAGGTTGCCGGGTCGGAAGTAGAACTTCTCCCAGAAGCCCTTGACGTGCGGGATGTGCGTCTTGCGGTACTTGCCGAGGTACGTCCCGTCGGCGTCGATGACGGCCGCCGTGTTGTAGTAGATGCCGGCCGCCTTGTCGTCCGCCTCGTACATCGGCGCGACGACGACCATCCCGGTCTCCTTCGCCAGCGCCTGCATCCGCTTGGTCGTGGGGCCGTCCGGGATGAGCTCCGTGTAGCTGTAGTAGGCCGCGTCCTGGACCTGGCAGAAGTAAGGCCCGTAGAACAGCTCCTGGAACAGGATGAACTGGGCGCCCTGGGTGGCCGCCTCGTGGGCGCGCTGCTCGTGCTTCTGGATCATCGATTCCTTGTCGCCGGTCCAGCTGGCCTGGACGAGCGCACCGCGGACGATTCGGGGCATCTGCGCGTCACCTCGCTCGGGTGGTCTCGGTGGGTGGAAGAACGTGAGGGTACACCGACGGCGCCGGCCGATCTCAGTCGGGGATCGCTTCTGGCCGGCGACGCATGTACCACTCCGTGAACTCGCGGCAGCGCCCGTCGTCGTCGAAGCGGCAGACGAACACGTTGGCGAACTCCCGATCGACCGCCGCCCGGTCATCGGTCAGATAGCGCGTCCGTCCGTGAGCCACGTACGTGTCCCCGTCGATGGCCAGTACTTCGTAGTCGGCTTCCCACGAGCCCGGCTCGTCCGGATCGGTCAGCCACGAGGCGATGACGGCGGGTCGCCCGACGACCGCCTCCTCGAAGGGGTCGTAGGCGTAGCGGATATCGAGACTGAACAGGTCTCCGATGGCGACTGGGTCGTAGAGGCGCCAGGCATCGATGTAGCGGTCCAGCCAGGATCGGAAGTCGGTGCGGTCCATGTCGATGCCTCCTCGTCACGACGTGTGGTCACGGTAGCATCAGATGCTCGAACGGGCGCGCTTCCCGGATCGCTCCATGGCGAAGCGCCTCCCGGTGGCCGACCGTACTGCCCGAACTGCCCAAACTGCCCGAAGGCGTCCAGCCGGGGCCGTTCCACCTCGGAACACTTTTCGTACAAGTCCCTCGTGGTCGATGGCCCACACGGTCATAGACTGCCACCTAGGGTAAGGACCACGAGGCGTTCATCGCGAAACCGTTCCCAGGCGGAACATCGGCCGCGGGTCCGGCCGCGGGTCCGGCCCGGGTCCGGCCGGGGGTCCAGCCGCGGGTCCAGCCGCGGGTCCAGCCGCGGGTCCAGCCGCGGGTCCAGCCGCGGGTTCGCCCCCGGCGATCGCGATGACGAAGAGGACCCCCGATGACCGACCTGGCCGACAGCTCCCGACCTCTGGCGCGGACCGTCGC
>JBCLDE010000146.1:0-2817 GCA_038915165.1 Candidatus Limnocylindrales bacterium
CCGCGGCCACGAGCCGCAGGCGGTCGCCCACTTCCTCGACAAGCTCCTCTTCTGCCTCTTCGCCGAGGACACGGGTCTCCTGCCCAAGGGCCTCCTCTCGCGCCTGGCGGACTCGACCCGCTCCAAGCCCGCCGACTTCGCCGGCGCCCTCGGTCAGTTGTTCGCGACGATGGCATCAGGTGGCGGAATGTTCGGGGTGGAGCGGATCGACTGGTTCAACGGTGGCCTCTTCGACTCGGCCGATGTCCTCCTGCTCACCGCGCCTGAGATCGGGCTGCTCGTCGAGGTCGGCCGGCTTGACTGGGGCCGGATCGAGCCGGCCATCTTTGGGACCCTCTTCGAGCGTGGCCTCGACCCGGCCCAGCGGACCCAGCTCGGCGCGCACTACACGAGCCGCGACGACATCTGGCGCCTGGTCGAGCCGGTCGTCATCCGGCCGCTCCGGCGCGAGTACGCCGCGATGCAGGCGCGGGTGACCGAGCTGACGCTCCGTCGGGATGCGAGCGGGAAGAAGGGGCCCGATCCCGAGGCCCTGCGGCTCTTCGGAGCGTTCCTCGATCGACTGCGCGCGGTCCGGATCCTCGATCCCGCGTGTGGCTCAGGCAACTTCCTCTACATCGCCCTCGGGGCGCTCAAGGACCTCGAGCTCGAGGCGATCCAGTGGGGCTCGCTAGTTCTCCGGATCGCCCAGCAGTTCCCGGGTGTCGGCCCGGAGGCGGTCCTGGGCATCGAGATCAACCCGTATGCCGCCGAGCTTGCCCGGGTGACGATCTGGATCGGCGAGATCCAGTGGATGCTCAATCATGGCTTCCACTACCGGCGCGACCCGATCCTCCGGCCGCTCCACCACATCGAGACGCGCGACGCGCTCCTGGACCTGTCGGACCCGTCGAACCCCCGCGAAGCCGACTGGCCGGCGGCCGAGTTCATCGTCGGGAACCCGCCATTCCTGGGCGGCAAGCTCCTCAGGACCGGGCTCGGCGATCCCTACGTGGACGTGCTCTTCGAAGTCTTCACCGGCCGGGTTCCGCGGGAGGCGGACCTCGTCACGTACTGGCACGAGAAGGCTCGCGCCATGATCGCCGCCGGCAAGGTCCGGCGGGCTGGCCTGCTCGCGACCCAGGGGATCCGCGGCGGCGCCAATCGGCGAGTCCTCGAGCGGATCAAGGAGACCGGCGGCATCTTCCTGGCCCACGCCGACCGACCGTGGGTGCTAGCGGGGGCGAACGTCCACATCAGCTTCGTCGGTCAGGACGACGGCTCTGACGCCGAGCGGACCCTCGATGGTCACGCGGTCCACGAGATCAACGCGGATCTCACGGCGGGGCTGGACCTGACGAAGGCGCGCCGCCTGCGCGAAAACGCAGGGGTTGCCATCCAGGGACCCGTTAAGGTCGGAAAGTTCGAGATCCCATTCGATCTCGCTCAGGGAATGCTGACTCAGCCAAATCCTGACGGCCGATCGAACCTCGATGTTCTTCGGCCATGGGTAAACGGAATGGACATCACCAGCCGTTCCCGGCGCTTTTGGATCATCGACTTCGGAGTCTTGTCGGAGCGTGAAGCGAGTCTTTACGAAGGGCCGTTCGAGTACCTCCGGCGGGTTGTCCGTCCGGCGCGCCTCTCCAACCGTGATCTCCAGCGCCGAACTAACTGGTGGCGGCTCGGCCGCAGCGGGCAGGATTTGACGGTCGCGACGGCTGGCCTCGACCGGATCATCGTGACACCCCGCGTTTCGAAGCACCGGATATTCGCGTGGTCGCCGGGCCGGACACTACCGGACAGTGCGGTCGTTGCGATCGCCCGCGACGACGACTACACCTTCGGCGTCCTCCACTCCCGCGTCCACGAGCTCTGGGCGCGCGGGACCGGGACGCAGCTGCGCGAGGTCGAGTCCGGGTTCCGCTACACCCCGACCACGACGTATGAGACCTTCCCGTTCCCGCGGCCGACTGACGAGCAGGGCGAGGCGATCGCCGCTGCCGCTCGCCGGCTCGTCGAACTCCGCGACGGCTGGCTCAACCCGCCCGGTCTCGGACCCGATGAGCTCCAGAAGCGGACCCTCACCAACCTCTACAACCAGCGCCCCACCTGGCTCGCGAACGCCCATGCCGATCTTGACCGGGCAGTCCTCGACGCCTACGGCTGGCCGCCCGATCTTGCCAATGAGGCAATTCTCGAACGGCTGCTCGCCCTCAATCTCGAGCGGGAGCCCGCCTGAGACGCCCGGCAGAGTGCTGCCCCAGGGCCGTTCCGGTGACCCGCACGATGGAAGCATCGTTACGGCCCCCCGTCGGACCTGTCGGCGGCGTCAGTCCTGCCGATGGATGAGGAGCAACGGCGGCTTCGCGTCGGTTGGGATCTCGCCCAGCGCCCAGGAGGACGACGACGGCGAGCTTCGGTCGCGGCTACGGCGAGGGGTCATCGGGACGTTGGCCGCAGGCTATAGTCGAAGAACCGCTCGGTCGTACCTGTCGGCGACCCCGCATCCGGGCCGAGTAAAGGGTCCTTCGGCCCGCCGCTCCGCCTCGGCGTGGAGCGGGCGTAGCGCGGGCTGGCGGCGTGTGTCGTGGAGGGCACGTTGGCGAGCAGGACCAGGATCAGCGAAGGATGCGAGGCCCCGCTACGCTCCGGTGCGGTTGGGGACCTACGAGAGGGTGGAGGAGCAGGCGATGCAGCGAGTGGTCGTGACGCTGGAGCAGGTCAAGGAGACGAAGGGCACGTACCGCTTCGACAGCCCGGACCCGGACGCGCCTGTCACGAACGTCTACGTCCGAAAGTCGGCGTTCGAAGGAGGGCCCGCGCCCCGCTGGATCA
>JBCLDE010000147.1:0-2798 GCA_038915165.1 Candidatus Limnocylindrales bacterium
CGTGGGCGTCGTGGGCGTCGTGGGCGTCGTCACGCGGGATCGTGGACGCTCCGTGCGGCGCCCCCAGGCGGAGCCAGTGATGCATCCGAGTGACATCGACCGGGAGCGCCCACCCGCCGGCGGGGCGCCCACCCGCCGGCGGGCCAGTTGCGGGCCTCGGGACGCGCTCCATCCCGTGGCGGATCCAGGTTCAGGCGACCAGGTCGTCCAGGTACACGACCTCGAGGCGTGGGATCGAGCGAAGGCGTCGATCGTTCGTCACGAGGGCCGTGGCGCCCGCGTTGCGCGCACTCGCGAGGTGCACGGCGTCCTCCAGGCCGATCCCGAGCGATCCTCGGATCCATGCCGCGTCCTCGGCCGTCGCCCGATCAAGGCTCACAACACGGATTGACAGGTCCCGGAGTGCGTCGGCGGTGAGTTCGAACGCCGCAGCGTCTCCCGCGCGCGCTGGCCCCACCAGGATTCGTGATACACGCGGCCATACGGTCGCCCATGATGCTGCCAGCATCAGTTCATGCACTGCACTCGGGCATAGGTGTCCGGGCAGCGGTGGCCGAGGTGGCCGAGGTGGCCGAGGTGGCCGTCTCGGATGGGGCTTATTGATCTTCCCCGGTGGAAATGAGACTGGGCTAGGCAGCGAGAATCGTATCGAGCAGGTCGGCGACATTGGCGAGGACGGGCACGCTGGCGAAGCCGCGGTCAGTGAACGGTGTGCCATCGAAGCGCTCAGCCGGCGTGTGCCAGTCGAGCTCACCGTGGAGCCGGTGGTAGTTGTAGTAGCCGGCATAGGCGCTGACCGCGGCGTCGGCCGCGGCGAGGTCGACGAGCTGCTGGCGGTCGAGGACCTCGGACTGGAGGGTCGCCCAGAAGGCCTCGACCTTGCCGTTCGTCCAGGGCGTGTCGATCTGGGTCCGGATGTGTCGGATCTGCAGGTCGGCGAGGCTGCGCTGGAAGCGGCTGAGCATCGTCCGGACGATCGCCACGAACGGCGTCCCGTTGTCGGTCATCAGCTCGTGCGGCACGCCGCACAGCTCGACCGCCTCCTCAAGCAGGGCGAGCACCCAGATCGCCTCCTTTGTCGGCACGGCCCGGATCCCGAGCAGGAACCGACTGTGGTCGTCGACCAGGGCGACGAAGTGGCAGGTCCGCGCCCGACCGGTCGCACCCAGGAGGTAGAACGGGCCCTTGAGGTCGATGTGCCAGAGCTCATTCGGCGCCGCTCGCTCGTAGCGCGGCCCGGGGGTCCGGATGTAGCTCCGACGGTGGGTACCGTGGCGGGCGAGTAGGCGGTCGACCTGGCCGTGGCTGAGCGGCCAGACGACCCGTCGGCGGAACTCGGCGGCGATCCGTCGACTGTTCCAGTAGGTCAACAGCCGGACCGTCAGGATGAGCCGCTCAAGTGCCGCCGGAAGGTCACTTGCCCGGCCGATCCGCGGCTGATCGAGGAGCGCCGCCAGCCCACCCTGCTCGAGGCGCGTGCGCCAGCGGAACAGGCTCGCCCGGCTGCAGCGCAGCTCCCGGCAGACCGTCGCGAGCGGTTCGCCCTCCGCCCACCGTCGGAGCGCGGCTCGACGTCGTCGAACGACTGCTGCCTGACTGCTCCGCCCGACGTCGTCAGGCGGACGGCCGCCCTGGGTCGCCACGAGCAGGAAGTTCGATCCCTCCTGGTAGTGGTTCCGACGCGGCAGCCGCCGCGGGTTTGCGCGCGTTTGGGACTGGACCTCTGGCATCTGTGCCCTCCTTGGAGATCACGGTAGCCAGTCTCATTTCCACCGGGGAAGATCACTTATCCGCGCATCGGGTCCGCAGTGACGCTGGGGGCAGCACGAGGCCACGCAAGGCTGGGTTGGGGCAGGGACACCGGGGGCGTGTTGTGGCCTTGTGGCTCGATTCCTGCCGAAACTGATGTTCCCAGCAGAATCGGACGCCGCTGGGCGCGAGGGGGCCACGCCGCTGGGCGCGATGGGGCCAAGGCGGGGGCCCCGCCGACCCGCCGCCGGCCCCGAGGCCTTGGCGGTCAGCTCGGCTGGGCGAGCACCATGATCCGGATCTCCGTCATGTCGTCCATCGCGTAGCGAAGGCCTTCGCGGCCGAGGCCGGAGTCCTTGACGCCGCCATAGGGCATGTGGTCGATCCGGTAGGTCGGGACGTCGTTGACGATGACCCCACCGACCTCGAGGTCAGCGAAGGCCCGCCAGGCGCCGGCCAGGTCGTTGGTAAAGACGCCGGTCTGGAGCCCGAAACTGCTGTCATTGACGCGCGCGATCGCCTCGCCGAAGTCGCGGAACGGGAAGGCGACGACGAGCGGCGCGAACGCCTCGTTACTGCAGACCTGGGCAGAGAGCGGCACCTCGGTCAGGATCGTCGGCGGGAAGAACGTGCCGCCGGCCTTGCCGCCGAGCAGCAGCTTGCCGCCCATCGCGACCGCCTCGTCCACCCAGCGCTGGGTCCGGCCGGCCGCCGTCGCATCGACCATCGGACCGAGGTCCGTCGTCGGATCGAGCGGATCGCCCATCTTGAGCAGGCGTGCGCCGGCGACGAACTTGTCCATGAATGCGTCCCAGACATCCTCGTGGACGAACATCCGCTGGACGCTGATGCAGACTTGGCCGGCATAGGCAAAGGCGCCGACCAGGCAGCGCTTGACCGCCCAGTCTAGGTCGGCCGATTTGTCGATGATGACCCCGGCGTTGCCGCCGAGCTCCAGCACGACCTTCTTCTTGCCGGCACGTTCCTTCATCCGCCAACCGACCGACGGCGATCCGGTGAAGGTGAGCAGCTTGAAGCGCGGATCGGCG
>JBCLDE010000148.1:0-2726 GCA_038915165.1 Candidatus Limnocylindrales bacterium
GCAGGACGTCGATCCGTTCGTCCTGGGGGACGGTCACGAGGTCCCGGTCGATGAGATGCTGGCGGGCCCGCAGCATGGCGTCGCGATACGCGCCGAGGGCATCGGCGAAGGATGCCGGTCCATCGGACTTCACCCGGTCGATGACGGTCGCCTCGTCGGCGTTCGGGTCGATCTCGCGGGCGGCAGCCGTCCGGCCTTCGTGCTCGGTGGCGAGGCGCTCCCAGCCGAGCTCCAGGATCGCGTCGGACTTGAGCCCATCGAAGGCGCGCCTGGCGACCATCGCGTCGTGCTTCTCGCGCCCGATCGCCCATTCGTCTGTCCCGCCGACCAGCGTGCTCTCAAGCCAGACCGAGTAGAGCTCCACGGCCATCTTGGCCGACTCACTCGCGCGCTCCAGCCGGCGCTGCTCTGACGAAGGCAGGACGCCATCCGACCCGGCCGCCACCAGTTCGTCGAAGAAGGTCGGCAGCTCGCCGGCCGTCTCGATCTCGAGTCGCTGCCAGAGACGGACCTGCGGGACCGTGGCCCGGGTCTTCGCCTCCTCGAGGTAGGTCGGGATGGCCTCCAGCCGGCCGGCGATCGCGTCCAGACGCTCCGCGAGGGGAGCGTGGTCGCGGGCGAACAGCAGGAAGAGGCCGTCGCCCACGCCGTCGAGCGCGAACGACCGCTGCTCCCACAGGCGCAGGACATCGGTGTCGAAGATGACGCGACACAGGTTGTGGATCTCCAGGTCTCGCTCGAAGCGGGCCTCGCCGGACAGCCCGGCCGGATCGAGGCTCTCCACGTTGCTGAGGTGGGCTCGTTCGGCCGCGAGTTCGGCGAGAACGGCCTCGCGGCTGCCGTCGCCGTACAGGTCGTCGTCCTGGTGCAGGCCGAGGGCCGTGCCCAGGACCGGGTTGTCGCGAACGAGGCGTACGAAGCGCGTCTCGACGAGATCGTAGAAGCGATCGTCGAGCGGTCCGGGCTGGGCGGCGCGCGGGGGGCGCGGGAGGGCCGTGGCGAGGTTCGGTTCGGTCACAGGTGGGCGCCGCGTTCGATCAGGAGCGGGCGGCGCCGGCGACGGCACCGGATTGCGTCGGCACGGGCCTCGTCTCGGCGAGGGCCGCGCGCGTGGCGGCGATGGTGGTCTCGATATCGGCGGCGGTCACCCCGTAGTGGGTCACGGCCCGGACCTGACCGTGGGGATAGTCCGTCATCAGGACACCTCGCGCTCGCAGCGCCGCCATGAAGGCTGCCCGATCTCGGTCCACCTTGAACAGGACGAAGTTCGTCCGGACGCGCCCCGGGTCAAGGGGGCCGAGCGTCGGTTGCGCGGTCCCGCCGGCCGCCACGACCCCGTCCATCGTGCTCAGCGCCTCGGCCAGCCGGCGCGCATTCGCGTGGTCCTCTGCCAGCCGCGCGATCATCCCCTCGGGGCCATCCGAGAGGGCCACCAGCCCGGCCGCGGCGAGGATCCCGGCCTGACGCATCCCGCCACCGATGAGCTTGCGGGCGCGTCGCGCGCGCCAGATGACATCGCGCGGTCCGACGACGACCGAGCCGACCGGGCAGGCGAGGCCCTTCGACAGGCAGAACGTGACGGTGTCGGCCGGATCGGCCAGGTCGGTCGGCTTGAGGCCCTGCGCCACGACCGCGTTCCAGAAGCGGGCTCCGTCGATGTGGAGCGGGACGCCGTGGGCATGGGCGATGTCGGCCACCTGGCGGGTATAGGCCGCCGTCAATGGCTGGCCCATCGAATGGGCGTGGGTGTTTTCGATGGTGATGAGGCCGGTGATCGGCTCGTGCGGGTCCGTCGGGTCGCGGAAGGCGGCGTCGATCTCGGCTGGGTCCATCGTCCCGTCGGGGCGGTCCTCGAGTGCGCGGACACTCGTCCCCACGATGACCGCGTGACCGGCGGCCTCGTCGATGACCAGGTGGTGTTCGCGGCCGGCGATCGTCTCCTGGCCCCGCCCCAGGTGCGCGAGCTGCGCAACGAGGTTGCCCATCGTTCCTGAGGCGACGAACAGGCCGGCCTCCTTGCCCAGCAGTTCCGCGGCGCGGTCTTCGAGCGCGTTGACGGTCGGGTCATCCCCGAAGACATCGTCACCGAGCTCGGCCTCGGCCATCGCCCGGCGCATGGCGGGGGATGGGTGGGTGACGGAGTCGCTGCGAAGATCGATCTGGGGCACCGGGGGAGTATAGGTCGAGGCGGGGAGAGGCCTTGGGGAAGGCCCTTGGGGGAGGGGCCCGGCGGACCGGGGCGAGCGCCGGGGCCCGGCCGAGCGCGGGCCAGGGCCCGGCCGACCGGGGCCGGGGCCCGGCCGATCGGGGCGAGCGCCGGGGCCCGGCCGATCGGGGCCGTGATCAGTCTCAGTGATCAGATCGGGGCGCTGCCCTCGTGCCCGGACCCACAAACCGACAGAAGTCGGGGGTCGCCACGCTCGATCGGGCCGATTCTGATCAGCCAGGGTCATCAGACCGTGTTGTCGCCGGTCGTTTCTGCCATCCGTCCATGTGATGGACCTTCGGTCAGTCGAGAGGTTGTGCTGCTGGTGCCAGGGTCTTGACCGCCCTCGCGAGCCGGGCGTCCCGAGCGTGCCATGGCAAGGTTTCCACCGGTCGATCGACCTGTACCGCACCGGCAACCCGCCCAACGCTCAGCACGTGGACCGTTGGCAGGGTCGGGGCGGTGGAGACGGGCGTGGAGACGGGCGTGGTGGCCGGCGCTTGTCGCTCGGTGCGATGTC
>JBCLDE010000149.1:0-2698 GCA_038915165.1 Candidatus Limnocylindrales bacterium
GGCCGAGGCTCCATCCGGGTGGTTGGCGTGGTCGTCACCACGCCGCGAGGCGTTGACGCCAGGGGCGCTCTAGCTCGACGCTGAGACCGGCGCCCGACCGCACGATGCCGGAGAGCCTCCGCACAGCCCCGCGGCGCAAAGCATGCCCATCGTGATCTCCCGCACATGAAGCGCGTCGAGCTCGTGTACGTGTTCATCGAGGAAGACCACGAGCGGGTCGAAACGTCCCGTCGTGCACCGCTAGTCTTGTGCGGTGAGATCCTGGAGCCGTCCCGTGGTGCCGCGGCTGCCAGGGCATGGCGCCGTTCCTCGCATCTACGACACGGCGACGAGACAGCTCGTTGAGGCGCGTCCGATCGCTGTCGCCGGCCTGTATGTGTGCGGCATAACGCCATACGACGCCACCCACAGTCATGGCACAAATATGGAAGGGAAGTTGCAGGTGATCGAGTGATGAGCTCACGAACCGAGACCACGACCGTGCTGCGGCTGGGCGGTCGGACCGCCTACGCGAGCGGAGTGGTGGCGGCCATCGGTGTCGTGTTCCTGATCGCGATGTTCGCGTCGTTCGCGGTCGGCGCGAGGTCGGCCGGGCTGGTCTTCGGCCGGATCAACGATGTGCTGGTCATGGTCGCGTACCTACTTGCCGCACCGAGCGCGGTCGCGCTCGGTGCGCTTCTTCGACCACACGCACCGATACTGAGCGGGCTTGCCACCGTGATCGGGATCAGCGCGATCGCAGCGATCGTCGTGCTGCAGGCGCTGCTTGTCGTCGGAGCACTGACGTTCGAAGCGCAGATCGGGCCGGTCTCGATCGCCTTCCTCGTCCTGGTCGTCTGGTTCGTGATGACCGGCTACCTGGGAAGTTCGAGCGGAGCCCTGCCTCATGGCGTCCGCATGGGTCTCCTCGCAGCGACCTACGTCGGTTACCCATTCTGGGCCTTCTGGTTGGGCCGGCGCCTCCAATCGGTGAGGGAGCCCGTTTCGGGCCCGGGCGCCGGCGCGGAGCGATATCTGCCGGCTCGCGAGGGCTGATGATGACCGATGCTCGACTGACCAGAACGCTCCTTGGGACCGGCCCGCGCTCACTCCCCGCCGGCGTAGGCGACGAGCAATGACTGATGGCCTGACGGCCGCCGCCGTGCTCCTGGTGGTCGGCCCGGTCGCTGGCGCCGTCGCCGGGTCCAATCCTGTGCTCTTCCGCGTCTGGACGGCACCCCGCGACGAGCACCTGGCGCTGGTCCGCGCGCATCGCTGGGCTTGGGTGGCCATCAACGCGGGGTTCTTCATCGCGACCGTCGTGACGGCGGCAGGGCTCGCCGTGTTGGCCGAAGCCATCGACGCAGATACCGGTCCGAGGGCCGTTCTGGCCGCCGCGGCGGTCGTGTACGCGATCGCGGGGGCGCTCTGGTGTGCCGTCCTGGCGATCCGGACCCGGACCACGCCGGCCCTCGCCGTGATGGTGGCGGCCGGCGCGCCGACTGAGCCCGCGGAAACGTTGCTCGGGTCCGCGATCGGCGGATTGTTCGCCGCGTTCACCTTGGCGACCGGCGCGGCGCTCGTCGCCCTCGGGCTCACGCTTGCGGTGAGCGGCGGCGTCGTGGCCCCCGTGGCCTGGCGCGCGACGCTGATCGCGGCGGTCGTGATCGCAGGCTTCGTCACGTCCGGGGACACGATCCCTGCGGTGCTGTATCTGCCGACCCTGCTGATCGGCCTCGCGCTGCTGCTCGGCTGGTCATGAGTCCCGCATCGTCGCGTGATCCACCGCACGACCGCCTTCCCGCGGCTCGTCCCGCTCGATGTCGTCCGAAGCGAACGCTGCGATCTGCTCGTGCAACGTCGCCGTGGAGCCCGACGAACCGGAGGAGCGACAGGTAACTTACCGACAACCGGATCGTGGCGCGGCAGCCGCGACGGAGTGAGAGAGGGATCAGATGTCTGTGCTTCGTGCTGCGCCGCCGTGGGCCGTCGCGGCCCGTGACCTGTTTCTCGTTGCGATGGCCATCTTCGTCTTCAATATCGCGATCGGCATCCTCAACGGGGCCGACGCTGTCGAGTTCGACCGGAACCAGCTGCTGACCCACGTCCACGCGGGCACGATCGGCTGGCTGACCCTGACCATCGTGGCCACATCGTTCCTCCTGTTCCGGGCCGCCGACCGGCGACTCATGCTCGCCTTGGCGATCCTCGTCCCGCTCTACGTCGCCGCCTTCTACACGGGCTCGTTCGCCGCGCGGGCAGTGGGCGGCACGTTGCTGCTCCTCTCGATCGCCTGGCTGCTCGTCTGGGTCTGGCGTCAGTTCCTCGCCGGCGAGCGCTCCCTGCCACGCCTCGCCTTCGTTCTGGGTCTGACGTCGTTCGGGTACGGCGCGGTCATCGGCGTGCTGATCCAGGTCAGCTTCGCCCTCGGCGTGACGATCCTGCCCGGCGACTTCATCGGCGCCCACGCCTCGGCGATGACGTTCGGCTACCTCGTCCTTGTCTCCTTCGGCCTCATCGAGTGGCGCCTGCTCGGCACCCGCGGCTTGCCGAAAGCGGGACTCGTCCAGGTCCTCGCTCTCTTCATCGGGGGCCTCGTCATCTCCGTCGGCCTCCTGGCGGGGGCGACCCAGGCAGCCGGTGGGATCTACCTCTTGACCCAACTCGTGGCGGTCGTCCTTTTCGTCGTCCGCATCTGGCCGAGGTCCCTGCGCGTCGG
>JBCLDE010000150.1:0-2693 GCA_038915165.1 Candidatus Limnocylindrales bacterium
CCACGCGAATGATCGCGTCCGTGAACGGCTCCCACCCCTTGCCTTTGTGACTGTTCGCCTTGCCCTGGCGCACGGTCATGACGGCATTCAGGAGCAGGACGCCATGCCGTGCCCACCGTTCGAGCGAACCGCTCGCGGGACGGGCAAGACCGAGATCGGATTCCCATTCCGCAAGGATGTTGCGCAGGGACGGCGGTGGTGTCACGCCCACCGGTACCGAGAACGCAAGGCCGTGTGCCTGCCCGACGCTGTGGTACGGGTCCTGCCCCAGGATCACGGCTCGGATCGAGGCGAGTGGCGTCAGGCGCAAAGCGGCGAAGACGTCTGACTCGGGCGGCGGCGGGTAGATCGCCGTGTCCGTTCTGGCGCGCTCGGTCGCCAGGAAGTCATCGAGGCGCTGAAACGTGGGTTCCGCGACCGCCCCGGCGAGCGCCGCGCGCCAGCCATCCGGGATCTGGTCGGTGAGTGAGGTCATCGCACCTTTCACCGCTCCGTGAACCTACGGGCTGACGAGCTCCGGGAGCTCGACATGTGAGCTGTCGCTGAAGTACTGGGCGTGTGTTCGCTTCACGGTGTCGAGGGAGTCAGATCCGACGAGGACGATCTCCGTGTCCCGATCATCGAGATGCTGGAGTTCGAGTTGGCCGTAGGCCGCGGTGGCTTCCTCGGCGCTGGTGAACATTTGAACGTCCATCAAGCGTCGAGCCCGCAGGTCATAGATCAACAGGAAATGATGGAGACTCATCCGGTACCTCCGGCGGACAGTGTACGTTGCGCCTGCGCTCGAAGGCTATCCACCTCTCGCACCAGGTCGGGCTCGATCGCGCCAGTCCGATCGAGCTGCGCAAGTGCGCGCCCAAGCTCACGAAGATACTCGAGAACTTCGGCGGGTCCGTCCTCGTTCTTCAGGTTCATTCGGTACGCCTTGTCGAGCTCCTCGACCAGATCCGCCCACTTTTGCTGGCGCAGCGTCCGCAACTGGATCTCGATCATCGTCCCCTCGCGGCGGACCACGATGTGAACGGCCCGGTAGCCGCTGGATGGCACATCGTCGTTGTAGTCCTTGACTCGGACAACGTCGGATCTTTGGCGCTCGACCCGACGCCGGACATCCTCGACCGCACCAAGGTCGGGCAGGATCGCGCGGCACCCGCCGATGTCCTGCATGTAGGTGAGTTGCATCCGCGGGAACCGGATGAGCTTGCCGATGATCCGCGGCTGACGCTTGAGCCGCTCCGAGACGAGGACCTCGGCTCCGGCCGTTCGAACCGCCGATCGAAGGCCCATCACGACCTTCTTGAGCGGGTCCTTGATCTGGGTTCGATAGTCATTGAGGACAACGGAGGCCTCCTCAACCTCCGGGCCAGCCAGGAGGCCTGACTCGTACCACTCGCGGAGCATCTGGCCGGCACGGTCGACGCTTCCGCGAGATCTGCCCAGGCGCTCGTGCGGGGAAGCCACAGCGCCATCGTACGCGGAGCCGGTTTGTCACCGCTCATCTGTCGTACCCTCGGCTGGTGACTTCCATCGCCCCGCGTCGCCTTGCCACGCCCTCGTCCGTCAACGCCGCGATCAAGCAGATCGCGGACGTCATGCGCCGGGCGAACTACGCGGGCGCGCTTCAGTACGTGCCGGAGCTGTCGTGGATCCTGTTTCTGCGGATCCTCGATCAGCGCGAGGAGCTCGAAGCGGAGGAGGCGGAGGCGCTCGGGGTCGGGTTCACGCCGTCGCTCGCGACGCCGTTTCGATGGCGTGACTGGGCTTCACCCGGCGGCTCGAAGCGCGCGGAGCTGAGCCAGGGTGCGATGGGCGCGTTCCTGCCCTTCGTCAACACCGCGCTGCTCCCCTATTTGCGCGGCCTGCGCGACCGCCCGGGCGCGTCCCTCCGCCAGCAGGTCATCAGCGAGGTCGTGTCGGCGGTCGACAAGGTCAACGTCGACACCGAGCGGAACCTGCTCGACATCCCCGATCGAGTCGACGACATCCACCTCGAGGCGGTCGACCAGACCCACCTCTTCACGTTGAGCCAGGCCTACGAGGGCCTGCTCCAGAAGATGGGGGCGGATTCCAGCGATCGTCGCAACACGCACGGCTATGGGACGGACACGAGGAGTCTATCGAGCTGCCGGGAAGGGGTCTCCCAGCCCAGGATCTTGCGGGGTCGGGCGTTGAGCTCGGCGGCCACGCTGGCGAGGTGAGCGGCGGTGTGAACGCGCAGGTCGGTGCCCTTGGGGAAGTACTGGCGGAGCAGGCCGTTGGTGTTCTCGTTCGTGCCCCTCTGCCACGGGCTGTGTGGGTCGCAGAAGTAGACCGCGACGTCCGAGGTTCGAGTGAGTTCGTCGTGGCGGCTCATCTCCACCCCCTGGTCCCAGGTCAGCGAGCGTCGCAGGCGGGCGGGCAGCGCAGAAAGCCAGATACGGCGGCGAGATGTTCCCCGCAGACGCGCCGGCAGACACCCAGGGATCGACGTATCGACAGTTCTTTCAGCAGAGGTACGGTGTCGCCAAGGGCATCGTGCGAATCGACTTGTGAGGGTCCGGAATGATTACCACTGAGCGCGAGTACCGAATCACCAAGGCGCGGATCGCGAACCCGGAACAGGCCATCGCCCGGGCGCGAGCACGAACGGACCTCTCTCCTCGCATGCGCCAGGCGCACGTCGACGCCTTGACGAGCAACATCGACGAGATGGC
>JBCLDE010000151.1:0-2671 GCA_038915165.1 Candidatus Limnocylindrales bacterium
GGCCCGGCTGATGCCGCCCAGATAGGCCCGTTGCTCGGACGGTTCGAGCAGGTCACCCAGCAATCCGGCGCCCAGCCGGCGTGTCTGCTCGCGCTTGCCGATCCAGACGCGCATCCCCAATCGATGGCCGGCCCTGGCGATGTGCGCCAGCAGTTCTGTGTGCTCCTGGCTGCGTCGGAGAAGGTCATCGCCGGTGATCAGCCCATCCGACGTACTGGCCATGCTCCGATAGCTCTCCAGACAAGCCCGGACCAGGCCCTCGTCGGGCAGATCGTGACCCACGAACAGCGAGGCGATCCGCTCGTAGAAGGCGCCTTCCGGGATCGGGCCTGCGGTCGACAGGAGACTGAAGACCGCCCACTCGACACGATCGGCGAGGGGCAGTGCGGCCTGGTCGATGTCGTCCCGTTCGGCCAGCCACCAGCGGCCGGCCTCGATCTCGGTCAAGCGCCGCTGGCCGGGACGGGTGAGCGCTTCGTCGATCAACGCCAGCAGGCGCTCCACCGGGTCCGGATCGGTATCCCTCTCGGCGGCGCGCCGCGACCGAATCAGTAGACCACGGGCGTCCGGCTTGTCGGCATCGCCCGCACCGTACGTCGGATCCTCCGGCGGATCGGTCGTGGCGGGCGTGGCGGGCGGATCGGTCGTGGCGGGCGTAGTGGCAGTGGTGGTCGTGGCGGCCAGGCGGCGCAAGTGCCCGGAGCGGTCCAGGCCGACGAGGATCTCACCGAGGAGGCGCTCGTAGCGTGCCGGCTCGCCACGGGCACGAAGCGTCTCGACGGCCGTCTCTATCACGGTTCGCGCCACCTCCGCCGCCGAGAACGGTCGCTGATCGAAGCGCTCGGGCCGCCCGAACATGCCGCGGCCCGGGATGACGTCGGGGTCCCCGGCTCCGCCCGGTACGGGTTCGAGCCCTACGTTCGCGCGGGTCCGAGGCCCAGGCGGCAGCCGGCCACCGGGCGGCAGCAGCTCCACGATCCCCGACGCCTCGTCGTCGGGTCCAGCGAGCCGGGCGCTGAGTAGCCGGTAGCCGGCGGCGGCGCCACCCAGGACGGCAGCAGCCATCGCCTCCGGCCCACCTTCAACGAGCTGGATGACCCGACCGTCGCGGGCCATCACCGGTTCGATCGCTTCCAGGCCGTGCCTGATCGCGGCAGCCTGCCAGCTCCGCTGGGAGTGCAGTGACGTACCGGCCAGGGCATCCACCGAGAGAAGCGACGCGGCCTCGCGGCCCAGGACCCACGAGGTCCCGTGATAGGCACTGGCCAGGCGTTCGAGACCCGGCCGCACTGGCGGCTGTCCGAGTACCAGCCGCACCCGCGGCGTCGTGGCGGTCCGGCCGTACGCCATCGGGACGTCCCGCAGCAGTTGGAGCCCGGTCGCGCCCGTGAGGCCCAGGACGGCTGTGGCGGTCCCTTCCCCAAGGCTGCGCAAGTCCTCTCCCAGGCGGGCCTGGATGGGTCCCATCGACCCACGGTCCAGGCGCTGGATGAACCCCCGGACAAGGCGGAACGCGTCCTCGAAGGCGAGCCACGGATTGCGCTCGCGGAACTGAGTGCCGCCCGCCAGCCGGACGTGACCGGAGGTGATGCGGAGCGCCGAAGCCCGGCCGGGCTGTCTGGCAAGGCGGCTCGCGGGAAGGATCGCGTGGAGCAGTGTCAGGCGCAGCGCTGCCAGGACTGGGGCGGCCCGCAGGTCGCTCTCGATCCGTTCCAGGATGGCCGACAGGCCGACCAACTGGCGGGGTGTGTGGAGGTCCAGCAATTCGTCGGCAAGGTACTCCGCCCCGACGATGTCGGGAAACCGGGCGCGGAGGGTCGCGCGTGCCGCGTCCGCACCGACATCGGCGGAGGCGCGGCGCCGGTCATTGGCATCCAGTGGGGCCTGTCGATGCTCCCCGCCGCCGCGTTGGTCGCGGCAGACCGCACAGCGATAGTGCCAGACGAGCGGGCGAGCGAGTCCGGCGATGCCTGCGTCGTCATCGACCGACCATGTGACCTCATCGGCAACGAGCGTGCGTGAACAGGTCGCGCAGCGGGTCGCGAACAGGTCCTCGATCGAGGCCTTCAGGCTCGACTCACGTCGTGGCGAGGCGGCCATCCCCTGGAAGGCGGCGTCCAGATGGCGGATATCGGGCGGCCGAAGGACGACCTCGGCGAGCATCCGGGTGAGCGGACTGGATTCGAGCGAGACGGCCCTGCGTCGGCGGTCGACGGCGCACCGGGCAACCCAGCCACCCCGGCCGAACAGGTCGACAACGACATCGCCCGGCCCCGTATGCAGATCGATCTGGGCGGCCAGGACGGTCGGCGATGGCGGGGGGGCGATGCGGTCGAACACCGGCAGCGAGTAGCCCGGTTCGGCGTTGGCGAGGGGTGCCCGACCGGTCATCCACTAGATGCTATCCGACCGGCGCTGCGCTTCGCCGAATGCACGACCCACAGCTCAGTCTCCCACCGGCGTCACCGATCGCCCGGGCCATGCTGGGGCCGCGGTCAGGCCGCCCGGGCCGTGCTGGGACCGCGGTCGGGCCGGGTCGGGTCGCCATGGGGCTGGGCCGTCGTCGGGTCGGGTCGCGGTCGGGTCCGGTCGCGGTCGGGTCGGGTCGCGGTCGGGTCGGGTCGCCGGCCGACCCGGCTGCGGCCGACCCGCGTTGCCCCCCGCCTATGAA
>JBCLDE010000152.1:0-2640 GCA_038915165.1 Candidatus Limnocylindrales bacterium
TGCGGACGGTGACGTTGAGGCTCTTGAAGCCGCTGCCCTGCGGGGTTGTGATCGGCCCCTTGTAGAAGACTTTCGTGCGGCGGAGCGAATCCCAGGCGGATGGCTCGATCCCGGCCGTCAAGCCTTTCAGATAGACCCGCTCGCCGATGTCGATCCGCTCGACCTCGATGCGCGCGCCGGCCGCGAGCAGGATCTTGAGGCTTGCCCCCATGATCTCTGGGCCGATGCCATCGCCATAGGCCAACGTGATCGGAACCGTGCCGGGCATGCCCATCTCCTTCGCTCGGATACGTCCTCGTCAAGCGAACGATAGAAGACGGCCATACATTTGCCAAATCTGCTGCGCACCTTCGTGACGATCGCGGATATCGGCAACTTCACCCGCGCCGCCGAGCGACTGGGGCGCACGCAATCGACGATCAGCCTGCAGCTCAAGCGGCAACGTCGTGACAGATCGGAGACGGATGCTCGGCGACGGCGACGGCGCTGACACCCGACTCCTGGCGCCGGCTGCGGACTGAGACTCAGGCGTCGCGCTCGATCTCGCGCTTGCGCCGCGCCACGAACGCATCCAGTGCCTGGACCACGGTTGGATCCAGCGGTGGCGGCACGGCCTCCTTGAGCAATCGCTTCCAGATGGCGTTGGCTCGTTCCGTTGCGGTCCGAGCGCCATCGGCCTGCCACGTTTCGAAGTTGCGCCAGTCGGACACGAGCGGCCGGTAGAAGGCCGTGTCGAAGGGCACGTTAGCCAGCCTCATTCCCGCCGGCGAACTTCACTGACCCCTTGATCAGCCTCGCTCATCGGATTCGGGTGCAGCACGCTCGGCGGTGCCACCGGGCCGCCATACTTCAGCCGGGAGGTCGAGCGTGCGGATCGTAGTCACGGGTGGCAGTGGCAAGGGCGGCAAGTGGGTCGTGCGCGACCTGCCCGAAGCGGGTTGAAGTCGGGCGCGTGACCGACTGGCCGATCTTCGGGCGCGATGGCGATGGCGTGGCCTGGCGCCCGAACCCGGATCTCGCGCGCGACGCGCGGCTGGCACGGTTCCTGCGGTCGACAGGAGAACCGTCGCTCGACGCACTCCAGGCGCACGCGGTCGCCGATCCGGGCTGGTTCTGGGGCGCCGCGGCGGACGACATCGGGATCGCCTGGCGTCGGCGCCCGCGCGAGGTTGTCGACCTTTCCGGCGGACCGGCCTGGGCGCGCTGGTGGATCGGGGGCGCGTTCGACTACACGAGGGCCGCCATCGAGCCACGGGCCGAACGCGACCCGGACGGCGGCGCGATCGTCTGGGAGGGCGAGGACGGCGCGGTCCGGGCGCTCACGAACGCCGAGCTTGCCGCCGCCGTCGATCTCGCCGCGCGGCGCCTTCGAGCGCACGGGGTGCGCGCCGGCGATCGGGTCGGGATCCTCCTGCCGATGCTCCTGGAGACGGTCGTCGCGGTCCTCGCGGTCGGTCGGCTTGGGGCCATCTACACGCCGATCTTCAGTGGGTATGGTGCTCCGGCGATCGCGGCGCGGCTCGCCGACTGCGAGGCGACCGTGCTCATCACCGCGGACGGGTTCCTCCGGCGCGGCGCATGGGTCGGCCTGAAGGCGGTCGCGGACCTGGCGGTGGCGGCGACGCCATCGGTGCAGCGGGTCCTCGTCGTCCGGCGGGCCGGCTCAGCGCTGGATGTGCCGTGGACGCCCGGCCGCGACGCGTGGTGGGACGAGCCGATCGCGGGCGAGGGCGAGGCACTCGCCGAAGGCCACGCCGACCCCGAGACGCCATTCATGCTCATCTACACGTCGGGTACGACCGGCCGGCCGAAGGGCGCCGTCCACGTCCACGGTGGTTTCCCGATCAAGGGGGCGCAGGACCTGGCCCACCAGTTCGACCTCGGGCGCGGCGATACGCTCTTCTGGTTCACGGACCTCGGCTGGATGATGGGCCCGTGGGCGATCTCGGGCGCCCTCCTGCTCGGCGCGCGGCTGGTCCTCTACGAGGGCGCGCCGGACTTCCCCGGACCCGATCGGCTCTGGTCGCTGGTCGCTCGCCACAAGGTGAGCCACCTGGGCCTCTCCCCCACCGTCATCCGTGCACTCATGGCCCACGGCGAGGGCCTGGTCCGGGCCCACGACCGCTCGTCGCTGCGCGTCCTGGGCTCGACCGGGGAACCCTGGAATCCGGACCCGTGGTGGTGGTATTTCCGGGTCGTGGGCGATGGCCGTTGCCCGATCGTCAACTACTCCGGCGGAACGGAGGTTTCGGGCGGCATCGTGTCGGGCAACGTCATCGGGCCGATCAAGCCGGCATCGTTCTCCGGGCCATGCATCGGGACCGCGGCGGACGTCGTCGATGAGGCGGGCGCGCCGGTCCGCGGCAGCGTCGGAGAGCTCGTCATCCGGGCACCGATGCCGGGCATGACCCGCGGCTTCTGGCACGATGACGAGGGCCGCTACGAATCGACGTACTGGTCGCGCATCCCGGGCACCTGGGTCCACGGCGACTGGGCGAGCATCGACGCCGACGGCTTCTGGTACATCCACGGGCGCAGCGACGACACGCTCAAGATCGCCGGTAAGCGCGTCGGTCCGGCCGAGGTGGAAAGTGCGGCCGTGTCCCACCCGGCCGTCCTGGAGGCCGCCGCCATCGGCGT
>JBCLDE010000153.1:0-2631 GCA_038915165.1 Candidatus Limnocylindrales bacterium
GACTTGGCCGGGCGCACCTGGGCGGGCTACGTTCGCGAGTCCACCCGTGGCCAGGCCGACCGCTACGGGCCCGACCTGCAGCGGACGGAGCAGGCCCGGTTCGCCGAGCGGCACGGCCTCTTGACGACCGGCCAGGAGTACCTCGATCTCGTGTCCGGCAAGGACACCCTGCGGCGGTCGGACTTCGGGCGCATGGTCCGCGATGCCGAGGCCGGCGCGTTCGACGTCCTCCTCGTCTACGACACGAGTCGCTTCGCCCGCAACATCGAGGACGCCTACACGTACCGCCGACGCCTCGCCGACGCCGGCGTAACGATCGTCTTCTGCGCCGACAACCTCATCGCCGGCAACGTCGACACGTACGAGCTCGAGGGTCTCAAGACCGTTGCCGACGCGGCCTACATCAAGAGACTCTCGCGTAACGTCGGCCGAGGCTATGAGCAGAAGTGGCGCCTGTTCAACGATCCGGGCGGCCACGCTCCGCTCGGCTTCGCGCGGACGGGCGAGCGCCAGCTCCTGGAGCCAGTCGAAGGTCCGGATCTCGATCTCGTTCGCCGAGCGTTCGACCTGTACAGCTCAGGCACTTGGAGCGACACGACGCTCGCCGACGAGCTCGGACTCACCGAGGCAGGCCTGGCCGAGACCCTCGTGAACCCGCTCTATACCGGCCGGGCGATCCGCCACAAGGGCCGACCTGACGAGGAGGAGCGCCCGGCCCGCTTCGTGGCGCCGATCGATCCTGCCCTCTTCGATCGTGTCCAGGCGATCCGGGCCGAACGACGGACCCGCCATCCGGGCATGACGATGATGCGACGCTCGTACCCGCTCGTCCGGCTCATGCGCTGCATCCACTGTGAGAGCACCTTCCACGGTGACGCCGGCAACGGCTATCGGCGTGTCCGCCACGCACGTCGGCCCGCCTGCGGCCCATCAGCCACTTATCGCGCGGAACGCTACGAAGACCAGATCGCGACGCTCTTCGATCGCGTTGACCTGGATGAGTCGGACGTCCGCCAGGTCTTGGGGGCGATGCGCTCGACGGCGATGCTGCCTGCCGAGCCAGACCCGGCTGCGATCGCGGCTGCCCGGGAACGGTTGCAGCGCCAGCTCGCCGCGGGCGAGATCACGATCGAGACATTCAGCCGCGCGTGGCGCGGGCTGGAGCGCCCGACTCGGCTGGTCGAGAGCCGACCTGACGAGGTGCGCCTGCGGCGTGGTTACGAGCTGCTCTCGGACTTCGGGACGCTCTGGCGGAACCCGGCGGTTCCCGACCGGCTTCGGGAAGAGACGATCCGGGAGATCTTCGAGCGCTTCGACGTCGACGGCCCCGAGATCGTCGCGGTCCATCCGCAGCCGAACGAGAATGCCTGGCTGCTGGGACTCGTGGCCGTCAGGGAGGAGAAGTTGCGCACGCAACGAGTGATGGGACTGGTCGGGGCGAGAGGGGTAGCCCCGCCACCAACGACCTTCCGATCACCATGCGTCTCGCTGAGCCTCCGGCGCCCGTCGAGCTGGTCCGGAGCGCATGACGCGTCGGTCCTCCCGCTCCGCCGAGCGCGCAACCGACCGTGAGGTCGGGGTGGTTGCGGCGGTCCTGGTGGCCGGGTCGGAGAAGGCCGCCGCCCATCGCCTCGGCCTGTCGCACTCGACCGTAAAGCACCACCTCGCGAACGCTCGATCCAAGGTCGGGGCGGTGACGACGGCCCAGCCAGTGTGGATCCTGGCCCCGCGGCTGCCCGAGCCCGAGGGTGTGGCCAATACGGATGAAAGGGGGTATCCACGTGAGTGCAGTTCCGGTCCGTCGTTGCGGCCGAATCTTGACTGATCGCGTAACGCAGCCCACCCTGCCTCCAACGTACTTGGGGTTGGTCGAATGCGCAGTGCCCTCGGACTCGTGGCGTCGGCTCTGGCCGGACTCGCCGCCGTCATCGCCAGCCTGGACCGTGACGCGGACATCGTTCCGTTCTTTGTGGGCTTGACGTTCGCCGGCGGTGTCGCCGCGTGGGCCGCACACCCGCCATTCGAGGGCGCACGCCGTCGCGTTGCGCAAGGGGTTGCCCTCATCTGGCTCGTCGCTGCTGTTTGGGTTGGAGTGCTGCTCGTGATGTATGTGACCGTGTGGCAGGGTACGACCCCTCCCCCGACCCCCGAACAGGCCTACCTCGGTCTTCCCGCGACGGCCTATCACCTGGTGGGGCTCTATGCGGGTGCTGCGCTCGTGCTCTTGCTGGCTTTCGGTCGCCAATCTTGGTTCGGCGGTTCCATCAGCGCCGCCGCGGCCGGGCCGGCATAGCCCTGACGAGGCCGTAACAGGTCTTGCCGCAGAGGCGCCGGCTGGCAGGCTGGCTCCGAGTCAAGGCATGGCCCAAACGGCCGAATAGCCACCGCGGACCGCTGCCCGCACGCTTGGGGGCATGACGGCGCGCTGGTCCGATCCACACCGACTCCCGGGGTCGGCGTGGTCGCCGCCGTCCTCGCGGCCGGGTCGGAGAAGGCTGCCGCCCACCGGCTCGGCCTGTCGCACTCGACCGTGAAGCACCACCTGGCGAACGCTCGGTCCAAGGTCGGCGCGGAGACGACGGCCCAGCTCGTGTGGATCCTGGCCTCGCGTCTGCCCGAACCCGAGGTGAT
>JBCLDE010000154.1:0-2533 GCA_038915165.1 Candidatus Limnocylindrales bacterium
TCAGCTTCCTGGCCTTCGGCCTACTTCTCGGCGTCGTCACTGGCGCAGTGCTGGTGGAAGTCCTTCGAGCGCGGCCCCCCGCTCCGCGCGAGGTCCACCTGACCGTCGCGCACGATGCGATCCCCCGCCGACGTGGCACAACGCTGGCCGATGATGCCTTCGCCCGCTCAAGCGCGGAACCGGCCCGTGGCGGACCGGCCGACCGACGGACGGAGGACAGCGCGATCCCGCCCGGCAGCGCAGATCGTCGAACGACTGTTCGCATCGGTTCGACGGTCCAGGCCGTAGGCATCCCGATCTTTTCCGGGGAGGATCCGGTCCTGGGCGCGATTCACGCGAGCGCTGCCGCGGGCGATGTGGCAGCGATGGCCCGGGCGCACCCGGAGGCCGCCGCGGGGGGAGTCGCCTGGGACGGTGGCCTCGCACCGATCGGAGGAGGCGCGAGCACCGCCGTTGCGCTGCTCGACGGTCCCACAGACATCGGCGGCGCCGGTCGGGCCGGTGCGCCGGGTACGACGACGGGAGTCTCCGGCTCGCCCGCCGGCACGGAGCGCTGCTCCGAAGAGCGCCGACTCGCGGACGAGCGCTGCCAGCTCGCCACTCGGGCCCGCGGCCAGTCCGACTCGGTGATCGTGGCGCTCCGCCTGGCGCAGCACGAGTACGACGATCACCAGACCGCCGCGGTCGACGCCGCCGGACGGGCCGACCCACGCACGGTGCAGGCCGCCAAGGAGACCGCCCAGGGCGGCTTTCGGGCGGCCGTGAGCGCGGCGACCACGCCGGAGTCGCACGAGGCCGCGGCCCGCGATTGGCTGACCGAGATCAATCGGATCAACATGGAGGCACACGACGCGACGGCGAAGACGACCCGTGAGCGCGGGGCGGCGCTGGCCGTCGGCGCGACCCTCGAGCGACTCAGCCTGGAGACGGACGTGGCCCGGATCGGGGCCGAGAACGCGGACGCGGCATGCCTTGCGGCTCGCGTGACCGTGGCCGAGTGCGACGAGCGCATCGAGGAGGGCCCCGACGCTTATCCGGTTCCGCCCCAGGTGCCGGTGTCCGGCACCGCCGGCCCGCTCGACGAGGACGAGGCGCTGGGCCTCGCGTTGGAGACCGGTGGTACGCCACGCATCTTCCGCTTGCTGCGAGGCGACCGTGCCGCGATGACCACGCTCGTGGCGGCGCTGGCCGGTGACGATCCCGGATCGCGCCGGCACTGGCAGCTCCTCATGACGGACCTCATCGAGGCGATCGTCGCCGACGCGATCGAGGAAACGGCGCTCGACTTTCCTGACGATCATCCGTTCTGGGGCGAGTTCAGCCGCCAGCAGGATCGCGACATCGCCCATGCCCTGTCGTCGCTCGGCTTCCGCTTCGATGGCCTCGGCGGCTGGACCGACGGCCGGCTCCCGTCGCAGCGCGACCTGTCATTGGCCCTTGGCTACGCGGGGTTCGACCCGATGCGGATGCGCCACTGGCCAAACGAGCAGGCCACCGCGGAGCTCTACCGCGACGTCAAGGTCGCGGCCGACGAATACCTGGCTGGGGTCGCGGGCGATCTGACCCTGCACGAGATGGTGACGATGCTCGGACGGCGGGCGGACAGCCTGGCCGAGGTCTGGAACCAGTGGGGCAAGATCCGGCCGCTCATGCTTGACGAGGCCTGACGGAAGGTCAGCCCGGACCCGTCAGCCGGGCCCCTCGTCCTCGTTGTCATCGATGACGATCAAGCGGAGGCCTTCGGCCGCCGCCGCACCGATGGTGGCGCCTTCCTTGGCCGCCCAGTCCCGGATGCGCGCAGCCATGCCGTCGGGATCGTGGATCTGGCTGGCGTGGGTGCGCAGCGCGTCGATCTTGCGCTGGAGGGTGGCGGACACGTCGACCCACGTGTCGCTTCGGTCCGACCAGAACAGGTAGAGCCGACGGACGCGGTGGGCGGCCAGGCCGGACCGCGCGAGGTTCGGGAAGGCCATCGGGTTGCGAGCCGCCGGGTAGACGGCATCGACCGCCGCGAAGCCCGCCGCTCGATGGTCCGTGTGATTGATGCCGCCGCCCTTGTAGAACAGCGTGTCGGGGTCGGTGGCCAGGACCGCGTCGGGCCGGAATGTCCGGATCTCCCGTACCAGCAGCTCGCGCAGGGCGAGGTCGTTGGCCAGGGCGCCATCGGGCTGATGGAGGAATGAGACGCCCGCATAGCCGATCACGGCCGCGGCAGCGCGCTGCTCCGACTCCCGTATCGCGGCCAGGACGAGCGGATCGGCATCGGGGTCTTCGCCGCCTGCGTCCCCGCTCGTGCAGCAGACCAACCAGCCCTGCGCGCCCTCATCGATCCAGCGCGCGGCCGTGCCGGCCGGCCCGAAGTCCGCGTCGTCCGGATGGGCGGCGATGACCATGAACCGATCCGGGCGCCAGGCGTGGTGACTGGGGCTGGCCGGCTCTGTCACGCGCGGAGCTCAAGGATCCGGATGGTCAGCCGGCCGCTGCTCGCAGCTGATCAAGCGCCGCCAGTACGTCCGCGGCGTGACCTTCCGGC
>JBCLDE010000155.1:0-2475 GCA_038915165.1 Candidatus Limnocylindrales bacterium
GCCCGGGCGTGGATTGCGGCCTCTGCCTGCTCGAGCGGGAACACGTGGGTCACGAGCCGCTCGAGACGACGCAGCAGGTCCGGATCCGCCTCGACGAGCGCACACGCCGCCAGCAGCGCCTGCTCGTCCTTCGACAGCACGCCCTGGACCCGGATCTCGCGGTACGCGAGATCGTCGGTGCGGAACGGCACCTCGACACCCTTCCCGACGATGCTCGCTAGCACCATCGTCCCCTGCGGACGCACGTGGTTCGGGGCCGTGGCCACCGCACGCGGATCCCCGGTGACGTCGAGGACGACGTCGAAGTCGCCGCCGATCGCGTCGAGCTGCGCCTCGCGTCCGGCATCCGGGTCGACCACCACCGTCCGCGCACCCGCGTCGGCGGCGAACGCGAGCCGTGCCGTGTCGGTCGCGAGGCCCGTGACGGTGATCTCACGGGCTCCGAGGCGCCGGGCCGCCAGGGTCGCGCACAGCCCCTGCGGCCCGCAACCCTGGATGAGCACCCGCTGTCCGGGGAGCAGCCCGCCCTTCCGGATGAGCCACTGATAGCCGTTCCCGAGGAGCTCGATGCCGAGCGCGGCCTCTGGCGAGATCGTCTCGGGAAGCCGGTGGACGATCGAGCCGGGCGCCACTTCGACCAGCTCGGCGAGCCCACCCCACAGCCCCGACCCCGTCCCGAGGCCAGACCGCGTCCCGTAGCCGCCCTTCGTGGGGCACATCCGGTAGGCGCCGGACCGGCAGGACTCGCATGACCAGCACGGGATACTGCTCTCGACGATAACCCGGTCTCCGACGGTGACCCTAAATCTCGCCGCCGCCACGTTCCCGATCGCCTCGACGCGTCCGACGATCTCGTGGCCGAGGATTATCGGCCAGGGCGCCGGCAGCTTCCCGGTCGCGTACTTCACGTCCGTGCCGCAGTTGCCGCACAGCTCGACGCGCAAGATGGCGTTGTCCGGGCGGAGCTCGGGCGGCGGCAGGTCCCGCAGCTCGAAGGCGTTCGGCGCGGTGAGGACGGCGGCGCGGACCACGGCTATGCCTCCGGGCGCCCGAGGAGGTGATCCGGCCAGACCACGCCCTCGAGATCGGGGGCATCGAGGACCGGGAGCTCCTCGATGAGCTCGAGCGGGTCGAGCAGCACCCGCATCATGTTGTAGAGCGCGTCGAGGTTGTGGACGCGGATGAGCCGCGCCGTCGTCGTCGGGTCCGTATTCACGTGCTGGTGCCAGACCCAATGGTCGACGACGATGAGGTCGCCCGTGTGCCACTCGTGCGGGACGTCGTCCACGGTCGTGTGACCGTTGCCCTTGACCACGTAGAGGTACGCGTCCCCGCCATGGCGGTGGCGGGCCTGGTGCCGGCCCGGCGCGAGCTCGTGCATGACGATCGACAGCCCCTGGGTCCGGTAGCCGAGCGCCGAATCCACGAGGAACAGGCTTCGGGCGCCGCGCTTCGAGACGACGCCGCGGACGTCCTCGAACCGGGTGAGGAGGCGCGTGTTCGCCGATCCGATGGGCTGGTTCCGAAGGCGCTGCAGCCGCCGGGCGTACGGATGATTGCCGATGATGTCCGGGGCGGGTCTGGGCGCCGGCGGCAACGCCGCGACCGGCGTGTCGCCCGCATCCTCGATCTGCGCCGCGCCGAGCCACTCCAGCATCGGTTCGACGCTCCAGGTCAGGAACACGGCCGGCGTGTCCCCGTCGTTCCCGTGCCGGTGCCACGACCACGCCGGGAGGTAGAAGGAGTCCCACGGCCGCCACTCAAAGCGCTGGCCATCCACCTCGGTCCAGCCCCGGCCGGATTCGACGAAGCCGACGGCGTCCCAGGAGTGGCGGTGGATCGTCGTGGTCATGCCCGGGGCGATCTCGTGCACGGTCGCATCGAGATTCATCGAGGGACGATCGCCATCGCGGCCGACGTAGACGCCCCGTCTCGCGCGGCGGACGGGGTCGTCCACCATGGTCACGTCCGAGCGAGCGATGATCGTCTTGTGATAGCCGCGCCATTCCTCGATGAGGTCTTTGCGCCGCTTCTTCTGGATGTCGTAATGGCTGACGTTCGTGGTCGTGATGCTTCTCACGGGCGGGCTCCTCAGCGCAGCCGGACGTTGACGGCGCGGCGCCCATCGTCCGAACGATTGTATACACCGCCGATAGAAATGGACACAGGACAACGGCCGGGACAACGTGGCGCCGAGATCGGGAACGTGAGCCAAGGACTCGCGGCCGGCGGGAGGGATGTGTCGGCAGGTCCCGGCAGCGACGAGTGGAGCGCTGGGCCGATCCGGCCTGACCTCGCGGAGCAGGGTCAGCTCGTCGCCGGCGCCCCCGCGCCGGCCACCGGAATCAGTGCCGGGCGACCCACTCCAGCAGGATGTCGGCCGAGCGTTCAGGCAGTTGCCAGAAGTAGCCGTGGGAGGCGTCGGGCACGACCTGCCGTTCGACGTTCGGCAGGTGCTCGCTCAGGTAGGCGGAC
>JBCLDE010000156.1:0-2467 GCA_038915165.1 Candidatus Limnocylindrales bacterium
GTCGGCAGCTCGAAGTCGGCGCGTCGGCCGTGCTGTCGGGCCAGGCGGAGGACCAGTTCCTGGGCGGCGAGGTGGCCCGCGTCGCGCGGCTCGTCCGGCTGGATGTCGCGCGAGAACGACACGGCCAGCGGGCGATCGATGGCGATGCCGAGCGCGATCCATGTGTCGAGTGGCGCCGTCGCGCCCTCGCCGCGTTCGAGTTCGCTGATCCGGCCCTGGCCGAGCCCGACCCGCGCGCCGAGCGCCGCCTGGGTCACGCGCCGCTGCCCGCGCGTCCGTTGGAGGTCCGAGCCGAGGGTCGCGCCGATCCGGGCAGACTCACGGGCTGCCTGGACCTCCGCGTCGGTGCGCCTGACCCTGCTCATATCGGCCGTAGCGTTACATCCAGGGCTGCACTGGCGCTTAGCTGCGGGACCGAGCCGGGTGCATGGAGCGGGGCGCGGGCGTATCGCCGTTCTCGCCCGGATTCATCGCTCCCGGCGTTGGCGTGGGCCGCAAGGTACCGACCGGGCCGGCTGGATCGACGACCAGGGGCCCTTGTGGGCCGGCCAACCCCGAATCAAACGGTGCCAGCGATAGGCAGGCCGGGGAGCGAGCCCGCATCGACCGCCGCGCGATCGCCGCGGACCTGCTCGAGATGCGCATCCAGATCCGCGGGTGAAGCGGCGCTCGCCGCGGGCGCCCACCCGGTGGCAGTCTCAAGAGCCAGGCGAGCGTCAGGCGAGCGTCAGGCGGACGGTGACGGCTTCTTCTTCTCCGCGGGGATGATCCGAGCGCTACCGCTACTCGGTCGGAACCCGGTGCGACGGCCGTCGTCCCAGCGGACCTCGTAACTCGGCCCCGTCGGCCACTCGACCACCTCGAGGATCTCGCCCTCCCGAGGCGCCTGTCCGACCTTTTCGGACTCGATGATGATCCGGTCGCCCACCTTCGCCGTCATGGCACACCTCCTGCCCATAGAACTGGCCGAACGTCCTTGATCTAGACCTAATCGTACACCCACTCGTCGGGTTCGTCACGCCCCCGTTCGAGGGCCGGTCCGGCCAAGCGGTGTAGGCTCTTCGACGTCAGGCCGGTCTGATCGCCCGCTCCCCCGGCGGCTACGGATTCCCGCGACAGGACGAACAACGCATGCGACGATTGCGGAAGGATATCGGCTTCCTCGTCACCGCCGGCCTGCTCGTCGCGTTCGCCGTCGCCGCGGTCACCGGTGTGGTCGCCGACCTGTGGGACCTCAACGACTTCTGGTGGCACACGGTCGCCGGGTACGTCATGGGTGGCCTCGCGATCGCCCACGTCGTGCTCAACTGGGGCCGCCTCGCGGGCTATGCCCGGGGCCGTCTCGCGGGCTATGCCCGGGGCCGTCTCGCGCGGCGAGAGCGTCCCGTCGCACCTCCGGTCCGCGTCGTCCAGCGGGTCAACCCGGACCCGGCCGACCCGCTCCGATTGCTGGCTCGGCGTCTCCTGTCACGCCGCGGCCTTCTCGCCGCGACCGCCGGGGGGATCGGCGGCGTGCTGCTCGGCCGCGGCCTGCGTCCCCCGCCGCCCATCGCGGCCGGTTCGGACGTCGGTGTCGTCTATCACGAGTGGAGCAAGCCCGGGCTGATCGACGTGCTCGGCAGCGTCGCGAACTGGGGCCAGCAGCCCGAGCTCTACAAGACGTACCCGGGGGCGCAGCGAATCGCCCTTCCGGCGCCGAAGCTGGACGGGTCCCTGCCGACCTCGCAGGCGATCGCCCTCCGCCGATCGATCCGCACGTACGCGCCCGAGCCGACGTCCCTCGATGAGCTGTCGACCGTCCTCCACCTCGCCGCCGGCATCACTGCCGACAAGTACGGCCACCCGCGACGGGCCGCTCCGTCGTCCGGCGCGCTCTACCCGATCGAGCTCTACCCGGTCGTCCATAACGTCGCGGGGCTCGAACGCGGCGTCTACCACTACGCGATCCGGGAGCACGCGCTCGAGCTGGTTCGGGCCGAGGATCTGCGCGCCCGGGTCGTCGAGTGGGGCCTGTTTCAGGAGTTCCTCGGCCAGTCCGGTGTCGTCGTGTTCCTGACCCAGATCCTCCAGCGGATGAGGTTCAAGTACCAGGATCGGAGCTACCGCTACGGCCTGCTTGAGGCTGGCCACATCGGCGAGAACCTGTACCTCGCCGCGACCGCTCTCGGGCTTGGTGCGTGCGGCGTCGGCGCATTCATGGACGACGACATCAACCGGATGCTCGGCGTCGACGGGACCGAAGAGGCCGTGGTCTATCTCGTGACCATCGGGAAGGTGCCGCGGACCGCGTAGACGCGTCTCGCAGAGTTAGCTGGTGAGCTCGATGTCGAGCGTGTCGGCGAGCACAGCGTCCAGCGCTTGATCGAGTTCAGGCGCCATCTCGATGGACGTCCGAACGGCGTTGATCGCCTGCTGGTACATCTGGATCTGCTCCACATCCAGAACCTTGCCGCGCCGATCGACAAGA
>JBCLDE010000157.1:0-2397 GCA_038915165.1 Candidatus Limnocylindrales bacterium
GGAGCCTCAACGACGACCAGTGCCCGTGCATGAAAATGAACATGAACCACATGTAGGCAATCGTGATGACGCCCCTGATGACGCCCCTGAGCAGGATAATGGCGGACACGACGCCCCCGATGACGCCCCCGGTGACGCCCGCGCTGTCGTACGTAACGCCTATAGCATAGGAGACGAAGACGCTCCCGATGACGCTCCTGATGACGAACGTGATGACGATCAGGACGGGAGCGGCCCGGTCGACGAAGCGGGTCATGGCAGACGACTCAATCATTACGTTTCCTCCTTCAAACTGTCATGGCATCGACCACTGAAAACCCGTGACGGTGGCAAGCACGATGCCCGCGAGTATCCCTGCGAGGATGATCGCGTACCAGAACATCGGGCTACCGTTCGGGTAGTCGTCGTCGGTCCAGTTGCTCACAGAAGCTTGCTCCGCAGCAGACGCTCGGTCATGACGGCTCGACCGCCGGCTCGACTGCCGGCTCGGCCGTCGGCTCGATTGCCGGCTCGGCCGTCCGCTCGACCGCCGGCTCGGCCGGGCCGAAAAAGGTAGCCGTCTCGTGCGGCGCCGTAGCAACTAGGCCGATGGCGATGACTACGGCAACGATGCCGATGCCGATGATGATCTTCTTGTTCTTTCCGTTTCGCCAAGTGAGAAGCGAGACGAGACCGGCGAGGACAGGGAAGACGGCGGGAAATAGCCCACCGACGGTGTGCGAGCCTTTGAGGGCGGAATCGTCTACGACCGTTACGGCTACCCAGAAGACGACCGTGACGGCTACCCAGACAACGGCTGACGCGACTGACCATAGCGACACCAGAGGCGACGGCCGGAACAAACCAAGTATTCCATTGCCGACAGCGACCAGTGCACCAACAGCAGAGAGAAGGCCCAACTCGCGCTCTCCCGGCCACTGTCCCATGCCGAGGAAAAGGACAGCTAAGAGCCCGGCGACGATCGCCGCCAGGAGCCATACGAGGCCGGCAAGTCCAGACAACATCGTCATCGAGGCCGCCAAGCGAGAAGCAAGACGAGGCCGCCAAGCGAGAAACGAGACGAGGCCGGCGAGGCCGGCGAGGGCGGCCGGGAACCACACAAAGATGACGCGGTCGATCTCGAACGCGGGTGTGATAGCGTCGGGCTCAGCGACCGTGACGGCCACCCAGACGACGGCTGACGCGACTGACCATAGCGCCACCAGACGCGACGGCCGGAACAAACCGAAGATTCCGTTGCCGACAGCGACCAGTGCGCCCACAGCGAGAAGGCGGCCCAACGCCTGTCCTGGCGGTGTCTCAGACATCCCGAGAAGAAACACCGCCCAGAGCCCGGCGACGATCGCCGCCAGAATCCATACGATGCCGGCGAGTCGAGACAATCTCATCGTAGAACCGGCGTCATAAGTTGCGATGCTGACTTTCTGGTCCACGGTGATGCTCCTTCTCGTACTGGCGGGTGTTCCCGGTTCGATCATCAGGTCAATGACCACTAACTAAACATGAGCAAGATGGGCGCGACGAACACGACGAACGCGGCGAACGCGGCGAACCCGACGAGCCAGGCGAGCACGGCGAGCACGGCGAGCTTCGTCGACCGATGCCGCCGAGCGAGAATCAAGACGAGGCCGGAGAGGACAAGTAGGACGGCAGGCAGCAGCAGCCTGATGGCGATGAGGGTGCTATCGGACGGGATGGCGCCGTGCACCGATAGGTATACCCAGGCGACGGCCGAGACGGCCACAAAGGCGACGGCCGACGCGAATGACCATAGCGCCACCCGACGCGACGGCCGAAACAAACTGAAGATCCCATTGCCTACAGCGACCAGTGCGCCCACAGCGAGAAGAAGGCCCAACGCGGTTGCTACCGGCGAAAGCACCCACGAGTGCGCAGAGTTGATGTAAAAGACAGACGCGTACCCGAATACGATTGCCGCAAAGATCCATACGATGCCGACAAGTCGAGACAACCTCTTCGAGGAGACGCTACCGTAGTCGAGATTCATGCTGTTCCTCCTTCAACTGTCCTGTGATGTCGAGCAGAGCTATAACGACGATCAGTGCCCATGTACGATGGCGTCGTACATGAACAAGGAAATGACGAGCGTGGTGACGCCGCCGAGTACGCCGCCTACGACGCCCCCGATGACGCTCCTGATGACGAACGTGATGACGGCCCCGACGACGGCCCCGACGACGGCCCCGACGCCGCCTCCGATGCCGCCTCCGATGCCGACCCCGAACGGGAGAACGGCGGACATGATTACGAGCACGGGGTCAAACTCAAACGTGGGCCAGCCCAACACGGCGAACACGGTGACGCTCCCGATGAGGCTCCCGATGACGCCTCTGGTGACGCCTCCGGTGACGAGCGTGCGCCACGTCCTGTTGTCGC
>JBCLDE010000158.1:0-2389 GCA_038915165.1 Candidatus Limnocylindrales bacterium
CGGCGCCCGGCGACTACTCGTTCCGGATCCTTGTCAACGGGTCGGAGCGGAAACGCCTGCCGCTCCTGTTGCTCGCTCCGCCGGCTTCTGGTCCGGGGAACGGCCGCGGTCCCGACGACTCGATGGGGACGAAACCCGGGGATGACTGAGGCCCGGACGGACCGGGCTGTCCGGCGCCCCGCCCGGCACGAGCGTCCCGCGATCGACGAGGCTGGTCTCACTGCTGCGCGCCACGCAGATCGACTCCTGGCGGCCGCGCGTGACGTCGGCGCGACGCGCTGGTCTACCTTCTTCGAGCCGATGCCGGACCGTCTCCGGGACGACGAGCCGGCCGCGCTCCGTACGACCGCCGTCCGCTGCCGGGCCGCCTACGGTCCGAAGGACTCGGTCCGGGACGCCGTTCCAGCCGCGGTCACCGAACCGTTCCTTGACGCCATCGATCGACTCCTGCGCGAGATCGATCGCGACCTCAACCGATCCAGGGGATGAGCCGGCACGACTTGAGCTCGAAGGGGAGCGGTGTGAGGGCATGGCGGAGGTCGATGGTGCCGCGGACGGCGAGGGTCAGGCCCGCCACGAGAAGGACGGCGTCAAGCACCAGAAGGACGGCGTCAAGCACCGCCGTCGCCGCCCACAGCCCGTCCTCCCAGGCGGGGCCCAGCCCTCGCCACGGGGTCCCAGCGTCGGTAGGTGGCTCACCCGGGCATCGTAGCGTCAAGGCCGAGCTCGTCCGGGGTGAATGCCTCAAGGAGGAACGGGGAGGGAACCGCGGGATCGTACAGGAGCGTGAGTGACCGGCGTGCGCGGGTCCAGGCGACATAGGCGAGTCGCCGCTCCTCTTCGTAGGCGCGTGCGGGATCCTCGGCCTGGGAGACCGCCCGTCCGCTCGGGAACCGGCCGGCCTCCATGCCCACGACGATGACGTGATCGAATTCGAGCCCCTTGGTCGCGTGGGCCGTGGCGAGCGTCAGGGGAGCGTCGTCGCGCCGCAGGTCAGCAAGCCGGGACCTGGTCTCCAGGATGGCGGCGCTGAAGGTCGCGAGGTCCGCGTGCCCGACGGCCCAGCCGAGGAGCGCCGCCGCAAGCTCGGCCGTCGCGGGTTTGCCACCCTCGCGGATGGCGTCGTCCCGGAGCCGGCCCAGGGTCACGAGGAGGGGCTCGCCGTCGGTCGCCTTGGCGGCGCGGCCAAGGAGGGCGTCGATCAGGGGCGAATCGAGGAGGAGCTCGATCCGTGGTGCGCGAAATGGGAGCCTGAGCTTCAGCGCGACGACGACTGCCGGCAGGAGCTCGCGGTTCGTTCGGGCAAGGACCGCCCGGGTCGAGTCGTCTTCCGGCCAGGTCCGGATCGCCCGCTCCAGGCGGACGGTCTCGTCTGATGGATCCGGCGCGAGGACCAGGCGGCCGCCCGCTCCGGGCCAGGCCCGGATCCGCTTGGCGAACCGCTCCTGGTTATGCTCGATCAGGCGGACGGCTCGCTCCACGACCTGGCGCGGGCAGCGGTAGTTCACCTCGAGGTCGACACGGCGGAGGCCGGGCAGGTGCTTGACCAGGCCCAGGATCCGCCGGACGTCGGCGAGCCGCCAGCCGTAGATCGACTGGTCGTCGTCACCGACCAGAAAGATGCGGTTGGCGGGCGCCGCCAGCAGCAGTGCCAGACGGAGCTGTGCTCGGTCGACGTCCTGGACCTCATCGACGAGGAGATCCCGGCAGTGACCGCGCCAGCGGGCGAGCAGGGCCGCGTCCGATTCGAGCCGCTGGATGGAGCGCAGGATGAGATCGTCGAAATCGAGGCCCCCGGTCGCGGCAACGGCGGCCTCATAGTCCACGAATGCCCTGGCCATCGGCCCGGCTTCGGGATCGGCAGCGACCGCGCCCGCCGTGACGCCCAGCTCCACCTTGAGCCGCGAGATGACGGTATCGATGCGGAGCAAGGTGGCTTCGTCCGCCCACGGTGCGACCTTGCGCAGGATGGCCGGCCGGTCGGCCATTGGGTCCACCGGCACGCCCGCATCGCGCAGGATCTCGCGGCCCAGGGCGTGGAACGTCCGGACGCGCACCGTCCCCGGCCCGACGCCCAGCGGCGCGACGGCGGCATCGAGCCGCTCCGTCATCTCGACCGCGGCCCGTTTGTTGAAGGTGATCGCCCGGATCGCCTCGGGTGGCGAGCCGGTCGCGATCAGCCAGGTCGCACGCGCAACCAGGGTCGTCGTCTTGCCGGATCCCGCCGGGGCGATGCACAACGACGGGCCGGGCGGAGCGGTCGCCGCCGCCCGCTGGTCAGGGGCGAGTCGGGCGAGCCGTTCGGCGACGGACGGAGGCAGGTCCATCGCCGAAGTCTCGCGACCAGCCCTTACCTGCGCCGTACTTCGACGCCGACGTGATCATAAGG
>JBCLDE010000159.1:0-2364 GCA_038915165.1 Candidatus Limnocylindrales bacterium
TCGTCGCCGAGGAAGCCTTCGATTACCTGGACGGACCGGTCACCCGGGTCGCCGGGCCTGAGGTGCCGGGCGTGCCGTACAACCACGCGCTGGAGGACTGGTTCATGGTCAACCCGGAGAAGATCGCCGACGGGATCCGGACGCTTGCCGCCTACTGACGACGCGCATGTCGAACGCGCCGGCGCCGGCGCCGCGGTCGCTCGCCCGGACGGTCTCGCTCGCCGTCGCCCCCGGACGGTCTCGCTCGTGGCGTCGATTCCGCTGCCAGCATCAGATCCAGGGCTAGCCGCGGCACAAGACGTCGCTCGCCCGCCCGGGGAGGCGTAGGGGCCCGCCACATCGAGCTCCGCGAACGGGAGTCGTGCACGGGTCGGCCGCCCGTCGGCCGCATCGGGCGCCCGTCGGCCGCATCGGGCAGATCGGATCCGGCTTCTCGAGCGGCTACCCTCGGAACTGCTGGTGGGAGCGGAATCCGGGGCTTCAGCGACGGCTCGAATGCCGGCCCGTCAAACCGCCCCTCGCCAGTCGCGATGCACGACCATAGTTGGGTGCCGGCTGTATCCGCGCATGATGCCCGGTTCGCATCTGACCGGACGACTCGACCGGGAGGCGCCGCATGGGCGACACTAGCTTCATGGTCAACCCGGAGAAGATCGCCGACGGGATCCGGACGCTTGCCGCCTGCTGACGACGGGCGCGTCGAACGGACCGGCCCCGCGCCGGCCCCGCGCCGGCCACGAGCCCATCGCGACCACCGATCCGTGGGCGGGTCGTCGGCGCATGACGAACCTCGCGATCGCCGCCCTCGCCGTCGCAGTCACCGCATTCCTCGTGTTCCGATACCTTCACGTTCTGACGGCGACCTCGACGAGGAGTGCGTCGGGGCGACGACACCGGGTCGCTGGCACTGACGGATCAGATGGGCGACACTACCAACCTACCGAATCGACCCTAGCGCGCCGACCGTGGGCCGGCTGCCATCGGAGGACCTGCGAACGTGGCCAAGGTGACGATGCCCCAGCTCGGTGAGAGCGTGGCCGAGGGGACGATCGGAAAGTGGCTCAAGCAGCCGGGCGATCACGTCGCCAAGTACGAGCCGCTCGTCGAGGTGATCACGGACAAGGTCAACGCCGAGGTGCCCTCGCCGTTCGAGGGTATCCTGCGCGAGATCCTGGCCGAGGAGGGCGCGACCGTCCCGAACAACGCCGAGATCGCGGTCATCGAAACCGCCGAGGAGAGCGGCGCCGCTGCGACGACCGAGAAGCTGGCGATCGCCGGATCTCCGGCTGCCGAGGCCGCCAAGCCCGCAGCCAGCGAAGACGCACCGAAGGCGGTGGCTCCGGCGACCGGCGCTCCTCCGGCGGGTGCCGGACCCGCAGGCAGTGACGAGCGCGGGCCGCGCGAGATGGCCGCGGCGGTTTCGGCAGCTCCCGCCGCGGCGTCGACCCCCGCAGCGTCGGCTCAGGCCCCTGCGCCTCCCGCCGGTGCCGACCCGGATGCCCGGATGACGCCCGCCGTCCGCCGGCTCCTTCGCGAGCACGATCTCTCCGCCGCCCAGATCGTCGGCACCGGCGGTGGCGGCCGGATCACTCGAGAGGACCGCGTCTGCAGTGGCGCCCACGGCGTCGCCAGCCGTAGCAGCCGCGCCCGCCCGGCCACAGCCCGCCGCCCCGACCCCAGCCGCGGCTCCGTTGCCGGCCATGGCCACGCCCTCGGGCATCGAATTTCCCGATGGTGCCGACGAAGTCCTGATCCCGATGACCCGGATGCGCAAGGGCATCGCCGCCCAGATGACCCGGGCCCTCGCAGTTCCGCACGCCTACGTCCACATGGAGGCGGACGCGACGGGTCTGGTGAAGGCTCGCGAGCGGGCCAAGCGCGACTACCAGGCACGCGAAGGCATCTCGCTCAGTTATGTGCCGTTCGTGATCAAGGCGGCAGTCGATGCCCTCCGGCGCTACCCGACCTTCAATGCCTTCTGGACGGACGAGGGCGTCCTGGCCAAGCGGCGCATCCACATGGGTGTCGCCGTGGCGGTGGACGACGGGCTCATCGTGCCGGTCGTCCGTGACGTCGACCAGCTGTCCATCAGTGGCCTCAATCGCGCCATCGCGGACGTCGCGGGCAGGGCCAGGGCGGGCAAGCTCAAGCTCGACGATTACGGCGGCAGCACCTTCACCATCGACAACACCGGCTGGTTCGGCTCGAACCTGACGATGCCGATCATCAACGTCCCCGAAGTCGCCATCCTGACGATGGAGGCGATCACCAAACGTGCGGTGGTCCTGGAAACGCCCGATGGCGACGTGATCGCCATCCGTCCGGTCATGAACATGGTCCTCGCGATCGACCATCGCGCCAACG
>JBCLDE010000160.1:0-2206 GCA_038915165.1 Candidatus Limnocylindrales bacterium
GCCCATCTCGGGCGCCTCCAGGACCACGGTCGTATCGGCCGCCGCCGCGACTTCGACCTCGCTCTGGCCAGTCCCGACGGTCTCGATGAACAGCAGGTCGAAGCCGCAGGCATCCAGCACGGCCGCTGCCGCGGTGGACGTCGAGGCGAGTCCCCCGGCATGGCCGCGCGACGCCATCGAGCGGATGAAGACATCGGCGTCGCCGGCGTACGACTGCATCCGGACTCGGTCGCCCAGGAGTGCGCCACCGGTGATGGGGCTGGATGGGTCGACGGCGATGACCGCCACGGACCGGCCGGCCTTGCGGGCTTCGGCGATGAGCGCCGCGACGAGGGTCGACTTGCCAGACCCGGGCGGGCCGGTGATCCCCACCAGGTGGGCCTTCCCGGCAAGCGGATAGAGGCGGCGCATCGCCGCTTCGGCGACCGGCGTCCGGTTCTCGACGGCGGTCAACAGCCGGGCGGTCGCCAAGCGGTCGCCGCCGAGGGCGGCCTCGACCAGGCGATCGGCCCGGGAGTCCGGTGCCTCCCCCACCCTAGCCGCGAGGGCGCGCGTTCGCCCGCAGGAACTCGGCGACCTGGGCGATCGTCGTACCGGGCCCGAAGATCTCCGCCACGCCGACCGCCTTGAGCGCGGCGACATCGTCGTCGGGGATGATCCCGCCGACCATGACGAGGACATCGTCCATCCCGCGCTGGGCGAGCAACGCCGTGACGCGCGGGACGAGCGTCATGTGGGCTCCGGACAGGATCGACAGCCCCACGACGTCGACGTCCTCCTGGAGGGCCGCCGTCGCGATCATGTCGGGGGTCTGGCGCAAGCCGGTGTAGACGACTTCGAAGCCTTCGTCGCGAAGGCCCCGCGCGAGGACCTTGGCGCCCCGGTCGTGGCCGTCCAGCCCGGGCTTCGCGATGAGCACCTTGAGCGGTCGATCGGTCATGGTCACGATTGTAGGCCCGCGCGGCGCCGCAACGTGTCGGGGACCGGATCTCCGTCACCGTGCGAGATTGACGCTCGGCGGATGATGCGGCCATGGATGCCGCGTCCTCGCCCCTCGCTCGCAAGCTCAAGCTGCCGGCCGGTGCTCGGGCCGCGATCGTCGGCGCCGACCTGACGCGCGACAAGGGCTGGGAGCCGCTGGAGGGCCGCGACCTCATGTGGCTCTCGCTCGTGTCGGTCGACGAGACGTGGCTGGCCTTCGGTCTCCGGCCGCGCACGCCAGGCAAGGTACGCCAGGCCTTCCGCTGAGATGCCGATCGACGATGGCGTGCCCGGCTTCGACCTCTACGCGACGCTCGACGTCCGCGTGACGGCCAGCCGAGCCGAGATCGAGGCCGCGTATCGGGCCAGGGCGAAGCGCGATCATCCCGACACGACCGACGACCCGGTCGGGGCGACGGCTCGGATGCGACGACTGAATCTGGCCCGGGCCTGGCTGACCGACCCTGTGCAACGGGTCCGCTACGACCAGATCCGGGGTGTCGGGCAGCCATCGGGCGCACCGATCCCGAACATCGATCCGCTCGGTCGGTGGCCGGATCGGCCGACAACCACGAGCACCGCGCGTCCCGATTCGGCCTGGTCGGCGGTCGTCATGGTCGCGCTCATGATCAACCTCGCATCCCTCGTCGCCGGCATCGGCTCGAACCTGCTCGCGACCGTCGCCTTCGCCGTGACCGGCCTGATCCTGCTGATCGCGGGCCTGTTGCGGCTGTTCGGCGCTCTGCGGCCGCTCGAGTGAACGAGCGCCAGGCGAACCAGACGGCGAGACCGCCGGCACGCAGCGGATCAAGCTGGAACTCGGTCGTCTCACGGGCGAGGTCCCGCTCAAGATCCTCGGCGGCGCCCGCACGCCCCTATCGAGCGACCGACCGGCGTGCCGTTCAGCGCTGGTCGCCGCCGGTCATCGAGATCGTCTCGCCGCTGACATACGTGTTGGCCCCGGACCCGAGCCAGACCACGAGCGAGGCGAGATCCTCGGGCGTCGCGAGGCGCCGGACCGGGATGGTCTTCGCCATCTCGGCCGCCCGCTCGTCGGGGATCGACGGGATGCCGTCCTTGCTCGTCAAGATCTGCGTCGGTGCGACGGCGTTGACGAGGATGCCGGCCGGTCCGAGTTCCTTCGCCAGCGACGCGGTCAGCCCGACGATGCCCGCCTTGGCCGCCGCATAGTGGGTGGCACGCGACGCGCCGACGAGTCCGGACC
>JBCLDE010000161.1:0-2161 GCA_038915165.1 Candidatus Limnocylindrales bacterium
CTCGCAGGACCAGGTTGTCGGCCGCGGGACCGGGATCGAAACCGGTCACGTGGAGCGTATCGTCCGGTCCGCCCGCCAAGGCAAGACTGAGCCGGTCCGCGAGGGCCAGTGGGACGAAGACTGAGTGCAGCGAGTGATACCCGTCGTCGCGGCGACCGACGACGGCCAGGCTCAGGTTGAGCTTGGCCGGGGCGAGCCGGATGACCGGGCTGAGGCGGCGGTCCGTGTCCATCAGGAGGCGGCTCGGCGGCCGCGCCCGTCCGGTCCGATCGGTCCAAGCGCCTCACGCAGCGCCAGCCACTCCCCCACCGCGAGCGTCTGCGGACGCCTGTCGGGGTCGATGTGAGCCTCCGCCAACGCGGCACCAACGCGATCCCCATCCACCGGCAACTGCCGCGACAGCACGTTGTGGATCATCTTGCGGCGCTCGCGGAACGCGGCCTGGACCAGCCGCCACAGCTCGTCCTCCAGAGCCGGGTCCAGGCGATCGTCCGGCGGGTACGGCTCGACGACGATGACCGCCGACTCCACAGCCGGCTCCGGCTCAAAGGCGTTCGCCGGCACGCGCAGGGCGATGCGGACCTTGGCGTGGTATTGCACGAAGACCGACAGATAGCTCATCTTTCCGGGTGGTGCCGCGATCCGCTCGGCCACCTCGCGCTGGACCATGAGCACGAGGCGCTCCGGCCGTGGCGGCGTCCCCAGCAGAGCGTGCAGGATGGGGCTCGTGATGTGGTACGGCAGATTGGCCACGACGTCATATGGCGGCTCCACGAGTCGGACGAGGTCCTGGTCGAGCGCATCGCCTTCGATGAGCCTGAGTGACGTCGACCCATCGAATCGTTCGCGCAGGAAGGCCGCCAGTCCGCGATCGAGCTCGACCGCGGTGACCGACGCCCCGGACTCCAGCAGGCCGCCCGTCAGCAGGCCAAGGCCCGGTCCGATCTCCAGCACGCGGCGGCCAGGCCCCGGGGCAGCAGCGGCGAGGATCGCCTCCAGCACGTCCGAGTCGGCCAGGAAGTTCTGGGAGAGGGCGCGCCGCGCCCGCAGGCCGGCCGCCCGGAGCGTGGCCCGGATCGTATCCGGGTCGACCCGCGGCGCCCCGGAGCCGCTCATCGGGCGGCCAGGGGCAGGGACGGCCGAGCATCGAGGTCCAGCCCGGCTCGCTCCCCCGCCGCGAACCGTCGTGCTCCCGCCGCCCCGATCATCGCCCCGTTGTCAGTGCACAGAGCTGGTCGCGGCACGATCATGGGCAGACCGAGGGCATCGGCCTCGCCGGCAAGTCGCGCCCGTAGTGCCGTGTTCGCAGCCACCCCGCCGCCCAGCACGATCGAGCGCGCACCGCAGGCCCGGGCGGCGCGCATCGTCTTGGCCGTCAGGACATCCACGACCGCCTCCTGGAAGCCCCAGGCCAGTTCGGCCACGAGCTCGGCCGGCAGCGGGGCATCGGGCTCGGTGGTCAGGCCGGCGTCGGCCCGAGCCTCGATGATGACGCGGCGCGCCGCTGTCTTGAGGCCGGAGAAACTGAAGTCGGATGAATCGCCCAACCAGGCTCGCGGGAAGACGCGGTCGTGCGCCGTCGCCCCCTCCGCGGCACGCCCGATCGCCGGGCCGCCTGGATACCCGAGCCCCAGCAGTCTCCCGACCTTGTCGAACGCCTCGCCGGCTGCGTCGTCGACCGTCGCCCCCAGCAACCGATAGGTCAGGTGATCGCGCATCTCCGCGAGGAACGTGTGGCCGCCGGAGACCACGAGGGCGACCAGAGGGAAGACCGGGTCGGGTCGATCAGGCGCTCCCGGGTCGCGCAGCCACGCGGCGTAGACGTGGCCCTCAAGGTGGTTGACAGCGACGAGCGGCTTGTCGTGGACCCAGGCCACGGCCTTGGCGAAGTTGATGCCCACGAGCAGCGAACCGGCCAGCCCTGGACCGTACGTGACGGCGACGGCGCCGATGTCGTCCCAGGTCGCTCCGGCGTCCGCCCAGACGGCGTCGAAGACCGGCACGATGTAGCGCAGGTGGGCCCGCGCGGCGACTTCCGGAACGATCCCCCCGGCTGTTCGTCAGGCCCCGGTGCCGCTGGGTGGCGCGATCGTGACGCCGGCTGGCCGGCTGGCCGCCCGTGCCGTCATCCATGCCGTGTCGCTGGATCGAGACCGACGCA
>JBCLDE010000162.1:0-2105 GCA_038915165.1 Candidatus Limnocylindrales bacterium
CCGGGGCGCCGACCCCAACGGGCGGCTCCGCCGGCCGATGCAGATCGACCCGTACCGGACCAAGATCGAGGAGCTCGTCGAGCGCTCGGGCGGCAGGGTCCGCGCCGACATCGTCCACGCGCGCCTGGTGGTCCTGGGCCTGGCCGCGAGCGAGCGCACGACGAGCCGGGCGGTCCGGTCCGCCAAGGCGGCGTACCGGGCGGGCCACCGGCGGACGTATCGACCCTGGGTGACCGAGCCCGGCATGTGGCTCCAGTTCGACTGGGGCCAGGGTCCGGTGATCGAGGGCCGTCCGACGCTGCTCTTCTGTGCCTGGCTCGCCTGGAGCCGCTTCCGGGTCGTCATCCCGACCAGCCCAACGCTTCATTTGTCTCGTACGACCAGAGCCACCCTCGATCGCTCGCCCATGCCCATGGCCGACAGTCCGGCGTGAACCAGGTCTTCACGCCGTCGGACGAGAACGCGAACGGTCGACCGCCGGTGTACTCGAAGAGCCACACGGTCTCCACGACTAGCCGTCCTCCGCGTCGACGACCCACTCGGCGCGGGCGAGCAGCTCGTCGAATGTGACAATCTCGGGGTCGGTCAGACCTCGCCGGAACAGTTCGAACGACCTGATTTTCTCCAGGTGAGGCCCTCCCGCCCCGCCGAGCAACTGGTCGAGCTGGCCGACAACCAAGTACGACCGCGGGCGCGTCAGGAACGTCATGTCGTCCGGGATCTCCGAGCCGTCCGCTGTCTTGGATCGAAGAACCTCGCCGATGTCCTGGATGGCGCGGCGCACGGTTGCCTGGGCCTGGGCGACGCCGCCCGCTACCTCGGCCGAAACCCTCCACGCGCCGGGCCGGTACTCAGTCTTGTCGAGCAGCGCGGTGCGGTGGTGCTTGAACTCGGCGAAGGTCATCCACCGCACGACGCCTGAGGTGCGCATCAGCGCGTCGGCGCGCTTGCCCTCGCGCGCGATGGAAGTCCCGGCCACGACCTGCTGGAGGCGGTCCTCGTCCCAGGACGTATAGAGCTGCCCTCCGAGGCCCGTCCCGAGGATCCAGGGGTTGTCCTCGAAGAACGCCTGCCACACGTCCTCCTTGCGCTTCTGTGCCGTTAGCTCGACCTGGGCGTCGAAGTACTCCTCGTCGTCGAGCAAGCGCTTGAATCGTTCGACCTCGGCCCTGCGTCGCTGCAACGCGACCACGTCCCTGGCGGCCGCGTCGTCCGTGATCAACCTCCGGAACAGATCCGGGTTCCGCTCGTAGAGCTGCGTGATGGACCCGGGCGATGCGAACAGCTCGCGGACAAGCGCGTCGTCGACGCGGACCGTCTCGTCACCGGTGACGGGGATGTAGTCGAGGTTCTTGACTAGCTCGATCAGCCGGTCAGCGTCGGCCGCGCCCAGGCTGAGGGAGTTCTCCGCCCGCGCGACGCCCTTCGGGTAGGTGATCCTCTGGATCCACAGGTGGCTGACGTGGCCCTGCTCCCGCGCGACCAGGAGCTTGAGCTGAACCCGGCCCTTCGGCGACTCACGGACGAGCCAGACTTCGCCTTCGCCGAACGGTTCAACCTCGGTCTCGGACTCAGGGTCGAAGACCTTGCTGACGAACTTGGCTGGGACTCCGGGCGCGCCGCGTAGCGGGAAGCTCCTTGACGCATAGGTGCGGTTGGTGAACCGGCCCTCCGCGTACATCCCGTCCCGTTCTTCGCGGTCCTTGGGCTCCGGGCGGCCAACGTTCGAGAAGTCGATCTCGAAGTCGTCGTCAAAGTCGATCGGCATGCGCGTACATCCTCGCAGGCTGGCCTGTCGGTCAGATGCTGATCGGATCGCGCGAGTTGTTCGGTCTCACGGCAAGACACCCCACTCGCGCCCCCCTGTCATGGCATAGAGCGTTCCCGCGGCCGCCGACCGACCTCGCCAACGGCCAGCTATTCGAGGGTTAAGTAGCTTGATCTCGTACTGATTGGCGCCCACCCGGGTGAACGCAAGGATTGAGTGATCGTAGCGGGGCGGACCGTCGAGTCCGGGAATTGGCAAATCCAGAGTGTCCATCCCGTTGTGGCCGTATCGAAGGTGCCTTGAGACCGAGCGACCAGCGAACACGATGTTGAGCGTT
>JBCLDE010000163.1:0-2070 GCA_038915165.1 Candidatus Limnocylindrales bacterium
TGGAGGGTCGAGCCGGGAGCCGGAACGACATCTGGCTCTTCGCCGCCGACGGGTCCGACGCGACGCCGGCCGGTGGCCGGAACCTGTCGGCACGACATGACCTCATGCCCGGATCGGGGATGAACAGCGACGTGACGGGCGGGGAGGAGACGTCGATCGTCCCATCGGCCGATGGGCGAAACGACAAGCGAAACGACACCGGTCACCATCCACGCGGATCGCGCTGCCGGGCGCCTGGAGATCGGCTGGGGCGACGGCCACGAGACGGCCTACGACGCGGTCCCCCTGCGCTGGCTCTGCCCGTGCGCCTACTGCCGCGGCGAGGCGGGCATGCCCGGCTGGCTCGACAGCGCGCCGACCCTGACCGACGAGCAGACCCGCCTGACCGACGTCTCCTTGGTCGGCCGCTATGCCATCATGCCGATCTGGGCGGACGGCCACCACACCGGCTACTACACGTTCCGGATGCTGCGCGACCGTTGCCCGTGTCCGGCATGCTCGGCCCGACGGGCGGCCCTCGCGCCGGATCCGACCATCGCCGACCGACACGGGGAGCACGCATAATCGTCGTCACGACCCCCTTCCTGACTGGCCATCGGATCGTCGAATCGAAGGGGATGGTCTTCGGCCTGGTCGTTCGCAGCCGTGGCCTCGGCGGCAACCTGATGGCTGGTTTGCGCTCCATCGTCGGCGGCGAGATCCACGAGCACACGAGCCTGCTCGAGGACGCCCGACGCCAAGCGCTCGATCGACTCGTCGGCAACGCGACGCTGGTCGGCGCGAACACCATCCTGTCGATGCGCTTCGACAGCTCCGAATTGGGCGGCACGATGAGCGAGATCGTGGCCTACGGGACGGCCGTCGGCGTGGCATCCGATGCCGCGGCCTCGGATGCGGCCGCAGCTGGCACGCCGGTCGAGTGACGATGGGCCTTGGCCTGGCGCGTCTGCTCATCCTCGTCGGCGGGATCAGCCTCCTGTTGATCGGCCTCGCCATCGTGGCTGGCGTCGGACCGGGCGACGGCGAGCCACCGGATGCGACGCTCGAGCCCCGATTCCGACCCACGGACGAGGTCTTCATGGATCCGACCTCCGGCCGCAAGATGCGGGTCTGGTTGGACCCGCGCTCAGGCGAGCGCCGCTACCGCGCCGAGACCTGACCGGCCCGCTCAGGCCGGGCCGAACCAGCGTGCTATCCTCGGCCGCCGGGACGTCGTTGGTCGGCGGCCCCTTGCAGGAGCCGTAGACCCGCCGATGGCCGCCGTCGACCCAGGAGCACCCGCCCGACCTGCCCGACCCGCGGGATCGGCGCGCGCCCGTCGCCAAGCCAGCACCCAGGCGGCCTTCCCTTACCTGAACCGCGAACTTTCGTGGCTGGAATTCAACGCCCGGGTCCTGTTCGAGGCGCGCGACGAGCGCAATCACCTGCTCGAGCGGGTCAAGTTCCTGGCCCTCTTCGCCGGGAACCTCGACGAATTCTTCCAGGTCCGCGTGGCCGGCCTGCGCCAGCAGGTCGAAGCTGGCAAAGCCGCTCGTTCACCCGATGGCCGTACGGCCGGAGAACAGCTGACCGCCATCCGCGAGCGCGTCCTTGGTCTCGTGGCGGACCAATCGGCGATCTACCTGTCGGTGCGTCGCGAACTCGCCACCGAAGGCATCGAGATCGTCGAGTACGCGTCCATCCCGGAGCATCACGAAGCCCTCCGCCAGCGGTACCTCGACGAGATCTTCCCGGTCCTCACGCCGCTCGCGGTGGATCCCGGTCACCCCTTCCCGTACATCTCCACCTTGAGCCTTTCGATCGCGGTCGGCCTGCGCGATCCAGAGACCGGCGAGTCCCACTTCGCACGAGTCAAGGTGCCCCAGATCCTGCCCCGCCTCCTGGAAGTGGAGCCGTCCCGCTTCGTGCTCATCGACCAGATCATCGAGTCCAACCTGGACGCGCTGTTCACCGACATGGAGATCGTCGAGCACCATCTCTTCCGAGTGACCCGCAACGCCGACCTGGCCCTCGAGGAGGACGAAGCGGACGATCTCCTGATGGCGATCGAAGAGGAGCTACGTCGGCGCC
>JBCLDE010000164.1:0-2036 GCA_038915165.1 Candidatus Limnocylindrales bacterium
CCGGCGTTCCGCGCACGGAGAGCGGCCCCGGCGCTGCCACGGACCGCACCGGGCGACCGACAAGCGCCGCGTGGAGCGCATCGGCGACCACGGTCAGATCGGGCAATTCGGGCACAGTGTTGGGATTGTAGCCGTCGGAAAGCGTGTGCTAGACTCTCCCGGCCCCAAGAGGCGAATAGCTGAAGACCGACATATAGCCCATTCGACGCACGAAGGAGCGGACCGCGGATCGATCGCCCGGACCACCTGATCGTTTCGAACCGGCTTGAGCGTCGCTCGAGCCGTTCGTGATTCTCGGGTGCACATCCACCATCAGGAGTGACCAAACCCTTGACCGAAGAGCAGTCGGGCGGGACCGCGCCGGAACCGGAAGCTATCGCCTCCGTGGCCGACCAGGCGTCCGAAGACACCGTCGCGGCGGTTGCCGTCGCAGACGAGCCCGCCACCAGCACCCAGGAAGCCGCCACGGAGACGGAGACCGCCCCAGCATCTGATGCCGCTCAGGACGACGTCCAGGTCGTCGCGGAGGCCCTCGCTGCCGACGCCGAGCCCCAGCCGGCTGCGGGGCCAGAGGTGCCGAGCGTTGCAGCACCCACGGCATCGGCCGTCGATACGCAGCCTGCCGTCGATACGCAGCCTGCCGCTGAGCACCTCAGTGCGGCCGACATGGCCGATGCCCCGTCCGCGAGCGACGAGGACGAGGAGCCGGAGCCTCCCCACGTCCTCGGGTCGGAGCCGACGACCATGGAGGAGCTGCTCGCGGAGCAGGATTCCGACATCAAGAGCTTCAAGCACGGCGACGTGGTCGAAGGTCAGGTCGTCCGCATCGACAAGGACGAGATCCTCGTTGACATCGGTGCCAAGAGCGAAGGCGTCGTCAGTAACCGCGAGCTGTTCGGTCGGAACGGTGAGGGGCAGCCCGCCCTGAACATCGGCGACACCGTCCTCGTGTACGTCCTGCAGCCCGAGTCGCCCGAAGGGCACGTCGTCCTGTCGCTTCGCCGAGCTGGCCTGGAGCGCAAGTGGCGCTCAATGCAGGAGCAGTTCGAGACGGGCGTCATCATCGAGGCACCGGTCATCGATCACAACAAGGGTGGCCTCATCGTTGACTGTGGTATCCGCGGCTTCGTCCCGATCAGTCAGATCGTGGACTTCCCGCGCCGACCTCAGAACGACCAGCCGCGCGACGCGGCCCAGGAGATCGCCGAGAAGCTGATGCCGTTCGTCGGCCGCAAGCTCCGGCTCAAGATCCTGGAGGTCAATCGCAAGGCCAACCGCCTGATCCTGTCTGAGAAGGTCGCCCTCTACGAAGAGCGGCGCGAGAAGCGCGACGAGCTGTTCAGCAGCCTGCTGGTCGGACAGAAGGTCACGGGCACGGTCCGCTCGATCGCCCCGTTCGGTGTTTTCATCGATCTCGGTGGTATCGACGGCCTCGTCCACAAGAGCGAGCTGTCGTGGAACAAGGTCAACAACCCCGAGTCCGGTTATCAGGTCGGCGAGGAGGTCGAGGCCGAAGTCATCGACATCAACCATGAGCGCGGCCGGATCAGCCTGTCGATCCGCCGCCTTCAGCCGGACCCGTGGCACTCGACGGTGGCCGACTTCAACGTCGGCGAAGTCATCGACGGGACGGTCACGAAGCTCGTGAACTTCGGCGCATTCGTGCGCGTCCGCGACGGCCTTGAGGGCCTCATCCATATCAGCGAGCTGTCGCATCAACGGGTCGCCCATCCGGGCGACGTCGTACATGAAGGCCAGTCGCTGAAGCTCAAGATCATCTCGCTCGACTCCGAGCGGCATCGTCTGGGGCTCAGCCTCAAGCAGGCCGAGGAGCCGCCGGCTCGTCCGGTCGTCGAGGCCGGGGCACCGGGTGTCCCGAGCGCGCCTCGCGCCGAGCGACGGCCGCGCCCGGAACGCGCCTACTCCCTGTCGGACGCTGTCCAGGAGCCGGAGGGGGGCATCGACAACACGCTCGCCTCCGCGTTCGCCCAGGTGCGTCAGCAGCTTGCGGCCGCCGAGGGGGATGACGTGGCCGA
>JBCLDE010000165.1:0-2013 GCA_038915165.1 Candidatus Limnocylindrales bacterium
CTGCGGGCTAATACCCCACACGTCGGCGCCGCGCTCGTGGATCGTCTCGTTGCTGTCCCGGAACTCGCACGCCTCGACCGTGCAGCCGGGCGAGTCGTCCGCCGGATAGAAGTACAGGATGGTCCAGCGGCCGCGCTGGTCGCTCAGACGGTGGGTGGTCCCGGTCTCATCGGGCAACGCGACCTCTGGGGCGAGGTCACCGACAGCAGGCAGGCTCATGGTCAGAGCCTAGCACGGGACGCCACGACGAGGCGCAGGCCAGACGAGGCGCAGGCCGCGACCGCCGGGCAGTCCGCGACCGCCGGCAGTCCGCGACCGCGGGACCCTGCCAGCGGCGGGATCATCGCTCGATCGACGCTGGCGATTCGATGACGAGGAGTATCCCGGACCGCAGGCTGACGGAGGCACCCGTCGCCTCGATGGCGTTCGACAGGCCGCGCGCCGGGCCAAGCAGAAGAGCCTCATCGACCAGAGGGAATCGGAGACCGTGGCTGGTCACCCCCTCGACGGCGTCGCCGAGAGGCAGCAGCGAGACAAGGTCGCCGATGCGGCCTGGCAGGGAGCGCGTCGTCGCCTCACCGCCGGCTCGCGGAGCGCGCATGCAGCCGATCCTGGATCGAGCGTCCAGGATCCAGGCCCGGCATTCGGCCAGCTCGGGCATAGCCAGCAAGCCGATGTTGGCGACGGCATGATCAATCCGAGGGCCGCCCAGGGCGCCGAGGAGGATGATCCCATCGGCGCCAAGCTTGAGGGCGGCGTGGATCGCGAGCTCGGTGTCCGATTCGTCCTTGTCCGGTCGGCTGCGTTCGACCGGAACGCCTGACGAGACAAGGATCTCGAGGTCCGCCGCGCCGATCGAGTCGCCGTCGCCGACCCACAGGTCGATTCGGAAACCGAGTGCCGCCGCGTGTCGGGCACCCCCGTCCGAGGCGATGACCAGACCGACCGCGGCATCCCATCCGGGCCAGGCGGCGTCCAGCGCGGCACGGGTCGATACGTCGCCGTCGGCCAGGATGAGAGCGTCCATGCGGCCGATGCTACCTCGCCGAGGGCCGGGCGGGCGACCCGATGTAGACTCCGGCTTGTGCCCGATACGCCCGCTCATCCCGCGATCCAGCGCGTCCTCGCCGCCGCCGCCCGCAAGGGCGTGACCCTCGAGGTGACGGTCTTCGATGCGTCCACCCATACGGCCGCGGAGGCCGCCGCTGCGGTCGGGGCGGACCTCGGCCAGATCGTCAAGTCGCTCGTCTTCGTGGTCCCGACGGAGTCGGGCCCGGAGCCGTTGCTTTGCCTGGTGTCCGGCCCCAACCGGGTCGATATCGCACGCCTGGCGGCGGTCACGGGCGAGGCTAACATCCGTCGGGCGACTGCACGCGAGGCGCACGACCTGACGGGCTTCAGCATCGGTGGGATCCCGCCCATCGGACACCTCCGGCCGGTGCGCGTGATCATGGATCCAGATCTCGGCCGCTATCCGGTGGTCTGGGCTGCCGCCGGCCTGCCGACCGCCGTCTTCCCGGTCCCGCCAAGGACGTTGCGAGTGCTGGCCAACGCCACGGTCGCACCGGTCGCGGAGGAGCGCACCGCCGCGGACCTCGAGGCCGACGCCCGGCGCGGACCGGCTGGCAGTGATGGCGGGCTCCATGGCGGCGACCCGGTCGCAGCCGTGGACGCCGGCAGCTGACCGGGTCGCCGGCCCAGGTGCCAGCCGAACCACGGAACGCCACGATCGCCTACCCAGGCGGTCTCAGGGCGCGCTGGCGTTGGGGCGGCAGCGGTTCGGGACCGGCCGTCTTCGCCCTGTCCGAGGTGGGCGGCGACCTGATCGACCTGAGCCCGCGGGTCGCGGACGACTTTGAGCCGCTATGTCGGGCGGAACTACGTCTCGAAGGGCCGCGTGGTGCATGGAGCGCCCGATTCGCGTCGCTCATCCACGACGACCCGCGGGCACTCCATTGGGATTCGACAGGGCTGCTGGTCGTGGCCTACGGGTTCCACACGTTCGGCCTGGAG